>CANLJX010000020.1 GCA_947491545.1 Deltaproteobacteria bacterium
CGAAGGCTTCATGGTTGTTGAGGGTCCGGCGTGGAAGCTCGTAGTTCGGCTCCTCGACAGCGAGTTCCCTAATTACACGCAGGTTCTCCCTAAGACAGATGGAACGAGGATTACCGTGTTGAGCTCACAGCTAGCGCAGGCGCTCAAGCGTGTGTCGCTCGTTGTTAGCGACAAGAACAAGGGTGTACGCTTCGACTTCTTCAGTGGCCTGGTAAAGATCTCAAGCTCATCACCAGAAGTTGGTGAGGCGCTGGAGGAGCTTGAGGTTCAGTACAAAGGGAAGGATTTCTCAGTCGGCTTCAATGCCCGCTACATCATCGATGTGCTCGGCGCAGTGAGCGAGAGCCAGCCGTTTGTCATGGAGCTAAACGGAGAGACGGGGCCAGGGAAGTTCTACGCTGAGTCAGACGAGTCGAGCATCGGTATTGTAATGCCGCTGCGGCTTGATTGATTGGCACGCAAGTTTGCGGTCACGTTAGCAGGGCGGAGTTTCAGTTTTTAGCTAAGAGTTGGTTTAGGTGTTTGTTTCACGCGTTAAGGTTTACAAGTTTAGAAACCTCGCTGACCAACAGGTTGAGCTCTCTCCGGGAGCTGTTTTCATCACGGGGCTCAACGGCAACGGCAAGACGAATCTGCTAGAGGGCATCTACCTTCTCACCGGTTCACGCTCCTTTCGCACAAATTCGTCAGCAGAGCTTGCGCGCTTCGGCGACCGCGAGTGCTCAATCTTTGGATCGGTTACACACAAGAGCGGCACCGAGGAGCTGGGCTTAATTTTCACCCCAGGTGAGCGAGCGGCGCAGCTGAACGGAAACCCCCTACCTTCAATAACAGAGCTCCTCGGTCGGCTACGGGCAGTGGCGTTCTCGCCAGCTGACCTGCAGCTGGCAAAGGGCGCCCCAGCTGGAAGACGGAAGTTTCTCGACCGCCATATGGTCGATTTGCAACCTGGATACCTCTCAACGCTCATGGCGTACCAGCGCGCTTTGGCCAGCAAAAGCGCGCTCTTAAAGCAGCAAGGCACAAGTTATCAACAGCTTTTACCGTGGAACGAGGTGCTCGCCGAGCACGGTGGAAAAATTGTGGATAACAGGCTTAACTTCATACGATCACTGAGCGATAAGGCAGCTTCATTCCACCACGAGTACGCCCCAACCGATGGCGATCTGGTGTTGTCGCTCGACAGCGACCTAGTTCGCGAGGGGAGCAGCAGCACGGAGGTTATCCTTGAGCAGCTCGAGCGAGCATCCCAGCGAGAAATCGCCCTGCGAAGCCCTCTGGTTGGTCCGCACAGGGACGATCTCAAGATCTCCATAGGCGGAGTCGACTGCCGAGCGTATGCCTCCCAGGGGCAAACCAGGAGCGTCGTGCTCTCCATGAAGCTCGGGGTTATCGAGCTGATTGAGAGCTTAACGGGCGAGGCGCCTGTGGTGCTGCTTGACGACGTTGATTCGGAGCTAGACGCCGGGCGCTCGGAGCGGCTCTTTACCGCACTGCTATCGAAGCCTCGGCAGATAATCGTTACCGGCACCGCAGCGCCCTCAGAAAAGTTCGCGCAGGTGCCCAACCTGCAGGTGCTTCGGGTTGAACGCGGAGTGGTAGCTGTCTCGCAATAACGTTTCCATAGCGCCAAGGAGCCATAGCGCCAAGGAGCCATAGCGCCAAGGAGCCGGAGCACCTAGGAGCCATAGCCCCCTAGGACCCAACAACCCCTAAGAGACAGAGCTGATGACGCGCCGGTACGGCTTCTTCTCGAAGGGCAAGGTCCCCACGATTTTTTCCAGACAGTCACTCAGCACAAGGCGCGCGTCAGACATTTTAACATCTGCCCAGCGTCGCCTGCGATCAAACACCCAGCCTTGATTCTTGACTCGCTCGGCTATAGCTGACGGGTGGCTTCCAGCGAACTTTTTGAGCCCGTAAATACGAGAGAACTCAAAGGAGTCGAAGTCGCCGTCGCGCGCATTGCCGTACCACCAGCGCAGGAAGTGCTTGCACTTCTGGCCCATCTGCTTAGGTGGCTTGACCCACCCGTAGTGATAGACCGTCGCGCCGCTATCGACGACATCCAGCTTCTTGCCGTTTGACCTAAACCCCTTCGCATCACCGACGCTTTGAATCGTTTCGTTGTTGCGAACGATCCGTATCTCTGAGCGGTACCACTTGCGCGATGTGGCAATGGTGTCGAAGGAGCCGTAGAAGTGGATGTACTTGAACAGAATCCCCTGGACAGCCTCGTTGTCGCGATGCTGGGCCATGCAGGCCCGAAGCCTCTCATAATCACACTCGTGAAGAACTTCATCCGCCTGCAGGTAGAGGCACCACGTTCCCTTACAAAAAGAGAGAGCCTCGTTAGTCTTCTCGCTCAGGATGAGTCCGCCGGTCGAACGTGAGCAGTCCCAGTGCGTGTCGATGATCTTTATCTTCGGGTCGCCGATTGCCTCGATCTCAGCGCGCGTCTGATCGTCACACTGGCCCACCGCGACGACGTACTCATCGACGAGCGGAAGAGCTGAGCGGATCGACTCCACCGCGGGGTAATCCATCAGCTGTGCGTTGCGAAGGACGGTGAAGCCGCTAACTAACATCAAAGCTACTCACGATAACGGCGCTAGGAAAAATAAGAGAGACAAAGGCGCTCAGCCGCGGGGAGGATGGCACGTTGAGCGGTGTTAAGATAGGCGGAGCGGCGTAGAGCGGGCGCGACAACGCCCTAGTCTCGCTGCACGAGCGATCCGTTAAGAGCCCTCACTTTTTCGCGCACGGCTTTTCGTCAGCGAGAACCAGGCCGCAGTTTCGCTACACACCCGAGGCGACGGGTATGGCTTTGGGGCAACCCAACCAGGCTCACACACCTAAAATCCGGTGAAATCCGACTACCAGACGCGCGACGTTCCGGAGACCGGAAACCCCAAATATTTCGGATGTTTTTAATCGTTTTCCCCCGACTTTTGCAGGGAACGGGAATTGTCGCAAAAAACACAATGATTTCAACCTATTAAAAATACCAAGCGCTGTAGGTTTGGGCTTTGCCAAGCGCCTCTAAGTATCCTAAACTTCTGCAGTTATCCTGTTTTGGGGAGAGTCAATGAGCACCGCGCCAACTGAAGCCACCACCGGACTTGTCTACGATTCCGGTCAAATCAAGGTTCTAGAGGGTCTAGAGGCCGTCAGAAAGCGCCCCGCCATGTACATCGGCGACACCTTCTACCGCGGGTACCACCACCTGGTCTGGGAAGTTCTCGACAACGCTGTCGACGAGGCGCTCGCTGGGTACTGCAACACGATCAAAGTGACGCTCCACACCAACGGCTCAGTCTCTGTAGAGGACAACGGCCGCGGAATTCCGACGTCTATCCACCCGACAGAGGGCGTGAGCGGAGTGCAGGTCGTCATGACGAAGCTCCACGCGGGCGGAAAGTTCGAGAAGGAAGCGTACAAGGTTTCCGGTGGATTGCACGGAGTGGGCGTGTCAGTCGTTAATGCGCTCTCTGAGTGGCTGCGCGCTGAGATCAAGCAGGGTGGCAAGCTCCACATGATGGAGTTCCGTCGCGGCGACCCAGTAGAGGCGCTGAAAGTTATCGGCGATGCCGAGGGCTCAGGAACGAAGGTCACCTTCTACCCGGACCACACGATCTTCACCGAGCAGAAGGGCTTCACGTACGACACGGTCGCACACCGCGTGCGAGAGCTTGCGTTCTTGAACGCCGGCCTGCGCATCACCGTGATCGACGAGCGCTCCGACAAGGAGCAGGAGTTCTTCTACGAGGGCGGCATCAAGAGCTTCGTCTCGTACATCAACAAGACCAAGAGCCCGATCTTCCCTGAGCCGATTCACATCAAGGCCGAGCGCGACAACGTCGGCATCGAGCTCGCTCTGCAGTACAACTCTGAGTACACCGAGAGCATCCACACCTACGCCAACAACATCAACACGCCTGAGGGAGGCACGCACCTGATCGGCTTCAAGGCCGCTCTCACCCGCACCCTCAACAACTACGCCAACAAGAACGACCTTCTGAAGGGCTTCAGCGAGGGCATCCAGGGCGACGACGCGCGCGAAGGCCTCGTTGCCGTCATCAGCATCAAGATCCCAGAGCCGCAGTTTGAGGGGCAGACCAAGTCCAAGCTCGGAAACAGCGAGGTGAAGGGCTTCGTTGAGCAGATTGCCGGCGAGAAGCTCGCCGCTTTCTTCGAGGAAAACCCGTCGATTGCCAAAGCCATCGTCAATAAGTCGATCGAGGCAGCGCGCGCCCGTGAGGCAGCCCGCAAGGCCCGTGAACTCGTGCGACGAAAGGGCGCGCTCGACAGCGCTGCCCTCCCAGGAAAGCTCGCAGACTGCCAGAACGAGAACCCAGAAGAGGCAGAGATCTTCCTGGTCGAGGGTGAGTCCGCCGGCGGCTCAGCGAAGCAGGGCCGAGACAAGAAAGCTCAAGCTATCCTTCCGCTCAAGGGAAAGATCCTGAACGTCGAGAAGGCGCGCTTCGACAAGATGCTCTCGTTCGAGGAAATTCGAGTGCTCATCACGGCTCTCGGAACCGGCATCGGGCCCGGAGACTTCGACGTCGGAAAGCTCCGCTACCACAAGATCGTAATCATGACCGATGCCGACGTCGATGGCAGCCATATCCGCACCCTGCTCCTGACCTTCTTCTACCGCCAGATGCCAGAAGTTATCGCGCGCGGGCACCTCTTCATCGCGCAGCCGCCGCTTTACAAGCTCAAGAAGAGCAAGATGGAGCGCTACGTGAAGAACGAGAAGGAGTTCACAGAGATCATCATCGGCGCGGGTGTTGAAGGAGCGACAATCGAGGCCAAGGGCGGCAAGACAACGAACGCGGACACGATAAAGCCGCTGCTCGTTCGCCTGATTGATATCCAGCCGGCGTTGGAGGAAATCCAGATGGAGCGCGTCGACAAGCGCGTCATCATCGCCCTCGCAGAGTCAGGTCTCGCGTTCAACGAGTCGCTCTGGAGCAAGCAGGCTGTGGCGGATCTCGTCCCACAAGTGCTTGCTGCCATCAAGACCCGGGTGCCAACGGATCCTAAGGTTGAGGTGGTCGACGACCACGACAACGAGGCCGCGTTTAAGGTCACAACTCGCTTCCGTGGCGTTACGTACGTGACAACTGTGTCGCGCCGACTCTGGATCTCCGACAAGATCACAGAGATCCGTAGCGTGTACGCAGACTCCCTCAAGCAGATCGGCGAGGGCCCATTCACCGTGACAGCGAGTGGCGATGGCAAAGAGCGCGAGACGATCGAGGCTGTCGAGGAGGTTGCAAACTGGATTGACCAGCGCGGCCGCAAGGGCTTGGCGATAACCCGCTACAAAGGACTTGGCGAGATGAACCCTGAGCAGCTCTGGGAGACCACGATGGACCCTGCCAACCGCAGGCTGCTTCAGGTCACGGTCGACGACGCAATCGACGCTGACCAGATCTTCACGGTTCTGATGGGCGACGAAGTAGAGCCGCGCAGGAAGTTTATCGAGGACAACGCGCTGAAGATCCGGAATTTAGATATCTAGTAGCGTCAAGGATCCGCCCGCGAACTCCGCGCCTCCGCGTTACTAAACTAAAAAGCTGCGGGCTCGACTCACGCCTTGAGGAGGCGGATTCGCTCACGTTCTTGTGATGGGCGCGGCGGATGTCGATCTTGAAACTTTTTGGTTAAATACCGCGGAGGCACCGAGAGCGCGGAGGTCGCGGGTAGGAGGGGGGCCCTGATTCGAAAAAGCAGCGCGCCAAACAGCCGGTAAGATCACGCTATCCGTAAGTTATTCATATGTTTAAGGCAAGTTTGGTAATGAAAGCCTAGCCCCTCTAGGGACCCCCTACAGTTGACCAACACCCCCATCTTCGGTAGGTTTTCCCGTCCAACACGTTAAGGAGTTTGTGTTATGGCTTCCCCTACTAAGATCACCTGGAACCGCAGAAACGCGCGCGACGCCAAGAAGATTAAGGCTCGCAACAAGAGAACCCGTAAGGCTCCCAAGACTGGCAAGTAGTCTTTAGGGCGCGCTGCGACGGACACGTCTGCTGGAGAACCCTCCTTGGCAGATGTGTCCGTTTCTTTTTTTCTGGCTTCCTGCTACTGCGGTACCCTGAATGCGCAGCAGCCTAGCCCCACCCTCCTCTCCCTCCGCTCCAACATTTCTCCTCATCCGTTTCGCTATCGCCCTCGGCGTCCTTCTGCGCCTGATCTCCTTGCGCGGCGAGCTGTGGCTCGACGAGGCGTGGTCGGTGCTGCTTGTGCAGAGAGCTCGCTCGGCGAGTGAGGTCTTCACGAACATTCGCCACGACAACAACCACCTCCTAAACTCCCTCTGGCTCTGGACGCTTGGGCCCCAAGCCCCGGAGTGGCTTATGCGTCTGCCTGCGGCGCTGTTCGCCGCTGCGATGCTTATCCTCGTTGCGCAGTGCGCAAAGCGAGTCGCCCCCGGCTTTCAAGGGGCGCTGTGGTGCCTCCTTGTTGCAGTGTCGTACCCTCTCGTTTTGCTCGGCTCAGAGGCGCGCGGCTACTCGCTCATGCTGCTGTGTGCCGTAGCCGGATTCCAGCTCGTGCCACACCTTCGTGGACGAGCACCCAGCAGCAAAACGGCGCTGCTTTTTGCGATAGTGAGCGTCGTTGGATTCCTGGCCCACGCATCCTTCCTGCTGTTTCTTGCGCCAGCACTCCTATGGCTCGTGCTCGAGCGGCAACGAAATGCGGCACCGCTCCTTGACGCCTCGACAGGCATCGCTGTTGGGCTGACGGCTGCTTCGACAGCGCTGTCATGGTGGCTTCTCTACCGTGGTTCAGAGATCGGAGGTGGGCCTATCGCCCCGTACCTCCAGGTGGCGCTTAGCGCCGTCAGTGTGGCGCTCGGGGGAGCCGAGCTCTCGGCCTTCGCCCCAGAGGAATCGGCCATAGCGGCGGCTGTGGCCGCCTTCGCTCTCGTTGCGTCCGCTGTCGAGCTCGTTGCCTGGCGGCGCGAGGGTGATAGCGTGGCTGGGCTGGTGCTCCTGCTCGTTGCAGCGCCGGTCGTTGCTGTTGTGGTGGTTGAGCCCTCGTTTATCGTCGTGCGCTACTTTGCGGTGGCGCTGATCTTTCTCCTGCTCCTCGTGGCCCGCTTCCTAGGGCGGCTCGTGCGGCAAGGTGTTGTTGGAAAGCTTGTCGCTACAGCGCTTGTCGCTCTAAGCGCCTACGGCAACATTTCGCATGCCCAGGGGCTTTTTCTTGGCGGCCGCTCCTGCTTCACAGCGCTCTACGAGCGCGCGGCAGCTCTTGGGGCGGCTGTTACGATCGGCGGCGACAAGGACAACCGCGATGAGCTTAGGCTCAACTACCTAAAGCTGCGCGGCGCTAAAGTGCAGAGCCTCGTGCAGGTGCGCGAGTACAAGACGAGCACGACCCAGCCGCAGTCTGTGATCCGTGAGCAGAGCGAACGGGGCGCGGCCCTACCGCCGGAATTCAAGCTTGAGAGCGGCGCCCGCTACGTGAAAACCCAGGGCTGCTCTGCTGCGCTCTTAGAGGGCGGAGAGCTCGGGCTCTACACTCGCGCGCAGAATTAGCCCGCGCTTTAGACGATTTTTAGGCAAACCCACGCTGCCGCATCAGGGCGCCGCTCCCCGCATCCCGGCCTCGAAAGGCGCGGTACGCATCGAGCGGCTCCTGTACGTTGCCAGCGGAGAGTATGTGGGCGCGAAGCCGGGCAGCGACCCCTTCATCCCAAGGGCTGCCAGCTTCAAGGAAAGCCTCCCAGGCATCAGCAGCCAGGGTGTCAGCCCACAGGTAGCTGTAGTACCCGGCCGAGTATCCGTCGTCGCCGAAGATGTGCAGGAAGTGTGGCAGACGGTGGCGCATAATGACCTCGCGCGGCATCCCGATCCGAGCGAGCGCTTCGCGCTCAAACGAGCTTGGCTCGATCTGCACCTCCCCTGCCAGGTGCAGCTCCATGTCGAGCAGCGCGCACGAGAGGTACTCAACGGTGGTGAAGCCTGAATTAAAGTTCTGCGCCTCGCGCAACTTCTCAACGAGCTCCGGCGGCATCGGCGCGCCAGTTTCGTGGTGCAGCGCAAACTGCGCGAGCACTTCAGGGGTCTCAAGCCAGTGCTCGAGGAGCTGCGACGGCAGCTCAACGAAGTCTTGCGAGACGCTCGTTCCAGAGAGTGTTGGGTACGTGACGTTCGAGCAGAGCCCGTGCAGCGCGTGGCCGAACTCGTGGAAGAGCGTCGTCGCGTCAACCCAGGTGAGGAGCGAAGGCTGCCCTGGGGAGCCCTTCATGAAGTTACAGTCGTTGCTGACAATCGGGGTTACGGGACCGTCGAGCAGCTGCTGGTCGCGGTAGCTCTTCATCCACGCCCCTGAGCGCTTTCCTTCGTGGTGGAAGGGATCAAAGTAAAGAAGGCCAACGTGCGCACCACCCTCGTTTCGCACCTCCCACACCTCGACGTCAGGGTGGTAGGTTGGAACGGAGCCGCCCGGAGCGCGGTGAAACGAGAGCTTGAAGAGCTTCGAGGCAGTGAAGAACATGCCGTCACGCAGCTTCGCAACCTGCAGGTACGGCGTAATCTCAGCTTCGTTGACGCTGTACTGATCGGTTCGCACCTTCTCTTGGTAGAAGCGCACGTCCCACGGCTCAATCGCCGTGGCTAGCCCCTCGCGCGCTGCGATCTCGCGCACCTCGCGTAGCTCCTGGTCAAGGCGGCCGAGCGCGGACTTCCACACCTCATGCATGAGGCTGAGCGCGCGCTCAGGTGTGCGCGCCATCGTCTCTTCGAGCTGCACGTGTGCGTGGGTAGCAAAGCCCAGGAGCTTCGCCCGCTGCGCACGGAGCTGCGTGATCTCGGGGATGATCTGGTTGTTGTCGTGCTCGCCGCCGTCACCGCGCGAGGCGAAGAGATTGAACGCGCGCTTGCGAAGCTCGCGGTTCGGCGAGTAGGCCAGGATTGGCTCTACGATGGATCGCGTGTTGACGAGAGCCCACGAGCCAGCTTTGCGGAGGTCAGACGCTGCGCGCGCCATTGAGTCGACGAGCGAGGCCGGAAGCCCCACAAGCTCGTTTCGGTCTTCGATGAAGAGGGCTGCGGATTCAGCTTTCAGAACGTTCTGGCTAAAGCGGCTGTAGAGTGACGCAAGCTTCTGGTTGATGCGCGAGAGCTCCTCCTTCTGTGGCGGCGAGAGTCGAGCGCCGGAGCGAGCGAAGCGGCTGTGGAGAAGGGTCACGAGCCTGCGCTGCTCAAGAGTTGGCGCTGAGGCATCGAGAGAGGCACGAACAGCCTCGATGCGGGCGAAGAGCTTCTCGTCCTGAATGATGCGGTCTGAGTGCTGCGCCAGGGCCGGCTCGATCTCCTCTTCAAGGGCTCGCAGCTCTTCGGTGCTCATCGAGGCAGAGAGCACGCTAAAGATGGAACTTGCCCGGTCAAGTGACTGGCCGCTGCGCTGGTACGCAGCGATAGTGTTCTCAAACGTCACAGGCTCAGGGTTGTTGCCAATCAGGGCTATCTCGGCGAGCTGCTCCTGCATCGCAGCACGCAGCGCGGGCCCTAAGTCTTGCACTGCGATGCGGTCGAAGGGTGGAACACCGCCGTGTGGACCGCTCCACGAGGCGCAGGCGGGGTTGTCGCGCAGCGTTTGTACGAGCTCATCAGCAGGGAGTGCTGGCTGCTTGAGAGAGGGAGTGGTGTTCGGACCCATAGCAGCTGATTTTGGCACTTCGGGAGCTTTGATGCGAGGCTTGTAGAGGCGAGTCGAGAGAACGTCTGCCGCATGCCGGGTGAGAGGCCAAAGGCTGTGAGGGGGCCGTCATCCCGATGCTTTTGTCGATACCGCAGCATTTTACTTTAGTAACGCGGAGGCGCAGAAGTCGCGGAGCACGCGGGTCGAAAGGTGTCAGGAGCGCATCTGCTCAACCGAGAAGTCCAGATGCGACCGTTACAAATCTCGACCGGTACCCTATCTGCGACCTCCGCGCTATTTAACCAAAAAGTTTCAAGATCGACATCTGTCGCGCCCATCACGAGAACGTGAGCGAATCTGTATCCCCATGGCGTTAGTCGAGCCCGCGGGCTTCTTAGTTTAGTAACGCGGAGGCGCGGAAAACGCGGAGGTCGCAGGCTGCGAGGGGCAGGGAGATCCTGAGCTGTGACCGCCTCCGTGACCTACAGCGTCGAGCGAGTCCAAGCCGTCGAGAGCGAGTCGGCGTACTCGTTCCACAGCCAGCCGTTGTGCGCCTTGATCCACTTGAGCTTTACGCCTGGTCGCGCCTGCGCGAGGGAGTAGAGCTTCTGCACGAGCTCAAGGTTTGCTATCGGGCCGCTGCTGCGCCTCCAGCCGCGCTTCTCCCACGACTTCGCCCACTCGTTGATCGTCTTCACGCACAGCTCGCTGTCTGAGTACACCTCGATCTCGGCGTCTTCAGGGAGCGACGAGAAGGCGTTGATGAGGGCCGTTAGCTCCATGCGGTTGTTGGTGGTCTGCGGCTCTTGCCCGTGGTCGTGCCTAACAATTTCGCCGTCAACAACGTACACGTAGCCCCAGCCGCCCGGCCCAGGGTTAGGCTGGCAGCCGCCGTCGGTGAACACCCCGGTCTGTGGGCCGCCTGAGTGCTCGCTTAAGACTTCTTGCAGGGTGAGCGACGGCACTTACGCAACCTTCTGGCGGAGGCGAGCCATGAGCCCCTCGAACTTCTCCTTGCGGATGATGCCGGAGAACTCGTTGCGGTAGTTGCCGATCAGTCCGATGTTTTCGATCACGACGTCGTACACCTGCCAGCGGCCGTCCTCGAATGACATCTTGTACTCGATCGGGAAGTTGTCGCCCTTGCTGATGACAGTGGTCTTGACCGAAGCCTTCGGCGGATTGACCGACTCGGAGTCGATCTTCACCATGCCGGGCTTCACCGTCTCAATCTTCGAGAGGTACGTGCGGGCGAGAAGCTCAGAAAATACGGTGGTGAAGTCCTTCTGCTCCGCCGGAGTAATCTCGTTCCAGTTCGCTCCGAGCGAACGCCGCGACATCTCGGTGAAGTTGAACTTCGGGTTGATCAGCTCGCGCAGCTTCTGGCGGCGAGTCGTCTTCTGCGCATCGTCGGGGTACTGAGCGGCGACCCTGATGATGTCGTCAATCGTCTTCTGCATCTCAAGCTTAGGCGACGGCGTAGTCTGCGCCTTCGCGGGAGCGGTGGCCGACAGAATCAGTCCAGCGGTTGCGATGAGCAGGGCTGCTATGCGGTACATGAGGCACTCCTATCGTTTACTCTTCTTTCTTGGGCTTGCCGCCCTTTTCGTCTTCATCCTTGTCACCGCTTAAGCTGTGAACAACTTTTCCGATGACGTCCTCGATATCAACGACCGACTCGGTCTCAACCATCGTGCCGCCCGGCTCGATGTACTTGTCAGAGGCGCCGCGCGAGATCTTGACGTAGCGATCGCCGATGATGCCCTTGGTGCGGATCGACGCGATGTCGTCGTCCTTGATCTGGATCGACTTGTCGAGCTTGAGCGTGATGCGAGCTACTGGATCCTTCAAGTTAATCTCAGAAACGGCCCCGATCGGCACTCCCGCGATTTCGACTGAAGCGCCATACTTGAGGCCAGAGATGTTGTCGAATTCGGCGTAGATGTCGTACTTGTTGCTCGTTCCGAACTCGAGGCCTGCCAGCCCCACGGCGAGGTAAGCAGCGGCGCCAACGCCAGCCATGGCGAAGAGCCCAACGAAGAACTCGAGAGACACGCTGCGTTTGGGCACCGACAACCGTGGCGCGCCTGTTGGGCTACTGTATTTTGATTGGTCCATCCGTTCTCCCGTTGAGGAACTGCTGTACTGCGGGGTCTGTGGAGGCGATTAGCTCTGCCGGAGTTCCTTCGCAGATCACCTGGCCGCCGAGCAGCATCGCTACTCGGTCAGACACCTGGAAAACTTCAGGAAGCTCGTGGCTAATCACCAACCCGGTGAATCCCCACTGACTTTTGCACGCATTGATCAAATCGTAAACCTCCTGACCGTCGAGCGGATCGAGGCCGGTGTTGGGCTCGTCCACGAGCACAACCTTCGGCTCGGTGACGAGCGCCCGCGCCATGCCGACGCGCTTGCGGATGCCGATAGAGACCTGCTCCGGAAAGTTTGTCAGGTACGGCGTGAGGCTGAGCGACTCGGCGATGTCGAGCACCTTCTCGTGCGCGCGCAGCGCGCTGCAGCCGGTTCGCTCGAGGAGCGGAAATGCGATGTTGTCGTACACCGTGAGAGAGTCAAACAGCGCAGCGGCCTGGAACAGCACGCCGAGCGATCGGCGAATCTCGTTCTTGCGCGACTCGCTGCGCGCGGCGGTGATGTTCTCGCCCTCAATGAAGATCTCGCCTTCGTCGGGTGTCATGATCCCCATGATGAGCTTGAGCAGCACCGACTTGCCGACACCACTCGGGCCGACGACAGCCGTCGTCTTTCCGGGCTCGATCTCCATCGTTACCCCGTCCAGCACAACCTGTGAGCCGAAGCTCTTGTAGACGTTTCGTACAGAGATCATCTGGCTACTTCATGAACACGCGAGTGAGGACAGAGGTGAGGAAGTAGTCGACGATCAGCACCGCTACCGATGCCGTCACTACCGATTGAGTTGTTGCCTTGTTCACTCCCTGAGCGCCGAATCCGCAGGTGTACCCTTTGTAGCAGGCGACCCAGCCGAAGATGAGACCGAAGACGGTCGCCTTGATGAAGCCTGACCACACGTCGACGAGCCCAACGGACGACATTATCTGGCTCATGAACGTTCCGGGGCTCAAGCCGAGAAGCCCAACGGCAACTGCGTATCCGCCAAAGATTCCAACTACGTTAAACATGCCGCACAGGAGCGGCATGGCGATCACGCCTGCAGCAACGCGCGGGGCCATCAGGTACTTCATCGGATCAACGGCCATCGAACGCAAGGCGTCGATCTGCTCAGTAATGCGCATGATTCCAATCTCGGCTGTCACGGCCGAGCCGGCGCGTCCAATAACCATGAGCGCTGTGAGCACAGGACCGAGCTCTCGAATGAGGCTTAGCGCCACTGCCGGGCCGGTGTAGGCGGTGGCGCCAAACTTCGCCAGGGTGTACTCGCCCTGCACCGCGAGCACGGCGCCGGTGAAGAGCCCGATTAGCCCGATTACCAACATCGAGTTCACCCCGATCTCGAGCAGCTGGGTCATGTAGAGGAACGGACGGTAGGGGGGCTTAAAGAGGGCTAGCACCGTGCGGTAGAGGAAGATCCATGATCGTCCCCACTGCTCGGTTGTGTCGATGATGAAGGATCCGACCTGCTGGGTGGTTGCGACGAGGTTCATTAGGGTGGGGTTCCTGGGGATCTAGCGCTTGAATCCGAGGCCGATTACGTAGAATTCGTTCGAGGTGTTGCGGGTGGACTTGAGCTCCGACCGCAGGAGCTTATTAAACATGGGGCGAGTTGATTTGACAAACCCTTCGACATCGCCGCCCTTGAACACCTTGACGAGGAAGTTGCCGCCTTGCTTCAGGTTTTGTTGCGCGACGTAGAGTGCCAGCTCGGCACATCCGACGGCTGCCGCTTGGTCAGCTTCCTTGATCCCGGTGAGCTTCGCTGACATATCGGACACAACCACGTCGAAGGACGGCTCGTTCGTCCCCAGAATCTGCTCTAGGTCGCGGGCGTCTCCGGCGATTAGCTTGCAGCGCGGGTCATCAATTGGGTCGAGCGCCTGCAGGTCGATAGCCGTGACCGATCCAGAGTCGCCCACGTAGTTCAGGGCTACCTGCGTCCAGCCCCCCGGCCAGGCTCCAACATCGAGCACGCTGTTGCCAGATTTGATAATCTTGTAGGCATCTTGCACCTCTATGAGCTTGTACGCCGCACGCGAGCGGTAGCCCTCTTCTTTGGCCTTCTGGTAGAGGTGATCTTTGCGGTTGTACTCCGACATCGGCGGCACAGTACCAGAAAAATCAGGGGTACGAAAAAGGTGAGCGCCCCTATCTGAACGCTGTTTGTCGGCGCAACTCACTGACAACTCGACCCACAAATGAAATTTTTGGGGTTGATGCTCTTTGGGATATAGAAAAAGACTTGAAGAACGGCGAACGGCTGCTATAGAAAAACAATAGAAGGAACGTTTGCTAACCCGTAACGGAGGATCGTTATGAACATCGGAATTATCCCAGGCCTCGACTTTGTGTGTGCCTCGATCGCCCTCGCCTACGTCGCCCGCTTCGTTTCGCACCAGGTCTCGATCTACGGCCCGGGCGGAGCTGCCTACAGCGTTGCCAAGGTTTCGCTGCGCGACCAGCATGTAGCTCGCCGCGCGCGGTAACAAGCGCTACGGCGCAAGCGGAGCGTGGCGCGAACTGGGGCGTACCTGCTGCTTAGCGATGGAGCTTTAGTAACGGCACCTCTGGCGCCACTAGGCATTTGCCCCTCCCACCCCCTTGCTTGTATCTTCCCTCTTCTCTGTTCGGCAAAGATCGCGCAGCTTCGTTTCGGCACTCTACGTGGTGCAGGCAGGGGCGGGCGGGCGACTTGCCGGATCTATGTAGTAACAGGTGATGAGGAGCCCCCTCCGATGTTTGGTGACCAATCCTCACTCCCTCTAGGCAACAATTCCGGCGAATCCGCCGAATGTTCTTCTGGTATGGCTCACGATCTTCTAGCCGGGCTTAACGAGCCCCAGCAGCAGGCTGTTCAGCACGGCGACGGGCCGATCTTAGTGCTCGCCGGAGCGGGTAGCGGAAAGACCCGCGTGCTGACGCACCGCGTGGCGCAGCTCATTGGCGAGCTTGGCGTCCGCGCCGACCGGATCTTCGCAGTGACTTTCACAAACAAGGCAGCAGAGGAGATGCGATCGCGGCTCAAGGGGCTGCTGGCAGAGGCCGCCGACGGCCTCTGGATCTCGACCTTCCACTCAGCCGGGCTGCGGATTCTGAGGCACAACGCACACCACTTGGGCTACTCAAACCAGTTCGTGGTGTACGACGAGCAGGACACCAAAGGGGTGCTGAAGCAGGTCATCCAAGAGCTCAACATCAACGATGACCGCTACCCGCTCGACGGCTTCTCTCGCGCGATCGATCGCTGGAAGAACAACTACGTCCTCACGGCTGAGGCCGGCAAGAACGCGTTTAGCGTCGAGAGCGACCTGCAGGCGCAGGTGTACGCGCGCTACCAGCAGCTGCTCCTAGCGGCGAACGCGATGGATTTCGGCGACCTGCTGGTGAACGCGGTGCGGGTGCTGCGCGAGTTTCCGGATGTGCTTGAGTACTACCGCCGGACGCTGCACTACATTCTCGTAGACGAGTTCCAGGACACCAATAAGGTGCAGTACATGTTTATCCGGCTGCTGGCCGAGCCGCGCCGAAACCTCTTCGTGGTTGGCGACGACGACCAGTCGATCTACGGCTTCCGCGGCGCGACTGTGAGCAACATCCTTGAGTTTGAGAAAGACTTCCCGAACACGCAGGTAGTGAAGCTTGAGCAGAACTACCGCTCTACGTCGACGATTCTCGATGCCGCGCACGCGGTGATTGAGAAAAACAAGTCGCGCAAGGCGAAGAAGCTCTGGACGGCCGGTGACTCAGGCGAGAAGATTCGCACCTTCATCGGCTACGACGAGAACATGGAGGCGGAGTTTATCGCCTCAGAGATTAAGAAGCTCGTCTCCTCAGGCCACAAGCACTCAGAGATTGCTGTGCTGTACCGCACGAACGCACAGACGCGAGCGCTCGAAGAGTCGCTCGTGCGGGCCAAGGTGCCGTACAAGATCTACGGGGGCCTGAAGTTCTTCGACCGCAAGGAGGTTAAGGACATCTTGGGATACCTGCGGCTCTTGGTGAACCCGTCAGACAACCAGGCTTTTCAGCGCGTGGTGAACACCCCTCCGCGCGGCATTGGGGCACAGGCGATCCTTGCGATCGCAGAGGAGTCGCGGCGCTCGTCGGTGCCGTTTTTGCATGCAGCTGTTGCGGTGGCCGAGGAGAACAAGAGCGTCAAGAAGTTCATGGAGCTCGTGGTTGAGCTCAAGACCGCAGCGGCTCAGATGCCGCTCGGCCAGCTCATTAGCTTTATCGTTGAGCGCACGGAGTACGGGCCACGGCTCGCAGCAATGAAGGATCCGACCGCGCAGTCTCGGATAGAGAACTTGCAGGAGCTCTCGGCCCTCGGGCGCACGATGGAGCGTGAAGGCGTCGAGCGAGAGTCCGACATCAAGGACTTTCTCGATCGCATCTCGCTCACCTCGAGCGCCGACATGCCTGCTGCTGAGAGCGGGGCACAGACGCCAGCGGAGAAGCCTGACACGGTTTCGCTCATGACGCTGCACTTGGCCAAGGGGCTGGAGTTCCCGGTGGTGTTCCTGTGCGGGCTTGAAGAGGGGCTGCTGCCCCACTACCGCTCGCTCGACGATCCCATCGGCCTTGAGGAGGAGCGGAGGCTTTGTTACGTCGGTATTACGCGAGCCATGAGGATTCTCTACCTGACGCGCTCATACTACCGCGGCATGTTTGCCTCAGGCGGCAGCATGGGAAGCTCTGGCGGGGCGCGCGTAGTGAGCCGCTTCGCGAAAGATGTGGCAGGCGAGCGGCTCATGGCCGTGGGCACCGAGCGTTCGCAAGGTGCGACCTTCCTTGAGGGGTACCCACGCTTCTCGTTTGAGGACGATGATGGCGGAAATGACGAGGGGCTCTCCTCCTGGAAGCGCAAGCAAGGCTTCGCTCGCCGCGCCGAGCCTCCAGAGCCGAGAGCGAACGTCTCGCTGGATCAGATTCGGAGCATGCTCGCTCCCGCGGATACTATTTCAAAGAAGCCAGAGACCCCGAAGGAGTACTTTGAGAAGGATCCAGCGGCGCTTGAGCAGCTCTCAGCAGGTGTCCGGGTTATCCATCCTACGTTCGGCAACGGCGTTGTGGAGGAAGTGACAGGAAGCGGCACCTCGGCGACGGTGGTGATTAAGTTTGACTCGTTCGAGGAACAGAAGAAGCTGGTGTACCGCTTCGCCAAGCTGGTTCTGGCCTAGCTGCTCCCTTTTCTGGCGAGACGGGGGCTTTCACAAGGAGAGAGGGGATAGAAGCGAAATCTTCTCCCTCTCTCTGTCCTCGCCGCCCTCTTTGTTCTTCTTTCCCTCTGCCGCTAGTGGCAGGTTAGTTTTTACAAAGAGAACGGCGAGAGCAGAGAGGGATTAGGGAAGAAACCTCCCCCTCTCGCTGTCCTCGCCGCCCTCTTTGTTCTTCTTTCCCTCTGCTACTAGTGGCAGGTTAGTTTTTACAAAGAGAACGGCGAGAGCAGAGAGAGACAAGGAAAGCCCCCTCTTTGAGACTCCCCCAGTAGCACCGCAACACAAGCATATCTTCCGCCTAGCCGCCCACCCAGTCTCAAGGCACACTACCCCCATGCCACCTTCCGCCAGCGCATTCCCCGTTCTCTCTGTGAGCCCCGTCGTTGTTGCAGCCGTTCCGCTCGTGGTGCTCGCCCTGTTTGCGATCTCTGGCCTGGTGACGGTTGTGCGGAGCGTTGAGCGTGCCGACCGCTGGACTGCACTGCTCCTTGCTCTGCTCGCCGCCGCCATACTCTTTCCTTCAGTTGATCATGCAGCATCGCTACGGGTCTCGCCGGATTCCGTTGAGTACGCGGTGTCAGCGCGCAACTTGCTGCTGCACGGCTCGTTTTCTATCACGCTCGACGGCGCGGCGTTTCCGCCGCGCTACCCGCTGGGCTTTCCGCTCTTTATTGTGGTGCCATCGCTGCTGCTGTTTGGCGCTGGATCGCTTGGCGCTGGGGTGTACGGTATCGCGCTCTGCGCGGCGCTCGGTGTTGGCGTGGCGTACCTGACGGGCGTTCGGCTCCTCTCTGGCTCCGCAGGTTTTGTGGCTGCGGCCCTGGTTCTGATGCTCCCAACGTTCGTTGGGGCATCTCAAGAGGTGCTCTCGATCGCCCCAGCAGCAGCCTTCTCGCTCGTTGGGCTCTTCTGCGCCGTGGCGAGCAGGGATGCAGGGTTTGCGCGCTGGTTGTGTGCGGGGTTGGCGCTCATGCTTGCGGTGGCATGTCGGCCGCTTTCGGTGCTTTTCGCGTTGCCGGTTCTCTGTGCGTGGTGGCGAGAAGCAAGGGCTCCAAAGCTCGGGCTCGCAGGAGCGCTTGCGCCGCTTATGCTCTGGGGCGCGCTCACGAGCTGGCACAATGCAGCTGTGTTCGGTGATCCGTTTCGTACTGGGTACCATTTCTGGAGCCCGATCCCCTACGATTATCCACAGCTTCTCTTCAGCTTGGGATATCTTGTGGATAACTTTGGCGCGCTCTCGCAAAGTGGCCTGGTGGTTATTTTGCCGCTTGCGGTCGCAGGCATTTTTATGGTGTGGCGCGCCGGTGGAGACGGCAGCAGGGGCTTGAGCGCTGAGGTGGCGGCGTTGCTAGCGGCGGTAGTGACGGTAGCGTTTCACCTGCTTTATTTCTGGCCGTGGGAGCTCTACTTTGAGCCGAGCGCGGTTGTGCTTGCCCCGGTTGCCGCTGTTGCTGTTGTGCGGTTCATTCAAGGAGCTTCGGAGGCTGCATTGCATCGCCTCGTGATAGCGATAGTTTTGCTTGGGGTAGCGTGTGCGTGGGTAGCTTCCCACCGCCCCTCGGCTCGCGGGGCTGACGGCTTCGCACAGGTCCAGGAGCTGAGCGGCGTCGCGCTGGCGATATCGAAGGAACAGCCGGTGGTGCTAGTGACGGGGCGCAATCCGGCGATGGTGGAAGCGATGACCGGCACACGGGTGCTGCCCATCTCTCGCCGAGTAGAGTACGCATCAAAGCTTGTGGCTCCCAGTCGAGTTCCGCTGACCGAACTCAGTGGAGTCTCACCGCGCGAACATCGAAACGCTAATCTTGCCGCGGGTGGGGCTAGGGAGGCTTTTGTTGCTACCGTGCTCGACCGACCCGAGATTGTTGAGAGAGAGATCGGATCAGGGAGTGTCGTGCTCGTTGATGCTCGGACGCTATCGACCGAAGAGCTAAGCGCCCTACGAGCGCGCTTCAAAACAGAGGACGTTGTAACGGGCGTCTTGCGTTTAGAGGCCCAGAGATAGCTTACGCGAGAGACTCTGAAGAGGGCTTCTTCTCAGCAGGTTTGTTAGTTGCAGAACCTGGAAGTGGCGACCGAGTGGGGCTGCCCGGACTGAAAGGATAGCGCAGGGCGACCGAGGGGGTCGTCCTGGCAGCATCGTTCAGTACTTTTGCGCGAATTGTCGCAGCCAGCCGGTCCACGGAGCTTTGTTGGCGTTTGCCGATGGTGAGGTCAGCGGTGTTTATGTGAAAGACGGTATACCCCAGCCGCTGCAGGACCGTCTCCTGCGTAACATCGAGACCGAAGAGCAGCTGGTTTGCATCAGGACCGAAGAGGCTGTGGTAACGGTGGCCATCGATCTCGATCACAAACTGACGCGCGGGCGACTTAATCAGGATGTCGACCTCGATCCCGGCTACCAAAGGATTGAGCATGAATTCTAGCGGTAGGTCACGTAGGTTGCGCGAGAGGGAGTCGAGAACGGCTCGTTCAAGGCGCGAGGTGTTGAAAGCACATTCTCTTCGTAGCTTTCTATCGATCTCACGATCTTGGAGGTCAAAGTTCACAAACTTCCCGCATGAGATTAAGGTCTGGAAAGTGCGTAGCCAGGCTCCTGATTCCCCGATCGCAGAGAGGTCTTCGGCTGAGCAGAGCTTTCCGACCTGGTCAGGCAAGACGGAAGAGAGGCACCACAGCATGAGCGCGTAGTCGGACTCCAGGTACTGGTCTCGATTCGCGAGGGTGTGGCGAAGCGCAGCTTCCGCCACGCGGGGCTGAAGCGCCTGGAGGTTAAAGAGAGCAGAAGTTATGTGGAGGGCATGGTGCGGCTTGAGCGTATCGAAGCGCTTGCAGGCCTCATCGGACATTCGGCTTATAAACTTCAGGTCGCGGAACCCGAGACGTCCGAGGGCACGAGCCACGGAAGCAAAGTCTTTGTCGGAGAGCGACTCCGCTTCAGCCTCGCATCGCCTCGCGATAGCCGAGCAGAGATCTTCGCTCCTGTACAAGATGCGACAGGTGGCGATCGCAAGTGAGACGGCATCTTTCGTGGAGAGGGAGTTTTTGTCCCTGCAAAACAATTGCTCGAGCTCCCCCAGTGCGCGCGTAGCGCTTCTCTTGCCCTCGATGCCGAGCCGCTTGAAGGCGTCCCGAATTAGAAGCAACCTTGGAGCGAGCTCATCTGCGCGGCTGGCAAGTGCGTCGCGCCAGGAGGTGTGGATCTCGCACAGCTGGGAGTACGAGCCGGGCGAGTGAGAAGAGAGAAGGCTTTCTGGTTTCTGGCGGCAGAGAGTGTACATGCTGTCGCTGAAGTCGCATACGAGCGAAAAGCTCTCGTCACCCATGCGGCGCAGAAATTCTGCAGAGAGGGCCTCTGCATGCTGAGGCACTGTTCCGTAACACGAGCACAGCTTCTCAGCACACCTAACGAGAATGTCAGAGGGCAGTGTTTCAGGGCGGGCCAAAACGGCGCTTGCAAGACTCCATAGGTCGTTTGACTCAGCCTTAGAGGGTGAGGCAGCGCACAGCACCTTGGCGAGCACATCGGTCGGTGCTGATTCGGATAGGCTAAGGGCGCGCGCGACAGTTTCCTTGGTCACGTCCTTTGAGAGGCGGTCGATATTGAGGATCGCGTCCGCAACCAGGCTCAGCTCTTCTGGCGAGCTATCGGGCAGCACGAGCAGCGCGGCGTGCGAGACAGTATCGACCACGATTTCGGAGAACTCTCGCTGCGCACGAGGAAATGGGGCCAATGCGGAGGATTTGGTTACGCAAGATAAAACGCCGAGAGCAACGACCCTGTTTTCACTTGATGGCTCAGCGCCATGCGGCAGGGCGCGGGGCAGCAGGTCACTCAGGGCACGCAGTCGCTCAAGGAGAGTAATGCTCTTGTCGGATGCTATTTCGAGCGCTTGGTTGATAGTTGATAGTTTCGGAGCCGGCGACAAGGGAGCCTGAGCCAGGTCCACAGGATCCGTCTGCGGCGGTACCTTTTTGTCAGGGCTCGTGGACGGTTGCACAGACATGGAGGTCCTCTTGGGGTGAGAATAGGCGCCCAAATGGTTTACCACGCAGGCGGTAGCTACTCGACATCGCTCGGTGTCCGCATTAGTTGGGATCTGTGGTGTCCCGTAAGCATTCGCCAGACAGTGGCGGAAATATGGCTGACTAGAGGTCGGTCAGGTCGCCCTCTTCGGCGATCTTGAGGTCCTCGTACGGAGCTGTCTTTCGGCGGTAGAACTCAAGCGCGATGCAGTTTAAGAACCCCATCACCTCGTTGTGGTCAGCGTAGCGCATCTCCTTGCCGTACACCTTCTCAATCAGGAGGCTCACGATGTAGTTCATGTGCCCTGGGCGCTGCATGCGGTCTTGGGGAATAATCTCGGCGAGCGAGTTTAGGATCTCTTGGTACTGCTTGCGGTCCTTGCGTGTAATGTACGGCATATCGCCACTCCTTCCTGTTACGAGTAAAACTGCGAAAATCGAGTAACTTCCTCTGCGCTCGGCATCGCTGGCGCGGTTCCAGCCCGCTCGGTGGAGAGCCCAGCTACGACGGTTGCGTAGCGAATTGCCTGCACCAGGTCGCCCTGGAACTTGACCAGCCCCGCGGCTAAGCCGCCGTTAAAGGCGTCGCCGGCGCCGGTGG
Organism: Deltaproteobacteria bacterium; assembly: GCA_947491545.1. Lineage (GTDB taxonomy): Bacteria > Bdellovibrionota_C > UBA2361 > UBA2361 > OMII01 > OMII01. The sequence goes on from CANLJX010000020.1 coordinate 21,661, forward strand.
TGTCGACAGGCGTCACCGGCATCGACGGGATGCGAAGGATCTGCCCCTGCCCGATCGAGCGGATGCTGCCTGGTGCCACACGCCGCTGGTAGAGGATTGAGCCCTGGCTCCCAACGGTGACAATGATGGTCGGAGACGGGATGTGGTCGAGCGCGCTCTGCAGCTCTTCATCAGAGAGCAGTGTCACGTCGCGCTCAAGGCGCTGGCCGGTGAACTTCTCAATCAGGTAGGCGACTTCGGTTTCGTTCGGCGTGACGCAGTCGGCGAACGCGAGGAGCTCCGGAGTGACGCCAGGGTTGATAGGTGCTGGGTTAAAGATCGAGAAGAGCCCGCGCGTGCGGCCGTAGTGAAGGGCCTCCTCTGCTGCCTTGAGGTTGCTCTCGGCCTGGAGCAGTACCACAGAAACCTTCTGCTGCGCTGCGAGGATAGAGGTGACGTGCTCTGGGGTGAGCGCATCGTTTGCGCCGAGCGCCACAACGATTGCGTTCTCAGCGCGCTCGTTTACGACGATAGAGGCCGCGCCAGTGGGCTTCCCCGGCACAACGAGCAGCGCTGTAGGGAGCCCCTCAGTTGAGGCCCACGCCTGGTAGCCGGAGCCGAATAGGTCGTCGCCGATTGCGCCAATGAAGAGGGTTGGAACTCCTTGGCGGTGCGATGCGACGGCTTGGTTTGAGCCCTTTCCGCCGGGGCCGGTAAAGAACGTGCCGATGCGCGTCTCTCCGGGCGCCGGAAACGAGGCGACCTTGAAGGCCAGGTCCTGAACGAAGCTGCCGATGACCGCCACCTGTGCGCTCATAGGAGCCCCTTCTCTACTTTTGCTTTTAGAACCTTGATCAGCTCGTCGCGCGACACCTTCGAGTCGAAGCCCGAGCCTGGGAAGGTGCGGGCCCACTCGTAGACCGCCTCACGCTGAGACGGCTGGAGGATAGGTGGCGCGGCACGAACGGCATCGAGTGCGGCGATGGTGAGCTGCGCCAGCTCCTCGGTGGCAGCGAGAGCGGCCTCGGAGCTTCCGAGCTCTCTCGCCGTTGACTGCTTGTAGAGCAGCACGCTGTCGAGCAGCACGAGCTCAGTTCGCGGGTAGCCTGCGAGCATCAGGTTCCACGGGACAGACTTAGCGTCTCCGCTCTGGCGGAAGTCGGAGCGCAGGATTACCGCCGGGATATCGAGCATCTTCGCGTAGAGGAACTCAGCAGCGGTGCCGGAGTCGAGCTCTGGCCCATCGAAGTGGAAGATGCCGAGGTCACACGACATGCAGTAGTAGAGGTCTTGGTTGCGGATGGCGGTCGCCGTTGTTTCTCGCTGCTCAAGATCCTGCGGGAGGATGCAGCGGTAGGTGTTCTTCGAGAGACGGCTGATGGCATCAGCGAGCAGGGCGTTGCCGACCAGGTGCTTGAGCGAGAAGAGCTCTCCAGCGAAGTAGATAGTATACGGAGCTGACATGCGCCGAGTATTTACCGCAGCGGCGTGCCAGAAGCGAGAGAAACCGCCCCGCGATTTGAGGCCCTTTTTTAAACCTCTGATAGGGGCGCTTAGGACAAAAGCTCGTTTCTTCAGTTACTTAGTTTTTGCCCGTCGTTAAATCGAGAGGGTGACCTCGGTGTTGTTGTGCCCTGGTCATAGCAACAGATTGAGGTTCACAAAGAGACCAGCGAGAACAGAGAGGGGGCTGTTCCGTTATCCCCCCTCGCCGTCCTCGCCGCTCTCTTTGTTCTACCCCCTCAGCCGCGAACATGAACGTACCCGATCAAGCCATTCCTGCCGTTAGCAACAGATTGAGGTTCACAAAGAGAGCAGCGAGGACAGAGAGAGGGCTGTTCCGTTATTCCCCTCGCCGCTCTCTTTGTACCACCCCCTCAGCCGCGCGCTACGCGGCGGCAGCTAGCCGCTGCTTTTTGCGTCCCCTGAGGCGCGCCGCCCGAACGGCTAGCTCTGCAAAGAAGAGCAGCAGCGCTGCCGCCAGGAACTCAAGCGAGAGGTCGCGGCTCTTGGTGCCCTGAGTGAGGAGAGGCTTCAGGTCAGCGGCTGAAGGATTTAGGCGCCCGCCGGTTTTTGAAGCAACGGACTCAAGCACCTGTAGGTTCGGGGCGCGTTTCGGCTGCTCGCCGAAGAGCTCTCCAGAGAGAGTCCATGCCACCTCTGGAAGCGGGAGGTTGCCGAGAGAGATTATTGACCGGTAGGTTCCGGCGGTTGCCTCTGGAAGCTCTGACCTGTAGTGCCCGCGCTGCCGCGGCGAGAAGGTTACCTCTCGCTCTTCGCCCTGCGGGGTCTTGAGCAGAGCCGTGACCGAGGTGGCGCCTGTATCCTCGAACACGGCGAGGTCCATTATCAGGGTGCCGCCCTCAACCCACGTGCGCAGATCAAACTCTGGAGTTGGGGACTTCGACACGTTCTCTGGCTGCGCAGACTCTACGATATTAGACCAAAACTCCTGCACCTCATCCCACGCCATCCAGGGGGCTGACCAGCGCCCGTTGGCATCGGAGGTGAAGGCAATCGACTTTCCGGCGCCAACCTTCCACGATGCAAGGAGCGGAAATCGACGATCTTCCTCGGGCACCACGAGTTCGGTGTTCGCAGCGGGCTTCTCAAGCGTTTCGACGTAGCCCCGCAGGAACGGAAAGCTCCGAATGCCAGTGCTGCGAACCCCGCTGGGCCCAACGAGCACGGGAATCTCAGGGTTCTCTATCAGCGTGCGCTCGCCCGTTGCGATCTTGAGGTCTGAGAGGAAGATCTTTGGCAGGTTTCGTGGGTCATCCGTGTGGTAGAACGACCCGCCGCCGAGCTGCGCCATCGTCGTCATGAACGCGTCGGGAGCATTCGAGCCGACGAGGACTGTCGAGACCGTGACGCCGAGCGTGCGTAGCTGGTGAATGAGGTTGAAGTAGATCGGCCCCTGATCGGGGATCTGGCCGTCGGTCAGCACGATCAGGTGCTTGCGCCCAGCAGTCACTCGCGAGAGCCCGCGGCGCGCTTCCTCCATCGCGGGGTAGAGGTTTGTGCCGTTCGTTGGGAAGAGGCGGCTAATTCTGTCAGACGCAATACGGCGTGCCTCGCTGACTCGCGTGAGTGGCAGCGCAACGAAGGCCACGTCCTCAAAGCCTATCACTCCGATGTAGTCTTCGTCCTTGAGCGTCGAGACAACCTCCCGAGCGGCAGACTTCGCAAACTCAAGCCGACTGCCGTCTGCCATGCTGCGTGATTTGTCGATCACGAGCTGCACGGCGATGTTGAGCCGCTTCTTCTCGGTGCGCGGCGGAACGAGCTCAACCGGCAGTATTGGCTCGATCTCAGAGCCGATGTAGCCGCCAAGCCCGAAGCTCTTGTTGCCGCCAATCATGACAAGGCCGCCTCCGCCGCGCACGTACTCAGGCAGCGCCCGAACGAGGCTTGGCGGGAGCCCGTCGAGGGGAGCGTTGTTGATCACTACGACGCGGTACTTCGAGAGCTGCTCAGCGGATGTGTCGGGATCCGAGATTCGGGCGTCGAGCTCGTAGGCCTGGTTCTTGAGAATCTGCGGGAGGATGCGGTGGTCGTCGTACGAGCCAGAGAGGAGCAGCACTCGGTTGCGACGTTCGGAATTAAGCCACGCAGTTCGTGTGACGGTGTGATTGCCCTCTGAGTCGCGCCAGGCAAGCGTCGCTGTCACGACGTTGAGGCCCTCTACCTCAGGATTGCTCTGCGTCGGAACGAGCAGGTCTTTTCCGGGCTCAAGCGACACCGTCCGCTTGAGCAGCACGGAATCTCCGTGCTTAAGCTCAAGCTCTGCCGAGAGCGGCTCGGTAGCGGCGCTTGAAACGGTCGCCCGAATCTCAGCGGCCTTCTTGGCCTTGACGGTGAGCGGCACGTAGAGCTGCGAAACCCGAAGTGCCGGCTCCTGAGACTCTCCTGGCTCCGTGAGCGGGAAGACCCTCGTGGTGGAGCCGAGGAGCGAAGCTGCGGTTGAGGCGCTACCGGCAGTTTCGTACCCATCCGACAGGAGCAGCGCAGCCGGTGGAGGAGATGCGTCAATAGCGAGCCGAGTGAGGGCTTGTCCGAGGTCGCTCACGCCGCTGTCTGCTGATTCGCTCGCACGACGCAGCGTTGCGAAGTCTTGGCCAGAGTCAGCACGCTGCGGCAGCGCGCTCTTTCCGAACGGGATGAGCGCGAGAGAGACCCCGAGCTCTGAGCCAAGCTTGCGAGCGCGTTTCAGCAGTGCATCCCCCTGCCCGGCGCCAACGCTTGAGGAGACATCAACCAAGACCGGGATAGCCTCTGGGAGCTGGTCGAGGCTCGTGAAGGGCCCAGCGAGTGCGCCAAGCACCGCGCTTGCGGACAGCACGCGGAGCAGCGCCGCGAGGAAGCCCTTAAGCGTTCGGGACTGCTTCTTGCGCAGCGTCAGCAAGACGAAGATCGCAAAGGGAGGAATGGCTGCGAGGATAAGCGGGAAGGTGAACCTCATCGCATCCCCCATGACGTGCGGCCACGGATTCGCCGGAAGATGTCGATGACCAGCACCAGGAGCGCGAGCGCAGCGAGCCAAGGGGCGATCGGCAGCGGTGCTCGGGCTCCCCGACGGGTCGCTGTCACAGGCTGAACGGGGACCTCGATCACCCGCTGCCGAGAGAGGTCGGACTCTTCATCAGAGAATATCGTGACCGCGCGCAGCTCGGCCTCTCTCGACTGTGGCGGAACGAAGGAGATGATACCCGGCGAGGGGAGCGTTACACGGCCATCGACAGAGACTGGAACCGCTGATGGAGTGGGGGCGACGTAGCGCACGCTCGTTGCGCCAGCAGGCAGGCTCACCCGACCGGGCTGGAAGTTTAAGTTTCCTGCCGCACTCTCGGCGCCGAAGAGCCACTTCATCGAGTTGAGGGTCAGGATGCTCACTGTCGGCGATGCAGCACCATCGAACGGGAACAGCTCAAGCGATGTGACGAGGTACCGTTGGCCACCACGCTCGCCCGCGCATGCGAGCGCTCCAGAGCTTGAGGAGAGGATCTCTTGCGCGCCAGCATCGCAGGTGAGCGAAAGCGCGCTCGGAGCCGAGATGAGTGTCGGCTTTACGTACTGCAGGAGCGGGTGCGAGGCGTCCCAGCGAGTGACTGCGATCCCCGAGTTCACAGCAGGACCTGACTCGCCGCCCCACGGGAGCTTTCCAGCAGGAGGGACCACAACGAGAAGGGGTGCAGTGAGCTTCTTCGGTGGAACCATGCGGTGCACGATCGTCGAGCTGTTGGGGCTGAACAACGGGTCGCTCGCGGACGGGAGCCGCATGAAGGAATAGCCAGAGATGCGGTTAAGCCCCAGTTCGCCCAGAGTGAGTGGGCTCAAGACTTGAATCGCTGCGCGCTGAGCTGAGCGCGCGACCCACGCCTCGTTGTCCACTGCGAGGAGGTCGGCTGATGAGTCCCTGGGCTGCGCTGTGACTTTGCAGTAGTTCCAATCTGAGGGAAGTGGAGAAAGGCTCACGCTCTCTGCCGTGCCCGATGAGGCTGAAAGAGAGGTTGAGAGGGGGCTGCCAACAGCGGTGCCATTTTCGCTGAAACACTGCGCCGAAACAGTTGTGCGGTCTGAAGCCTGGCCGATCGTCGATACCTGCACGGCGAGAGCGGACGACGACGCTTCCGCCGACCTAATCCACGTGTTCTTAACGCTAGTGGGGTCAGAAGGGATGGTGGTGACGCGGATTGTGGCCCCCGGCACCGTATTCCCAAGGGGCCGGTCGGTGTAGGCCCAAACGGCGTCGAACGTTCCCTCGGAGAGTAGGTTCCGCAGCGCTGAGTCGATTCGGTCGGGCTCGAAGGTTTGCGAGATCGAAGAGAGCGCTGCTGTAGCAGCACTGGCAGAGACGTCAGGCTCGGAGACTTTCGTCAGGGTTCCGCCTGCTGAATACACAGTGAAGCGCGTCGAGCCGATCTGGCCGACGGCATCCGCAGACGCGAGCCTGATGGCGTCTGCGAGGCGAGTCGTCCCCGAGGGCGCCCGCGCCGCCATGCTGAGAGACGAGTCTACGACGATCGCGATGCGCTTGCTCGCGTCGATGGCGAGGATTCCGGCTGCGGCGAGCGAGAGGAGCGCTAGCACGGCGAGGTCGATCCAGAACTGCAGCGGCGGAAAGAACCTGCGGCGTGAGGTGTAGCGTTCTGGAAGGAGCCGCAGGAGTAGCAGCGTCGAGACAACCTGCTCAACGACCTGGTCGCGGGTGCGGTAGATGTACACCAGCGCAGCGAGCCCAACAGGGACCCCGACCAGCAGCCACGGCGCTGTCGCCGACAGCGTGAAGCCGAAGAGCGAGATCATACGAAGAGCCCCATGCGCCGGATGGTGTCTAGCCCGACCGAAGATGGGGAGCCTGACGCCGTGGCTGAGATGAACTTGACCTGGCTTGCGAGGCAGTGCTCGCGCACCCGCGCGATGTGGTCAGACAGGAGCCCCGAGTAATGCTCCTGCGTGCCTGAGTCGAGCGCAACGCCGCGAACCTCTCCGGTCTCGCTGTCGCTTACCGTTAGCGCGTCGAAGGTCGGCTCCAGCTCGAGATCGCTCTCGCCGAGAACCTGCACGGCGTGGACCTCCATGTTGCGGGCGCGAAATGCAGCGATGGTTGCGGCAACGTCAGCGAGGGGAAGCAAGAAGTCAGAGATCACCATGCAGATGCCGGGAAAGCTCACGCGCGTCGCTGCGCGGCGCGCTTCCTCTGGAACGTTGATGTCTCGAACGTCGGGAGAAATAAGCGACTCGCCGGCTTTTGAGAGGAACGACGAGAGTGGCCCGAACGCCTTTCCGCTCCAGAAGCGCGGGCTGTGCGGCCCGCCAAGCACTGAGATCGTTACGGGGTCTTGGCTCGCTAGCCCGATGTAAGAGGCGAACGCTGCGACGTGGCACGCCAGGTCCCACTTCGCCCGAAGCGATGGGTGTGTCATCGAGCGCGAGCCGTCGATGACGATGTAGAGCGCAACGTTTTCCTCTTCGAGGTAGCGCTTGACGAGCAGCTTGTCGCTGCGCGCAAAGAGGTTCCAGTCGATGTAGCGCGGATTGTCGCCCAGCTCGTAGTTGCGGTAATCGGCGAACTCAACGCCGTGGCCGCGGCGCTGCGAGCGGTGCGAGCCCTGGCGGATGCCGTAGAACGAGCGGCGTGTGCGCATCGCAAAGGCGTTTAAGAGTCGGAGCGTTTCCTGCGAGAGCTGCATGATCTACGACCAGTCGATTTCCGGCTTTGGCCCTGGAGCCGCAGCACAGGCACTACTTCGCGTTCCGAACCTCTTCAATCAAGTCATCGGCCACAACGCCATCGGCCTCAGCCTGGAAGTTCAGGATGAGGCGGTGGCGCAGTGTCTGCTTGATGTTGGCGCGGATGTCTTCGAAGGAGAGGTTGATGCGGCGGTCGAGCAGCGCGCTTACCTTGGCAGCGAGCACGAGCGACTGCGCGCCGCGCGGTCCCGGGCCGAATCGCACGTAGCGCTTCACCTTCGGAGTGGCAAACTCTGAGCCCGGAGTGAGCGCAGAGATGAGGCGAACGAGGACCTCTTGCATCGGGTCTGGCACGACTACTTGGCGCACCATTCGCTGCATCGACGCAATTTGGGCAGAAGCCTCTTCGGGCCCAGAGATCGGCTGAACGTCGGACGTTGCGGTTCCAGTTGTGCGCGAGAGGATCTCTTTAAGGTCCTTCCCCGTGGGAGGCGGCACGAGCAGCTTCATGAGGAATCGGTCGAGCTGCGCTTCTGGCAGCGGGTAGGTGCCCTCAAGCTCAATCGGGTTCTGGGTTGCGAGCACGAAGAACGGCTGCGGGAGCGGGTAGGTCTGATCGAGTACCGTGACCTGGCGCTCCTCCATCGCCTCAAGCAGCGAGCTCTGCGTCTTTGGCGTCGCTCGGTTGATCTCGTCAGCGAGCACGATGTTTGCGAAGACAGGACCCTGCTTGAAGACGAAGCGACGCTGCCCGCCGGCGTCATCGGTCAGCACCTGCGTTCCGGTCACGTCTGAAGGCATCAGGTCGGGAGTAAACTGAACGCGCTTGAAGGAGAGACCGAGAGCGCGCGCAATTGATTTCACCAAGAGAGTTTTGCCGAGCCCCGGCACGCCTTCGAGCAGAACGTGTCCGCGCGCGCAGATCGTCGACACAACTCCGCGCACGACATCGTTCATCCCAACGATCGCTTTAGCGACCTCCTGCTCGATCCTTGAGAAAGAGGCCTGGAAGTCGCCAATTGCGCGATCGAGCGCTGCTGCGTCACGAAGCTCTAAGTCACTCATAGGTGCCGACAATCTACTGCGGGAGGGAGCGAGCTGCAACTCGCAGAAACGGAGTATGTCCTGCTCTGTAGAAAAGGTGTTGTGTCCCGAAGGAGTTGCTAACCGGCCGTTCTCCTCCTCATCCTTGTCCTAGTCTTCTTCTTTCTCTTTTTCCTGCACTTGCACCCGATCCCTCGTCTTCCTCCGCCCCCTCTTCCGGACATATTCGGGGCAACCCCCCGGCATTTCTTGATTATGACCAGGAGCCGGTGCAGGTGCAGGAGGAAGAGGAGGATTAGGATCAGGACGAGGAATGAAATGAACCAGCTACGACTTGAGTTGACACTGCAGACGTTTTCTACAGAGCAAGTCTGTCCCCTTTTTTGGCGCCGATCCTTTTCTTTTTCCTCTTCCTCATCCGGGCGTCTCGACGCGAATGTATAGAGTGGTCATCGGAAAATGGATGATTATGAGGAGAAGCTGGGTGCAAGTGCAGGAGAAAGAGAAGGATTGGGATGAGGCGCTACTTCAGCACGTCCTGGTACTCCAGCGGAATGGGCTGCTCTGCGCGCTGTAGCGCGGGCTTTGGCTTAGCAAGGGTCACGTCTTCAAGCGAGGTTCGCGGCTGCGCCTCTTCCTCGTTCTCCTCAATGGTGGACTCGTCTCCGACCGAACGCTCGTCTATTTGCTCGTCCCGGACCTCGATCGCCTGCTCGTTGAACTTCGCGTCAGGTCCGAAGCCAGGCCCCGACTCTCGGTCGCCGAAGCCACCTTGGCGCGGCGCAGCATTCCTGTCGAGCTTCGCGCTCATTCTGCCCGCAGGACCATCGACGCCCTCTCCGTCTCCTCCCGCAGAATCGTTGCCCTGAGCCTGGCTCGTTGTGGATTGCTTTGAGTCGAGCGACCCACCCTTCTTGTTGCTCTGGCCCACCTCGAATGGTTCATTGCTTGAGGCGCCCTGTCCGCTGCTTGCTGATGAGTCTGGTCCACCAGATGGCTGCTTAGTCTTGCCGCTTCCCCCACCACCGCCATTATTCCCCTGCTGACCGCCTCCCTGCCCGCCCTGCTGACCACCCTGCTGTCCGCCTTGTTGGCCACCCTGTTGCCCGCCCTGCTGTCCGCCCTGCTGACCACCCTGCTGTCCGCCTTGTTGGCCACCCTGTTGCCCGCTCTGCTGACCACCCTGCTGTCCGCCTTGTTGGCCACCCTGTTGCCCGCTCTGCTGACCACCCTGTTGCCCGCCC
>CANLJX010000021.1 GCA_947491545.1 Deltaproteobacteria bacterium
CGGTGACAACCAGGGTGTGGCTAACGGTATCTTCCCCGGGTCCACCAACCATATAAAATCCGAGCGGCAGTGGTAAGAGAATTAACGGCAAGATAAAGGGTCGTCGCACCCCACCCAGGTGCGTTATAGAATCGCCTATGGCAACAGCATACCTCATGGTTGGATTCGCTGGCGCGGGTAAAACCACCTACGCAAAAGAGCTTGCGCTCAGGCGCCGAGCGGTGCGCTTCACGCCGGATGAGTGGGTTGATCAGATCTTTCCTGAGGCCCTCAGCCATAAGGAATTCGACGCGTGCTTCGGGCGATTCTGCCAACTTGTCTGGAGTGTAGCGTCTCAGTGCCTCCGCAACGGGCAGGATGTAATCCTCGATATTGGATTCTGGAGCCGGGATTCAAGGGAACATGCTAGGAGAAAAGTGGCGGAGATCGGTTGCACCTGCGAGGTTATCTTCGTTGACTGCGATGAGAGCCTTATTTGTGAGCGGCTTCTGAGCCGCTCCGGATCGTTCTGGACTAGCGAGGGCTTTATCCGAGACAAGTTGGCGAGCTTTGAGCGTCCGCAGCCAGATGAGCTGCACGCAGTTGTGCGTGGTGGCCAGTAGGGCTTCTAATGCTCTCTTCCGAAATCTCTGAGAAGCCCCTCTGCGGGTTGGAAATCGTCCGATTCCATAATACGACACTTCGCGCGCGGAACAGCTTCGTAGCAACGCTAGCCACTCTCGGTTTAATTCAGGAGAGCGCGACCACGTGCAATTTAGGGGACTTCCTGCTTGGAGAAGAAGAGTAAGGGGTGCTCAAGAAACTGCTTGAGCTCAGTGGAATAGGAATTCCTGGTTACCTTAGGAAAAACCGAACGCTAGAGCGGGCCGCCTGGAAGGATCCCGTTCCTGTCTGCTTCCGGTGCAAGGGAGAGGTTATGCCAAACCTCAACCACACGCTCGCCGGAAGGAGAGAGCTGGACCCGAACCAAGAACCGATCGTCGCACATGAGCCTATAGTTGGGGGAAGGCACGAGCCTGTCCCGCAGCTTCTCATGCAGCGCCTCGGTTGCTGGCCCGCGGTAGAGCGGGTCTTGGGCAATTGAGACCCCCCACAGGACGAACAACATGGTTCGTCCGAAGGGGCGGATGTCTTTGCCCACGATCTCCGGCTCGTCGCTAACATTCGAGAACGAGAACCACCTGAACTCCCGACTTTCGTCGGTGAGCTTCGGCTCTCCCTTGAATGCGACGACCCAAGCCTCGGCGGTGTCCACTGAGATCGGTTGCCCGATAGCAGTTGGACGCCTTGAGATGACGCTCATTGCCCGACCCGCGCGACCCTTGATCTCACCGAGGTCGCACATGCTCTCTTCGGTGAATTCACGGCCAATTACGGCATCAACGGAGAGGTCATCCTGAGATGCCCCGCCTCCCAAGCAGTTCCACCACCCGGGGTACGGGATGGGGTTCCCTTTGGGATCCGCGAGCGATCTTCTCGCCAGAAGGACCCTCCCTCCCATAATGGGAAGAGTGAATCCCCCTGTTGTGTTTAGAACCTCAGTCTCTCCTTCGAACGTTGGAGTCTTACCAATCGTACCCTTGAGGGAATACATTGGAGTCCCTTCTGGTGCCTGGCACCTGTTGGATCTTCCGAACAAGCTTCTGAGCGACGTGCTCACCTGTAATCATGAGGTAGCTGGCGGGGCTAGTCACATATGGCACGCTTTGGGGCAGTTTCAACCAGCCGTTAAGCCCTTATCCAGTCGTTTTGGGTCGATTTCTGAAGTCGCAGCGTGGCGGAATATAGCCTCGGCGCACGGGAGCCCTTACTGCCGGGCGGCTAGCGACTAAGCGCCTCGCTTGTCCTTGAAATGACGGTATCCGGCGGCGATCAGTCCCAAAACGAGTGGGGCTGCGGTGACAACCAGGGTGTGGCTAACGGTATCTTCCCCGGGTCCACCAATCATATAAAATCCGAGCGGCAGTGGTAAGAGAATTAGCGCGAGCCAAAGATAGGCGTACCTCGGAGAGAGCCGAGCGGCGAGCATGACGCCCCAGCCGACGAGAAGGGCCGCTATGAGAGAGAGGCGGAAGATCTTCGCGGAGCTGATGTTGTCCATCTCAACGCCAAAGCCGATCGCTGCCCCGACAGCAAGTGTGCTGATTGCGAAGATGGACGTTACGACCCAAGGAGCGCTTGGGATTGTCTTCTGGTTCACAGATTGGCCTCAAGTAACGCAACAGTGCAGAAATCAAGCGTATCACCGCACTCGTAGCGCCGAAAAGGGCCTAACTGTTCGAGGTAAAGGACCCGTTGACACCTCTCTTACAGCTACATTAAAAGCTGGGGGGCTGGAGGGGTCGTCTGCCGTTCGCCTGTCTGTGGCTCCACCCCGCCACTTGTTGTGCCGCAAAAGTGTCTACTCATTTAGGAGAATGCACCCGATGAGAAAGTTAGCTCTAGTCGTTTCTACTTTGATTTTGTCTTCAACCACCGTGTGCCAAGCGGAGGACAAAGAGACCGTTCTTCACGCCGTAACTATTTCGACCTCCGACGCTAAAGAGCTGCGCGAGGTCAACAAGCTGCTCCGCGAAGAGCAGGTTCTTCAAGAGAAGATTATGGGCAAGGAAGGGTTGCGGCACGTGCAGCCGCAGCTTCCTAAGTACAGCATCATAAGCGAGAACAGTGTGCGGGCGCTCCTGAGCCAGCTCGATTACTCGACTCTGGCAGAGAAGCTCGGGGCGCCGATGCCAGCGCGCCCAGAACTGCCGAGCGGCACTCCGTTTGAGAATAACCGCTTCCTGCACGCGTACAATAACGCGATTCTCCGCAGCATAGCCCTGCACCTTGGGCTCCCAGTTCCAGCGATGCCAGACCTGTCCGGAAAAGACAACATTGAGGATCAGAGCTACGCTCTTGTGCGCCAGAACAAGGACCTGCTGCGCAGCATCGGCGCCAAGCGAGGATCGATTACCCGCTAAAGGATCCCTTTGAAGGAAGAAGTGCTGGGTAGCATCGCTGCCATCTGCGCGTATGCTGCCGAGCACAGCCATTTTTACGCCCGCTCGCTTCGCCCAGTGCGGAGCTGCGAGGATTTCTTTGCGCTGCCGATGCTGAACGCGGATGACATCCGGCAGCACGTAAACGCCGATGGCACCGGAGACCTGCTCACGGGCCCCACGCGTGGCTCGGTGGTGGTAAGCACCTCCGCTACGAGTGGCGCTCGGAAGATAGTTCACCGTGAGTTCGCCGAGCAGCACCGAATTGCTGAAGGTCTCGCCATGGCTATGCGCCTCGCTGGCTTTACGCCGGATGACCGCGTGGCGAACATCTTTCCTCCAGGAGGCCTCTTGGCCGCTTGGATCGGCATGCACGAAGCAGTTGAGATCCTTGGTGCGACACTCTTGCCGGTGGGCGCAACGCTGCCACTTGATGTTGAAGAGCAGGTGAGGACCCTCACGTGGCTTCGCCCGACGGCGATAGTTGGTGTGCCTTCGATGCTGGTTCGCCTAATCGAGGGCGGGCTTCCCCGCGTTCGTTCGGTATTGTGCGGCGGAGAGATGATTCCTCCAGAGACTCGAGAATTTATGGAGAAGGCGCTCGGCGCCGAGATCGCACTCGTGTACGGGAACGTAGAGTGCGGCACGCTTGGTGTTCAGTGTGAAGCGCTCCGCCGGACGGAACGGTACCACATCCTTGAGCGAGACGTGTTCGTCGAGGTAGTGGACCGGGCAACGGGGCTGCCGGCAGAGGAAGGGGAGATCTTGGTGACGCACCTCCACAGGCGGCTGCAGCCCCTTATTCGTTACCGAGCTGGAGACCGCGGGCGGCGTATTAATTCAGGCTGCAGCTGCGGCCTGCCGCTTCCGGTCATTGAGCTTCAGGGAAGAGTGGATGAGCTTGAGGTGCTCGTTGGGGACGTGCGCCTAAGAGCGGACGACGTAGCTGTTGCAGCGCGCGGTGTGCCGGGCCTTGGCGAGCGCTTTCAGATCCGTGTTCGGTCTTCTGATGGTAAGGAAAAGATTGCGATTGCCTTTGAGGGAGAAGGAGACCTGAAAGACACCGTCCTCGAAGCGCTCCTAAGAGCGATCCCGGCTCTTCGCAAGTTAGAGAGCTCAGGCGCTCTCGCTGTCGAGGTAGTAAAGCGCGGGGCGATTCCTACCATCGCGGGTAAGACACCGCGGATTGTGGATGAACGGGAGGGGTAGGGACTTTTCTGCTCAGCAATTGGCTTTGCCCTCGTTCTTGACTCGGTAGGTGACTAAGCGACTAGGGGGTCTCCTCAGGAGACCGGGGCTTTCCGCCGAGCGCAGCCCTCCGAAACTCCTCGCCCCTGAAGCTAGCTTCGATTAGCACGGATTTTTAGTCCCGCCTCGCCAGAAATGGGTGTTCCCCTGCGCTGACGTTTGTTGCTGAGTTCTCTCAGATGAGCTGCAGATAAGCTGCTACTGTTTCTTGTCGCCGTTTAGCGCCACGAAGATAAGCCCCCCGACAACGCTGCCCCACAGAAGGGTCACGAACAATCCGGCTAGGAAAATACCAACATCACTCATGCTACCCCTTTGGGCTCGGGAGGACTAAGTAGGCGCTGGATAGAATCGACGGCACCCAGATACCGACGAAGATACCTGCCTGCCTATCGCCTGAGAACCACAGGTACACAGAGAGCAGGAACGACAAAAAGGCTGACACGCCGCAGACTACTCTGGCTTTTTGGACGAGGGTCACGTTTGGCTCCAATTAAAAAGACGATTTGGGCGGATGGTAGAGAGCCCGAGGGCTTTTAACAAGGTAATTAATCGCCTGGGCGAGACACAAGGATGGCCGTCATAAGCAGGATTAGGGCGCCCGCGGGGGTACTATCGGGCGGAAACGCGCGCAGGATAGGCCAATCTCTCCGTTGCCTGGACTCCGCCCAGCGAGCATGACGCCGTAGCGGTGATACGGCTGTTGCTCTTAGGCGACGTAACGACGGTCTACCCAGGGTTGCTGTACAGCCTAAAGCCCGAGGGAGCGCCGCTTTTTAGGCAGAAATACCGACCCGTTTCAGCTGGTGGTACACGCCTGGCTAATTCCTTGAGCAGCAGCACAGTGTAACCGGATAATCGAAAAGTGCTTATTTTTGGAGGTCGTATGGACTCACAATCGGTGCTCGCAGTCGCCCTTTTTGCGCTCTTCCCTGTATCGCTTGCGCAGGCGCAACCGCGCTACCCGTACCGCCCGAATGGCTACGGCGTAACCGTGGTTGCTCCTCCGGCTATTATTGAGGCGCCCCTGCCGCCGCCGGGCCGAGTAAACAGCGCCGGCTGGAACACAGGCTACAGTGTCGTAACATCATCTGCAGAGCGCCTCAATCCTCTGGGAGGTATCCAGGGTGAGAGCAGGACCATTCAGCAGACGACTACGCAGGTTGTTCCGAACAACGCGCTTGGCCAGCCGATGCGCGGCTACGGGATCGACAATCAACCGAACAGCCGTGGTTGGTACACGGGGTACAGCGTTGTCACTGAAACGTACCAGCGAAGCGATCCTCTCGGTGCGATGCTTGGCGAGAGCGGCAGCGTTACAGAGAGCACGACAAGCATCGTTCCGAATGACGCGCTGGGAAATCCCATTGGCGGGTATGGGTACTAGTTGTTCTCCTGCTAGTGAGCCGTGATTTTTTCGTTGCTGAGGAGCCGGTATGAGGCTCCTTGTGTGCCTAGCTATTTTTCTTCCAACGGTTGCACAAGCCGACTGGGATGAGCTGAAGAAGATCTACCAGGCGGATTCAGGGATGGCGGAGATGCAGCGGTGGGAGGCATTGCGGAATCAGGAGCAGCTCGTTCGCGAGATGCGGCGGATGAACAAGAACCTGGAGAGGATTGTGGAGGAGCGGGAAGAGCATCGGGGATGATCGCACGAGCGTTTTGGATGTTGGGACGGGTCGTTTGGTGGGGAGCGGCATGAGGTCGATGATGAATACGAGGGGCTTGGGGAGAGCTTGGGAGAGTAGAATAGAAAAAGGGATCGAACAGCTAGCCGAAATCCTCAACGTACAACTTCACTATCTCCGCGAAGAGCCGGTCTCCGGCCCTAAAAGCTGATCTTCGTAAGAGCTGCTGTTCTGGTGAATAGATATGAAGAGCTGCGCTACGATCGCTCCACCAACCGAGGCTGCTTTCAGAGAGAAAGTGAAACCCGAGTCCGTAGTGAATTAACGCAACAAAGTGCGGCGGGAATTTGAGATCCATAATGCAGATCTGCATGCAGGTCTTATACGGGTCGCTGAACCTGCCAAAGAAGACGGCATCACGCAGCGCTGCAGAGTCGTACCGGTGCGCTAACGTGTTGTAGTGGGAGATGTAGCCAAGAATAGACCCCATGTCGGAGGTGGCTTCACCGTGCGAGGCGGCGAGCCACTGGTCGTCTGTTAGTTGGTAGTTGATGCCATTTCCTGGGTTAAAGTGGCGCTTGTATGCCCAATGGGTGTTGGGGATCGATGGCACGTCAATGTGCCGAGGGGCTTTTTCGGGGCTCTCAACAGGCTGCTGCTTTGTGTACTCGGGCGTATCTCTGTCGTTGCCGGCCACAGCAGATAGCCCGGCCTGCATCTGCCATCCAGACTGAAATACTCCCAGGGTAGAAATAAAATCGTTTAGCTGCTCTGGGGCATGCTTTAGGGCAAATTCACACGCGGCGCGAATGGCCCCCTTCTCTTGGGGGAACATCTGAAGCATCTCTCTCGATGGATCGAAGGGCTCGCAGTGCTCGACCGTAAAAGGGATCTCCCATATGCGGCCCGAGGGGGCTTGAATGCGGCTGGGGATCGTTTGCGTTCGTGGTGGTAAGGCGAGCGATTGAAAGAGCTCGTGGTTTGCGAGCGAACTTGCTTCTCGTGGCGTGTTGTCTGGGCGGATTGTCATACAGGGGACGTACTATCTGTCAGCCGGTGTGGCGACTCAATACGCTCTGCCGAACAGAGTGCCTTTGAGAGAGATTAAGCCGACTGCTCCGTGCTCGAGCTACGAGTAGTTCAGCTAATAGCGCCTATTTCGGACAGAGGTGAGGCTTTAACCTGCTGTTGGGTGGTTTGGTCGACCTCATCCTTGGGCTCATCAAAGCTAGCAATCGAAGAGCCACAGAGGCTAGTGATAGCGACCCCAGAGCCTACGAAGTTGGCTCTAATACTCAACCGGAAAAGGATCCAGGCTTCGCCATAGGTACCAAGTCGCAACGGTCCTCCAGGGGCGCCACTGTTCGCCGATCGTGATGAGTTCGTGCTTTGAGACGGCGGCACCGCCTCGGTAGTTTTTCTCTACTGCGCGGATCAAGCCGATATCTTGGAGCGGGTAGACGTCGGGGCGATTGAGGTGAAATATGAGAAACATCTCGGCTGTCCACTGGCCGATGCCGCGCACGTCGCAGAGGAGATCGATCAGTTCCTGGTCGGTTTTGGCGTGAAACCCACGAGGGCGTAGCTTGCCTGAAGAGAAGTGCGAGGCGAGGTCGCGGATGTACGTGACTTTCTGGCTTGAGAGGCCGCATGCGCGGAGTGTCTCTGCCCGCATGGCGCCTACGCGTTCAGGGGATACTTCGCGCGCTTTGGCGGCGAAGCGTTCCCACACCGACTGTGCTGCTTTGACTGATATCTGCTGCCCTACTATGGCTCTTAGCAGGGTCTCAAACGCAGAGCCGCGGGAGCCGAAGCGCGCATCCGGGTACTCGCCAATCAGGCGGCGCATGATCGTGTCGGAGCGGCTGAGCTCGCGGCAAGCTTCTTGCCAGTACGGTGGGACAGCGGGAGCACTCATGCAGCCACCTTTAGCACCGTCGGGCTAAGGGGTAAACACGGAGCCTCCTGCTGCTGCACAACAGCCACGTTCCGCGTCTGCGCTTGGCTCTCGATCAGCGCAGTCTCCTCGCCGTGCCGGTCGTGGCGTCGAAAGCGCTCAATTAGAGCCGCATCCTGAAAACGAGGCCGTGCCAACGAGCGAGGATGGGGAGGTTGGATTCCACGAGGCTACTTGCGACCACTGGTACTGCGATCCATTTGGGCAAATTCCCCAAAACGCGTAGGCGCCAGAGGCCCTGTCTCCGGCCTGATTGAGGTAAATGTCACCAGTCACTCCTTGGTAGCCGTTGGCAGATTCAACGAAGGCTGTCCGTCGAACGCCTGGCGTGTTGAAGTCGGGATTCTGCTTGTAGGCATCCGAGAGGATGTTGGTTGCATCGAAGGCAGCTAGAGCGAACGCGTTTACCTGATCTCCGCCGTAGGCTTCGGTGATGAGCTTTGCCAATTCCATAAAGTCAGGTGGGATCGTAAGGAGAGCGTTCGGAAAAAGCGCGGCTGCGTTTGCGAACTCAGCAGCAGTTTGATCTGCTGTGACGGTTGTTGCGAGTGCTGAGCCGTCTCCGCCATAGAAGGCGATGCCTGCAAGAGCGGGTTGTAAGGCGCACGATGCCAGGACCGACGACACTTCATCGAATCCGGCGAGAAAAACGGCGATGGAGTCGTCTGGATTAGCAGCGACTACGGCGGCCAGTTCGCCCGCAAGGCTTGAGAAGTTCGAGGTCTGTGTTGTGGGGTACTCCAGGTTTGCAAGAACAACGGAGCCTCCGTTAGTGGCGTATCCTGTAAAGGAATCGGCGAGTCCCTGGTTCCCGGTGTCCTGGCGGTTGATGGTGATAAAAGACGACGCGCCCCGGGAAACCGCCAGGTCGTAGACCGCACGAGCTTCCACTCGGTCTGTCGGAATCATACGGTAGAGGGCGTCGTTTGCGACAGCCAGGGATGAAGCGGTGCTTCCTTGGCTGATCACGAGGGCTCCGGCTTCGTTGACGGTCGGAAGGATCTGGCGCGCTTCTGAGCTCGTTTGGGGCCCTAGGAATATTGAGACTCCATTCGCGAGTGCTTCCTCGACGGCGGCTTGCGCTTTGGCGGGGTCACTCTGGGTGTCGTAGTACTGAACGGAAACGGTGATGCCTTGCAGTGACGAAAGCTCAACGGACTCTTGGACAGCCGCCTTGCTCGCTTGCCCAAGGGTTTGGCCAGGACCAGAGAGGTCGAAGAGCGCGGTAATACGAATATCTGCATCTGGGTCTGGGGGTGGCGGGGTGTCGCTGCCGCTGCTGCCGCCGCACCCGATGAGGAGCGAAAGGGTGATCGGTAAGATGGAGCGTTGGAGGTGTTTTGAGAGGAGGTTTTTCATGCGGGAAAGGTACCGAAGAGTTGGCGATGCTAAAAGAGAAAAAGGCTATAGCAGGGGGCTGTCAGTGTCTGGCTGATGCCGTTGGGGCTCTGGCTACCCCTTGCGTCGCCACACCAGGCGCTGAACGCCGATCGAGCCGCCGATCTCGACTGGGTGGGTAGAGAGTGTCAGGAGTCCCTGTTCGTCTAAGGATGCGAATCGGAGCAGCGAGCTGCCGCTCCAGTTCGGGTAAGAGCAGTGCTCCACGTCGTGGTACACAATGCCGTTTCGGTAGCGAAAGGCTCCGACGTACCCGAAGTACTCCGAGTAAGCGGCCGCACGCTCCTGGATAGTTCCGCCGAGCGGGTCACTTGAGGAGAAAGCGGCGCGATTTGGCTTTATCAGAGCCACAGACATGCTGCCATCGATCGAGTACAGGAGGGAACCTTTTACGTTTTCGCCCATCGGATGCGAGATCACGTCGGAGCCTGCCTTTGTGGCAGTAAAGGAGACGAGGTCCCAGGCGCCGAGCAGGGTATCTCGCGTTGGCTGGAGCGGGGCACTACCGGTGTTGGCGCCCCGCTCGAGGAAGCCTGGACGCTTGTACTGAGGGTCAGGGTACGCGTAGAAGCCGCGACCGGATTTTACGCCGAGCTCTCCGCGCTCGACCATTGCTCGCAGGAATCTTGGTGGTAGATCGTCATCTTGACCGGAGAGCTTGGCGTAGCGTTCCTCGATTGCAAGAACGACGTCGAGCCCAACCATGTCCATCAGACCGAAGGGTCCGACCCTGGTCTTTAGCGCCATCATCCAGATTCGGTCGAAGTCTTGAGGGGTATTGACGCCTTTTTCTACGAGTTCAAGGGTTGTCTTTTTTATGTTCCTCCAGACGATATTGAAGATGAAGCCAACGTTCTCCTTCTGTACGTCAACCGGCACCATTCCGATCGCTTGGAAGAGCGAGGACACTTCTCTATGAGTCTGACTCGAGGTGTTGGCGCTCGGCATGACCTCAACGGCGGCTATTCCACGTTGCAGAGGGTGGGTGTTGATGAAGCGCTCTTTGAAAGTTGCCTTTTGCAGAAGCTCTCGCACGGGAAATGACGAGCTTACAGTCGTGATCGAGGTCGTGTGGGGCACAAGCACATCGAGCGAGCCGAGTATCTCTTCTTTGAGCTCCTTGTTTTCCGGCAGAGCCTCGATCACGCACGCAGCAACTTGAAGAGCGGCGTGGATCTTCTCATCGCTGCGAAGGTCGCCCGCAGTGAGCGTCAGGCGGCTAAAAGCGCGTTGCTGCGCGTCAGGTTCGCGCAGCTCGCTGTTGATAGAGGTCTGTAGGGCAGCTCGCGAGGTCTCGAGTGCTGCGGAGCTCTGGTCGATGAGGTGGACGTTCCTTCCCCCGAGCAGGGCTTCGGTGGCTAAGAGGCGGCCGATGGTGCCCGCTCCGATGATGACGATTGGACGGCCTGAAAAAGTTGCGACGGAGGGAGTGCTCAAGGAGGCGAGCGGAGATGTTTTGCTTGCAGTCGGCGTGTAGCCGCTTAGTGCGGGCAGTGACGAGCTCAGGGTTTGGTCGGTAGATGACATCGGTTGCTTCGCTCCTTAGAAGTGTGGCACGGAAGGTAATCAGAGGTGCGCCCAAGAGCAACAGTAGGAGGTGTTCGACAGTGGTATTGGGAGGCCGCCCTGCCGTATTTTCTTGCAACACCAATTATTCGTTACTAATCTTTACAAGGCACATTTCGGTGTCCGTGAATTTTGTCTGCCCCACTTCGACCTGCGGCGCAGGAAGCGGGTAGGGAGCTACTGTCAAGAATGTCTGTTGCCCGAAGAGCTAGGCTGTTAGTTCCCACCAGCGCCGGATCCAAGAGGCTCCTTGCAGCCCTCTTGCTGCTCCTCATTGCGTGCTGCATGGCTCGGCCTCTTCGCGATCCAGACCTCTGGTTTCACATCGTTTGTGGGCGATGGATCGTGAGCCATCACGAAGTGCCCACGCAGGATTACTGGAACATGTTTGGCGCGGGGAAGCCCTGGCGCGCCTACTCCTGGCTTGGCCAGGTGCTCTTTGCGCTCGTTGAAAAAGACTTTGGTCTGCGCGGGCTCATTTCGTTGGAGCTGTGCACCATCTTTCTATTCCTGCTTGCAAGTGTTTGGAGCCTCGCCTCGACCTCACGCTCGCTGCTTCTTGGTTTTCTCTTGACGCTTCTCTCGGCGGTCGGCTGCTACTGGCACATCTCGCTTCGGCCACAAACGCTCACCTGGATACTGTATCCCGTTGTGATTCTTCTGTGTGAGAGGGTTAGGGCAAGGGGGCTCTCAGTGGGCTACGGAGCCAAGCTTGCCGGTATCTTGTGCCTCTGGGCGAATATCCATGTCAGCACTGTGATTCCACTCGCTACCATCGCTCTTCTCGTCGAGAGAGAGAGAAGGCAGGACGGGTTGCGATGCTACTCTTCACCTGCTTCGTCGCAACTCTGCTAACGCCGAACTTCGGGACTGAGTGGATTTCTGCCATGAATTATGTGGGCCATCCCGCAACGTTCACCCTGATTAGCGAGCTTCGGCCAGTCACGTTCTTAGACCCATGGTCGGTGCCGCTGCTGATCGGTGCGGCGCTCCTGCTCTGGCTCTGCCACAGCATGCCCCGCGCACTCTCGTTGCGAGTTCTGGCAGGATGGTTCGTTTTGCTTTGCCTCTCTTTAGCCGTCATGAGGTTTATCCCCTTTGCGGTCATGCTGACGTGCGGGCTTATCGCGCAGATACTTGGGGAGCAGAAAGGTGCGCGAGAAGCCGTTCTGCGCCTGACAGAGAAGCGAGTAGTCCGACAGGCGCTCGTTGTGGTCATTCTTGTGATCACGGGTGTCTCCATAAAAGTTGCTCACCTCCGACTTGTTCAAGCCTGGGACAGAGTCATCGACAGCAACTTCGTTGCGAGGGGCGCGGTAGACTTTATAGAGTCTCGTTCATTGCCGAAGCCGATTCTTAACAGCTTCGAAGACGGGCACTACCTCATGTATCGGTACGCGGACCAAAACGGCGAGCCGGGATACAGAGTTCCAATAGACGGGCGAACCGAAGTTAATACGAAGGAGGCGTGGGACGAGTTTAAGGCCTCCTACTTGGGAGCGGAGCGTTGGCAGGATTTCATCGACCTGGTCAAGGCAAAGACCATTATCTGGCCAACGGGAAGCCCGTTCGTGCGGATCCTCACGGCGTCGGGGCAGTGGTGCCTCGTGTACCAAGACGGGCCGGTGACGGGCACTTCCGTCCTCGTGCAGAGGAGTGTCTGGGAAGAGAGGCGGGCGCACCTGGACTCGGTCAACTGCTACTAGTGTCCCCTTGGGGTTTCGCAATGAGCAGGGATGTAGCGGATCCCCGACCCCTTCTGGGAGATACTTCCCCGTTCTATTCCTGGGGCCCACGAATTTATCCTTCTGGGCTCCAGCCTGCTTATGGTAGTCACCGGTTACACTCTCGAGAGGAATGCATGAGACGATGGGTAGTCGCGCTTTTTGTAGTAGCCGTTGCGCTAGCGAACGATGCGGTCGCGCAGCTCAATTGCACCAATTCAAGTGAGGATGAGGCTATCATAGAGTATTTCAACGAAGTGTCGTTTAACGACCTATTTGAAATAATCTTAATGCAAAACCCTGATACATCGTACGGCGTGCAGCTCTCTTGTCCGGAGAGAGAGTCGAATGAAATCCCTCCATCTGACTTCTACTTCTTGATGAGTAGTGTTCAGACGTCAACCCCGGTTACGTCGTGCGATGAAGGAACTCTGTCGTTTGACAATTCTCGCAGCGCGAAGAACCTAGCTGTCTGCCCGAATTGGCCAAAGTGCCTCTTCAATATCGTCCTTCAGAATAAGACGACGGGTACGATCTACAGCCAGACAGAATATCAGGTAGAATTTGTGCCCGGAAACCAAACGATTATTCCCAATTTGAATCCTGCGACGATCCAGATCTGCAACAATACGTTGAACAACTGTCTTGTTGACGACTCTTGCTCGCTTAGCTCAGAGCAGCTTGGGTCTCTTACATTGTGTGAGTCGTCGAGCTCTTGCGTGTCGCCGCCTAATTCGAACTCGTACGGCTACAACGAGAACAATTACCTCTAGGCACGTATGAAGCAACGGGAGCGGAGCCTTTCTATGAAATCAATTTTAACTGCTTGCGTAGTCGGCTTCGCGACGCTCTCTCTCGCTGCTTGCGGGTCGTCATCTTCCTCGGACTCGTCGACGTCCGAGTCTTTTCAGCAGGGGCTCCAAGCGGCGAAGAGCGGGGACTTTGAAGGAGCGCTAGCTATTTGGCAGCCCTTGGCACAGCAGGGCGATGTCGATGCCCAGTTCAATGTCGGATACCTGTACGCTAATGGTCTCGGCACTACGAAGGATTACGCTGAGGCGCGCAGCTGGTATGAGCGTGCCGCTAAGCAGGGGCACACGAGCGCGCAGTACAACCTGGCCGGAATGTACATTGATGGCTGGGGAGTGGCTCCCAACCAGCGAACGGCAGCGCACTGGCTGGGCATGGCCGCAACGAGGGGACACAAGAAAGCAGAGAACAACTTGAGCCTCCTCTACGCTAACGCGCGGGGTGTCCCGCTCGATGATTACAGAGCCATCAAGTGGCTCCTTCGGGCTGCCAATAAAGGAGACGCCGTCGCTCAGTACAACTTGGGCTCCCGGTACATGCACGGCTTGGGTGTCGTGAAGAATGAGCCGGAGGCCGTCGCTTGGTACCGATTGTCGGCCGCTCAGTACAACGCTGAAGCACTCAACAGCTTAGGTTTTATGTACGAACACGGCCGCTCGGTTAGGCCTAACCTGGTAATTGCGTATGCCCTCTACGACCTCTCGGTTAGCCAGAATGCGGCGCCGCCAGCGACCAGGAATCTGGCTGGCGTGACGCAGAAGCTCTCCGAGGGGGAGATAGCTGAAGGGGAAGCGCTGTCGGCGCAGATGGCTGTTCCTGGAACGCTCATTGCGGCGCTGGACCAGTATCAGGGCCAGTGAGCCCAAGGCGTTCTGCCAAAAGCGAGCCAAACTAAAAAATGCACACGGCGGTTGCGTCGGAGTCCTTGCTGTCATCGGACTTAACGCGACGGTTCGCCCAGTAGTTCTGTAAAAACGGGACAAAGTCGAAGGCCTCGCCGCTTTTTAGTGTCACAACTGTGGTGTCGGGATACAGCGAAGCAAAATACGAGTTAGCAGAGAGGAAGAACGTAGCCCCATTGTTGAACCGACGGCCGGCACTGTCGCCTACAATAACAAACTGAGGGCACGGCGGAGACTTAAGGATATCCAGAACGCGTTGCTCGTCTCTAGCCGAGAAGGCTGCCTTCGGGGTCGAGTAGAATCGAGCGACATTTATTGAACTCTCGCTCAGGAGCCATAGCGGGCTAAGCGCCGCCGAAGTTGCCAGTAGAATTCGGGCTCGCGAGGCGGCTGCGAGGCGCGGAATCAGGAAGCAGCAAACCATGGGAGCCCAGAGGTACTGCTTCTGAGCGTAGTACTTGAGACTGCCGACGGCTAAGAAGGATACCGCAGTCCAGCAAGAGATGCTTAGCAGGGCGAGAAGCGCTAGCAGGACCTCTTTTGGCAGCTCGTTATCTTTCTTTAGTTGTGAAGAAGCGGAGGGCACTACTGCGAGAAGAAGGAAGAAGGGGAGAAGGAAGAAGTTGGTGGGATTGATGTATATCGCGCCGTCTTTCGCCATGTCGTGCGCTAGTTGGAGCGCCAAGGGCGTGAGCAAGACTGCGGTAAAAGCAACTGACAGGAACTTACAGAGCCGTGTCGCGTGGCTTGTGAGGGTCACGATGCAGAGGAAGGGAAAGAGCCAGAATGCGCTGTCAGGGTAAACAAAAGTGGAGGCGAGACATGCGCCGAAGCCGAGCCAGAGGGCTCTTCTGAGGATACTGTAGATGGCAAACATCACAAAGGGCACCGCCACAGCGAGGGAAAAGAAGCCTTGAGAAGCGATGTAGCAGTAGCCAGGGATGAAGAGCACGGAGAACAGAAGCCACGAGAGTAGAGATTGCCGACCGAGAGTGAGCGAGAGGACGCGCGAGAAGATTAGCATCGAGGCGAGCAAAGCTAGGTCTAGCGTGATGAGCATGGCTCTCGGAATCCCTGTTCCGAGCTGTGTGACGGCGGCAGCGATGAGATGAGCGCCAAGAATTCCGCTGTAAAGGAGCTGCGGCTTGCCTGCGTCCGAGGCGGCGGTCTCGATCACCGGGAAGATGTCGCCCCGCAATAATGCATTGATGACTGCCAGGTGAGAGCCACAGTCCCAGCCGCCTGCCGGGCAGCCTACCGAGTCACTCGAATATCGGAGAGCGAGAGCGGTCGTAGCGATTAGCAAGACGACGAAGCCGATCACTGTTCGGATGCGCGAGGCCAGCATTTGCGTTTAAGCTCCCGACATAGTGAATGATGACCCGGCCTAGCTCTCCATTGCTTTAAAGCAGGCAAGAGTTGGAGAGGTCGACGGTAGCGCAAAAACGCTGAAAAAACTCATCGACACTCTCCGTAAAGCCTCTAGGATGGGATCGATCCATCGAAGAGCGGCTTAAAGAATGCCTTCGGATTCTCCTTTTGAATCCAGTCTAGAGCACTCTCGCAGATGGCCTTGGTCAAGAGCTTTCGCATCGGCTCGGGATAATCGTCGTACGATTCTCCCCACCGCTCACGAACGCCTTCCGCAGCCGGATGAAGCATGGCTCTCTCAACGACAGCGAAAGCTTCCTTCTCGGTCATCCCGCGCTCTTTACAGAACTGAAATGCCCACTCGTAGAGTGTCATCAGATTCTCCTGGTGAGAACTAAAACCTCCCATTTTGGGACCGCCCCCCTAAGCCGCGGACTGCGCGTCTTAGGGGGGCGGTCAACTAACCGGATGCGTCCACCGCGACCTAAGCCGGGAGGTATAGCGGAAGTGGGGAGGGCTGAACAGCTTCAGGGGGGCAGAGAAAGCCCGGGATGAGCTGGAAAGCGGCAGCAGGGGGTGTTTTTTGTACAACGAACCCTTGCGCAGCGATCAGAGGCAAAGGTGTGGCCGGAGGACAGCAGGAGATGTGGCACCCTGGGTGGCTCCTGAGAGCCGTCAATCGGCACTCGTGCAGGTCTCCGGCTGAATCTGGTTCGGCTCGCGCTGGCCCAGGTACACGGCTAGGATCTTCGCCGGCTCGTTTCCGACGGCTCGGCCGAAGTGGCACCAATTGATCGCTTCTACGAACGCGGTACCGGCCTTGATGGTGCGCTTCCCTTTGCTTCCGTAGTCTACCTCAAGCTCCCCGGCTGTGATGTAGGCGTACATAGGGATGGAGTGCTTGTGGAGCGGCGTCTGCTTGCCGGGCGGGATCTCGATCGTGAAGGCTTCAATCAGGGGCACACCGTTGGGATAGGAAAAATCTTGGCCGATGATAGTCTTCGAAGGGAAGGGCATCTTGATTGCGATCGAGGAGGTGTTCTCGCTTGGGACTTTTCCGTTGTTATGATCGAGCGCGACTGCTTGCGACGACATAAGAATAGCGACTACAGAGAGGGCTACTGAGAAGACCGAGACAACTAATTTGTTTCGCACGGTGTTATCCTCCTTGTAGTTGAGCGTTGAATAAGCGGAAACCTACTTACCGAGATACGGAAGCGTGTCGGTGTGGTGTGCGATCAGCCTCCATTTTCCTTCTTCCTTGCGGAAGATGTTGGTAGCGCGAATTGAGAATTTATGGGGCTGGCCATCGACAACGTTTTCGCCCACCTCGATGCCAGAAACTGAAGCCATCGAGTCGCCGGGTTGCACACGCACCTCTGCAAGCTGAACTGTTCCTCCCAGTCGCTTCGAAGCGAGAAGCGCCCAGTCAGCCCGTACCGAGTCCCATCCGAGGTGACGAAGTCCGTCCGGCCCCATGTACGAGACGTCTTGAGCGTGAGACCACGCCTCTTCCATGGCCTTTGCGTCTCCTCTGAAGACCGAATTGAGCGCAGCGTAGAACTCGGAGTTCGCCGCCAGAAGATCGCGCTCAGCGAACGGAGAGGCCATGCAGCTTCTGGGAGCCAGAACCTCTGAGCAGACCAAGAGCGAAAGGGTGAGGAGTAGGCTGATGGTTCTCTTCATGATGCCCCTAGAATGGTTTCGCGTGTCGACGTAGCGCAGGGTAGGCGGTTCACTGCTTGGTAACAAGGAGATAAAGCGAGAGGTTGTGGATGGCAGGGAATAGCAGCGGGGGCTCACTGTGATGTTCGGGTCAGGTGGCGCGCTAACTTACTAATCTGCCCGGGGGGGACGTGTGCTGCGGGTAGAGGTTTTTCGTAAAAGGGAGCCCCTGCCTGCTCAGGAAGCTGCCTGCTCTAAAGCTTCGCGCAGGTTCGTTCGACACCCCGGGTGACCGAAGAAAGGTTTATCATGTGCGCACAGTCCCCCACCAAGTGGCCAAAAGGTATAGCGACAGGACTCAGCCTGGTTATCGGTCTCCTCGTCTCGGCAGACAGCGCGTCTGCGTTGGACGACGACATCCTAGAGACGAGAGATATTCCGCTGCTCTCTTTCAACGACGGAATCAACTCTGATGCCCCGCCTCTCCCGCCCCAGAAGCGGCGTGGTCCCCCAAGCTCAGGCGGTGTCGACAAGAGGGTCGACGACGACACGCTGCTTCCCCACCCTCCGCCACCTATTAACGTTAAGGGCGCTGTAGCCGGCGATGTCGAGAAACGGCTCGACGACGACACGCTGCTTCCCCATCCTCCGCCACCGATAAACGTTAAGGGAGCTGTAGCAGGGGATGTCGAGAAACGGCTCGATGACAACACGCTGCTTCCCCATCCTCCGCCACCTATAAACGTGAAGGGAGCCGTAGCAGGCGGTATCGATAAACGGGCCGATGACGAGACGCTCTTGCCGAATCCCGGTTCGATCCCACCTCTGAACGTTAAAGGTGCATCCACAGATGGCAATTCCGCGGTCGGAGCTGCCGCTTTCAGGGGTAATGACAACCCTCCCGAGTCAAATGAACCGGAACCGTGCGAGCCTGTTGCAACCGGCGGCCTGCTCTCAGGGTTTGGTATGGCGGCGCGCGCGATGAAACCTTGCCCTCAGTAGTACGGCCTGCCCTGCCACAGTGACACCAGTTTACATCGGCTCTCATCCGCACGCTCTAGAGTAGAAGCAGCGGTTGCCCACGCGACCCAGTGCCTCGGCTAGCGTGAGCCGCTGCTGGGTTGAAGTCGCAGTCGATTTAGGTCGGTTTTAGCTCTAATCCAAAGATCCCAGGATCTTAGAGAGCAGGACCCATGTGAGTGATTTATGTCTTAAACGGGCAAGCGTGTGAACTTTTGAGTGCTGAATTTGTTTAGCTTTCTCCTTTTACTTACCCTGTTAGCCAGGGGACGGACTTCGCCTTACCCAATTCTCAATCGATCCCTGAAAAGACAGCAGAGAAGAGTCACTCAATGACAGCGACCCAGACTAATATTCTTGCGCGGTCTAGAGGTCACTCGGTCATGCAGGCTACTGATTCTGAGCGAGAGCTCAGGGCGGTTGATAGAGAGGCTCTCTCAAAAGAAATAGCAAGCGCTACTCTCGACCAGCTCCGCGAGTCGGTGCACGCGGGCACGATTGACCGCAAGCTGGTGCACGTCAGCCAGAGAGCTTTTCCGCCGGGTTCCTGCCAGCTTGCTGAGTTTCAAGTGGTGGTTCACGAGATCGCCTCTCGTCTTCTGACTTCAGCAACGGACAGCTTCAAACGCCTAAAAGTCACGCCGGAGCAGGTGTTTCTGTGTGACAATGAGTCTCAAAATGCAGCAATTGACACCTGCACGCATGACCTCTTCTTTAGCCGAGGCCTGATCGCATCCCTACTCAATGCGCCCGAGATGCGCGACGGGAGTATGAGCATCGATGCATTAGCGGGAATCATTGCACACGAGCTGGGGCACGCGGCGTTTCAGCAGAATTTCAATGCGCGCGGAAATAGCATGCTGCAGGAGGAGTGGTGTGACAAGCAGGCTGCCACGATGATGGAGCGGGCCGGGTTCAAGCCAGAAGCGATGACTTTGGCGTGGGAGATGATTAGAAGGACATCTCGATTTGAGTCAAGCATACAGGTTCTTAATCACGGGCAGGTTCACGCTTCGATACCGATCCGTTCTGAGCTCTACGAGAAGCTTGCGCTTGATGCGTACGAACGGGATCGTCGGAAGGAGGTCGTTGAGGGATTAACAGGAGAATCGTTGCCGAGAGACAGCTGGCGCCAGCGTCTTGAGGCGGTGCTTGATTCAGCCGGGCAAGTCCATGTAATCGCGCCTGTTGATTTGGAGCTGCACCAGCGACTCTCCGGATCGCAATCTCCACGCGATACGATCGCTGCACTCGGCGGCATCTGCCGTGAATACCGTGACCTCTTGTCACGACGGACGGCCATCCCACTCCTGGCAGATGTCTGCACGCACCTAGCACTTGTGCTGCGTGGAGACGCAGCTCTTATCTCTGAAGTTCGCAGGTCACCCGATGTTGACTCGATCAGCGAGGCACTGTGGCACAATCAGGAAGGTGGCGTTGCGGCTGGGCTCTACGACCGCCAGACAGAGGTCTTCGGCTTTGAAGGCTGGGGCATATTCGCCGGGTTTGACACAAAAGTGGCTCGATTCATTACGGCCTCCTCGCGGCCTGAGCTGGTCGATGCAATGAGTGTGCTTGAGGGGGCGCTCAAGCTGCTTAAGGAGCGCGGAGTGTTTCTGACGTATCCTCGGGGCGACCAGAAGATGTGGCTGACGGCGATTGCAGGCTCCGGAACGGAGGAAATCCAGCGTGTTTTTACGCGAGAGGATTTTGATCGATTGCAAGCCGGAGATGTCATTCCATTTCCCTTCCAAGCGCACCGCACTCTTCGGGCGGAGATTGCTTCGAATCGGCAGGAAATCGCGGATCGGAGCGTGCTGGACATGCTTATGAGATTCTGTGGAATCTCTGAGGCCATCGATTCTCTGCTCACCGGAGTGCATATTCACCCGCTCTGTGAGGCGTTACGGAGGGGCACTGACACTGATTCCTTAAGCGGATTCTCGATTAGTGAGCGTTCGGGGGTATCGATTGAGTTTCCTCAAAGAGTGTCGCCGATTGAGCGGGCGGAGGATGATGGGCGCGACATTATTGTCGAAGGTGGCGCATGGGTGGATACTGAGCGACGCTTCGCACGCTTCATGCTCAGGAGGGGGGAGAAGGCTGCTGCGGAAATAGGGGAGAGGCCGCTTAGCGATAGCGCGATCATCCGGAATCTGCTCCGAAAGCATGGATGGCTCATTGCTCCGCAGGTCCATCCATTTGGGCTGGTTGATCCTGAACAGCTAAGAGCTACTCATCAATTAGCGAGACAGCTCGTCGAGGCTATTTCTAGAGCTGTTAAGGCTGTGGAGGAGCAGGAGAGCGGCCGCAATCTCCACGGCGCCTCAGTACGGTCAATTATCCTTGACTCCGCCCAAGCGCTAGCAGGTCAAACGAACCAAGTCTATTGGAGATACCTACGCGATGTTACCGAGATGTGGGAGGGCGCGCGAGTTGATCCCGAGCATCCACTCGTGCGTTACGTTCGACTAGACCCCGACAGGGTGTTCAGCCGAGGCGAACGACTAATAATCGTATCTGGACTGAACGGACTGGACAGTGCGCCCCTTCATTCCTGGGGTGAGGAGCGAGTTCGGGACGTGTTTGCCGAGTGTCTCGGGTCAGAGAGGCGCCTTCGCTATCTCTTGGGCGTGAATACCTGCCTCTCTCCGGAAGAGTTTGCCGAAACCCTTACGCGAGTTCCACGCGAATCATTTACGGTGCACTCGTCTCGTGGTGCCAACCGGGCCCAGGCTTTGATCGATGCGCGGGCATACTACATAAATGAGCACCTCCGAGAGCTGAAGCAGCGAGAAATTTCGCTGCCCGTGCTGCACGTGCTGGCTGACCTATGCGGGAGAGCCTCGGGTTGGAAGCTGCTCGATACGGTTCTTGAAGCTGCTGAGTCCGCTCATGGCAACTCACCTCACTCGGCCGCTTTAGGCAGCCCGGAATTGCTTGACCGCTACCAGAGGCTTGCCGCTATGGGGGCTATAGGACGCTCTCCCCAAATGCAGAAGAGGCTGCATCGCGAGCTTGAAGGGTGTTACGCGAAGCTCAATGGACTTGAGGCACGTCTAGAGTTCGTGTCTGCGCTTCTCACTCCGCGCACCTTCGTCTCGGGAGACTACGGATACTTTCCGCTGCCGGATTTTCTTTACGAGAAACGGTGGGATTGGGAGCGAGCGGGAAGCCCTCCGCCCTCATCCGTATACACCGTTCGCACGAGTGATCCCTCTTTTGAAAAATTCTTGGTGAAGAGCTCGGTGGAGTGTCTCGCCGCATTAGTTCGAGAGGCGGTTGGGATTCGTCACGATGATGGCTCGAAAGCGTTCCGGGGTGAAGTCGAGAAGGTTGTCTCGTTTCTTAATGATAAGCACGTTCCCGCCGTTTTGCGAGTGCAGATCCTGGACCGTCTGGCCGACGAGCTGCTCACACAGGCACCAGTCTCTGAGTATCTTCGCGACAACCTTGTAGCGCCCGACGATGTACAGGGGAAGCTCACCGCACATTCTCTTCTCTCGGCTTCGCACCAAACACCCGAGGCGCTAAACGCTGGAGCAGTAGAGGTACACAACGCCCTGGTGCAGCTACGGACTCCAGGAGCATCTTCAGTACGAGAGGCCATCTTCGATTTCTTGCTCGATCGCTCGCCGAGCGATGAACGGGTTTGGGGGCTTGCGGAGCAGATTCTGCGCGAATTAGACGGTGGCTTTCTGTCGTACCTCACTGGAGCCAGGAGCAACGGAGACACCCAGCGCTGGCTTAAAACAGGGGCTCCTAGGCCTGCAGAGCCGGTAGTAGCCTTTCATCTGAAAGCGCTCCACCAGCGATTCTCTGAGCTTGGCATACGCGCTAAGGGTGCGCTGCTCTCAACTCTTGCTACTGATCAAGACTCTCCGGGAGCCGCTCGCTTCGAGTACTTTAAGCGACATCGATTGTTCCCGGCAGTGCTCTCTGGGGTTGAGAAGTGGGGAGAGCTCCTTAAGTCGGCGATCGACGACTACTTTGAGTTCTACGGCAGCAGCCTCCACCAGAAATTTATGGTGGGTTGCTCAATCCTGGCTGGCGCTGGCAGTGGAGCTCGCGGTGAGGGGGACGGCGCATCCGTAGGGCGGATTGCACGGCTCTTTCTCGGCGCTCACGGTCCGGCTGGCTTCAAGATGCTGCAGCGAATTCGAAACCACCCAGATACGCCGCGGGCTGTCAAGGATGAGCTGTACGATGTGCTCGATGAAACGGTTAAGTACCCTCGTTGGACAATTCACGAGCTCATCGCGAGGTACGGTCCGAAGGGTGCGTCTGAGGCATGGGTAGGACGGGCAAAAGCAGGCTCGATGTGCCTGTCGGTCGAGCTGAAAAATGGGGCAGGGAGCAGCTTCCTTTCGATCATTCATCCAGGCGCCCACGTTGACAGCCAGTACTGGCTCGGAAATTTCGCGATTATGGGCTCTAAGCTCGGCGAGCGTGACAAGCGCCTCTCTCTTCTAGCGCCGATGGCGTCACAGGCTAAGTCTCTGCTGACCAATGAGTGTGACTTTGCCTATGCGCCGCAGGCACAGCAGGAGGTAGCCGAGCAGGGGTACACGTACGAGATGCGCTTCCCGCTCTCCCGCATCACCGTGCGTTCGGAGTGTGCTCCCTTAATAGCGAGCGAGGCGAAGCCAGACCCCGACTTCATGAAAGTGTCCGGCAACAAGGAAGTGCAGGCGGCCGTTGGGCTGCCTCTGCTCCAGTTGATCTCGGAGTTCAGGAAGAGGGCCGGCAGGGGGGAGATGAGCCCCGATGAACAGGACCGGCAGTTCTCCATGCTTCAAGCCGCCGCCTTTTCTGTTATAGCAAACGAGGTCCGGCTGATACTCGCTGGACGCGGCAAAGACCACGACCGGCATCCAGGCAACTACCTCATCGACTTGACCGATGGACCTGAGCCGATTGTTCGCTTAACGCACTTCGATTTCGGATGCACGGATCTCTCCCATCCGACCGCTGAAGCGCGTGCGGAGTTGCGGGAGATGCTGCGTCCGTTTGTCTCGCCGCTGGGGCTCCTGAAGCTCTCTCTCTGGCCTAAGGCAGTTTCGGACTCGCTGTGCAGAAAGCTTTTCGAAAGCTCGGCTTGGTCATCGCTGCCTCTCGGGTTGCACGCAAGCCTTGGAGCGAACGAAGTTGTCACGTTCCGAGTCGGTGAGCGGCAGCTTCTCTCGCGGC
Source organism: Deltaproteobacteria bacterium (assembly GCA_947491545.1). Classification (GTDB taxonomy): domain Bacteria; phylum Bdellovibrionota_C; class UBA2361; order UBA2361; family OMII01; genus OMII01. The sequence continues at coordinate 23,461 of CANLJX010000021.1, forward strand.
GGGATCTGCTGAGGGCTTTCATTGTTGCCCTTGAATCTGGCGACATCGCTCCAGAAGTCGCGCAGCTCGCCCCAAAGGGAGTGTTCGGAAAAATTGTGAGCAGAGTGCTAAAGCTCGTCGATGCCGGCGGGGTTGGCTTCGCAGGCAGGTAGCAGCTTGCGCTTGAGCCGTCGAGCGTTGCTCCCTAGCGCGGGAGCTTTGCAGCGCCCGGCCCCACCTTTACCGCGGTCTTGTTGATGGGCGCTACATCATGCACTGTAAATCGGCTCCAGAGGGCGGAGCGCTGTGGATTGCCGCCCTCGATGGATAGTTCATCACGGAATTCGTTGCACCTCTCTTCTGCCCACTGCGCCTGTGTGGGGAGGTACTCTGGGTCCGAGGCGTTGAGGATTCCCCTGTTCTCAAGGGCTACCAGTGACGCCACGTAGGTGCGCTCTTCCCCGATCTTCATCGCCGCGGCTCGCATAAGCTGAATAGTGTGAAGATCAGGGTCCTGCTCATTTTGCAGTACGCGGTTTATCTCAGCGTGGGCGGTCTTGAATGCTTCGCGATACTTTCCCTGAGTGAGGGCTTGCTGAATTGCCTTGTTCGCAAGAGAGTCACGCTTTGGCGAGCTTCCCATCCGGTATGGCAAAGAGTCCATCATGTCCGAGGCGACCGATAGTAGGCCGATCACATTTTGAACGTTTTCGGGGCCCCATTGAAGGGCATGACGGAGGCTATCCACTGCCCGGTCAAACAGCCCGGCCTGAAGCGAGACTACTCCTGATTTCAGGTGAAGGTGATGACTCTGTGGAAATGCTTTGAGGGCGTTATCAATATACTCAAGAGCGAGCACGCGGCTAGCCTGAGCATCGTGCGGGGTTGCGGATTGCTTCCGGCTTTCCTCTAGGCAGTACTCCGCGAATTGGTAGTCAGTATTCTGCCGGACAGCCTCAAGCAACTTCTCTCCCTGCGTAGGCTTCGAGGATATCGAGGAACTGCTATCGTTTGTGAAGTAGCCGAGCCGCTTTTCGGGGGAATTGTTTGCGGCCGCAGGGGCAGCACTTTGCGATTGATTCTTTGAGTTAATCATTTTTTCAGTTGTCCCGGGGGGCTGCAGCTAACGCAGCAACTGTTGGGGATATGGCGGGGAGGAAGAAGCCTGTGCTCTAAAAAGCTACTGTTTCCTTTCCTCTGTACCCGGGCTACCGCACCACCAAGGGGAGTGAAGCCCCTGGAGCCCCCAGCAGAAGCCGGCTAAAGCCGTCCAGGAAGAGCGCTGAAGATCACCACAAACGCAGCTCTAGATACACGTATCCGCTGCGAATCGGAGAACGCACAAATGTGATAGGTCGAAAAACTAGCGACCAAGCGCGTTAGCGAGCTTCGGCATAGAGGGTGGATACAAACCCGGGGGATACGGAGCCGCAACATCCCCCAGCTTCCACCTCTTTCGAACTGCTCTCGCCTTCTGCATGAGCGCTTTGAAAAATCTGATAAATTCGACCCGCACACGGCGCTTCTCCGACAGACACCACATACGCCGCCCACGTCGTTTGGGACGATAACTGGTATCAAACACTTGTGCGATGAGGCGATCTCGGCCCAACACGCGCCTCTTCTCCCGCACTCTCTTTCTTTCAGCTCGCTCCTCAAGGAATCTGATGCGTTCGATCAGCTGATCGTTCATTTTCTGCTGCTCCTCCGGCGAGTGATAACCAAACGCTTCCATCCACGCATTTGGCTCAAGGGTAAATGTCAGCGTTTCATCTGAGGCGGCCAGAATCTCCTCTGTGCGCTTCGTGTATCCCCGCGGGTTGTTAGCGTCTCGGGTGATCGGGGTAAACTGGGGGCGCCTCAGACGTTTCCACTTACGAGTGAAAATACCTGATTGATATATCTTCCAAGAGGAGAAGCCGGGGTACCTGTCGATCGAGGTTTCTAAGTTGTCCTTGCCTGGATTTGAATAGAGATAGGCTATTGCAATCAAAGCTCTCACCGGGGTGAGAACGATCGGACTGTCGTACCCCTCGCACCACAGTGTCCGCTTATCGCGTCCCAGAAGCCCGTTAATCATGTGAGCTGACTCGGTCTTGAAATGACGAACAAATGCATCGACGTGATCGGGGTTTATGACCACTAAAACAATGTGGATGTGTGTTGCCTCGACAAGGATGTGGCAGATCCGAACGGGGTACAGCTCGCATGCTGCCGCGAGGCAGCTCTTCACGATCGCCTTACACAGTGGATTGGCTAAAAGTAGTAGGCCCTCTTCCAGGCTGAACGTGCAAAATAGGACGCTGCCGTGGGGGTGATATTTCATCTTCCTTTCCATGAGGGTCTATTCGGAGGTGCGAAAGAGAGGTTGCTAGGGGGCGGGGCGAGGTGGCGCTCCTCCTACAGGGAGAAAAAGAAAAGAGTAGGCCCCCTACAGAGAGAACGTGGAGAGAGAGTAGCCCCCCTACAGGTGGAGAAGGAGTCACCCCGAGCGCCTTGGGAAATCTTAGAGCGAGACCCCTACGGAGAAGCTTGCGCGATGGTTGACGAAGATCCGGCCGCGCTGTCCTCTGCGAGGTTCATCCGAACTATCTCCTAGCGAATGGGAATGACAACCACCCGAGAAGGGTCTTGCGACGAACCTACCTGTATTTCATAGGGAGAGCAGCCTTGTTCTGCAGCGCTCCATAGGTCCACGGAGATCACGCTCTGACTATCGGGGCTCGACGTCGCAGTGGCCACCCGACCACCCCTACATCGAGACCTTAGAACGCCGCTAAAGGTTGAAAGTGGATAATCCGACGAGCTGAGCATGAGTTTCACTAAGCACGAAGGAGTGAGGTCGCCCTGAATAAAGAGCTCGTTGTTCTCGGTGCCGACCGAGCTACACAGGGATTCTGGATCTATTTGAACCTCAAAGCCCCCTGGGGTCGTGAGATCCCCCGAATCCGCGCGCTCCAGAATGGTTGATACAACACTTGACCCGGTAAAAGCGCGTGTTATCGGCTGCGACTGTTTGCCATCGATCTGGACCAATACAGAGGATTGATCGCCGGGAAGCAACATACCGAAATCACCTCGCGCGTCAGTTTCCGAGCTAAGCAGCTCCTGATTATCGCTAGCTGAACGCACCAACATCGGTGTGTTACCGAGAGGCGCCCCGCTAGAATCTTTGGCGGATCCCGCAAGCTTAAGCTCACCTGTTGAGGAGGTTCCTGAAGTGCCGCCGCCGCAGCCCACTCCCAGTGGAGCAATCGTCAGGAGCGACAGGCAAGCTATATTAAAAAATGTTATGGCCCGTCTCATACGGCTTACCTCTTTTGCCTCTTAATCTCCAAAGAGTTATGTCTTGTCACCCGCAGACGCTCTCTTCCTTCCTCGTCGCTTCGGCTTTAACTGCTTCACCTGATCAAGCGGGCGCCCTAAGGAGAAGACAGAAACCGACACCTTAGCCCTTCCACCTCCAGCTGCTATCTCGGGATTCACATCTCGGTCAAACCTAGAGAGATGCTCACGCACCTCGGTTTGAAAAGCAGCGCCACGCTCCAGCACCCACGTGCGAATCTCCTCAAGATGCTCAGGCGGGATGTTGTCGTAAGAGGTTCTCAGGTGCAGGTCAGGTCGCTCGCTTCGGTCAGTGAGGTTGCCCTGAACTGTCTCGATCAGCGATGCGACATCATCTCCCAAGATCTCTAAACCATGCTCAGCATCACCGCGGGGTGTGTATTCAACGACGTTCAGCCTGACCAGTTCGTTTTTGTACTCAATGGCACCGATTCTTTCGAGCTCAAAAAGCAGCGGATAGTGGCTAACTTCCTTGCTTATATGAGAAACGAGCGCTGCAAACTCACTGCCTAGGCCTTGGAACGTAAGCAATCGAGGTGCGCCGCTTTCGTCACGATATCCAGCGCCCTGACTCCATAACCCGATAACTCGATTAAGCACGTCGTGCTTGCCGCGTGGTCGCCGCTCTCCTGCTAGGAGTCGACTGACCTCTACGCGATGAATACCGGTAATTACGCTTATCTTACTTACGCTGACCTCTCCGCCGGCATCTTCGATGGTCGTTTGCGCCTCTTCAACGAGCGCTCTGCGAAAGAACTCCTCAAGCTCTTTAATACGCAGCCCCTGCCGCAAGCAGAAGCGAACGATCGGCCTGAGTAGTGCCGCCAGAACGACCGATGGTTGAAGCTTTCTTCCCATAACCCATTAATAGGATGCCATAAAAACAAAGGATGCGTCAATTTAACACTAATTATTGACTAAGCCCCCAAAAAAATGGATAAATGAGTGTAAGTTATTTACACCTATTGGAGAGGCGTATGTTAAATAAGTTTGCCCTGTTCAGTTTAACGCTAGCGGCCCTTGTTGGATGTGGCAGTAACGACAACAACGACGAAGCTCGGCTAAGGGTTTTCCACGCCTCGCCAGACGCGCCAAACGTCGATGTTCAGGTGGACGGCGGGTCGGTGCTCGAGAACGTCCCCTACACAACGGCGTCAGATTTTATTGAGCTATCAGCCGGCCAGGTTCATATCACGGTAACCGCAGCCGGAACCGACGTCGCTGTAATCGATGCGCCGCTCGTTCTCGCGCACAACACCGACTACATGGTTGTAGCGGCAGGAAGGGTAGCCGAAATAGCACCTATTGTGACAACCGTAGATCGCTCTGCGCCACCAACGGGCTCCGCGCGGCTAAGGGTGCTGCACAGCGCTGCCAGCGCTCCTGCTGTGGACGTATACGTCACGGCACCAGGTGTGGACATCGAGGCAGCAGAGCCGGTTCTTAGTGACGTTCCGTTCAGAGCAATCTCCGACTACCTCACGGTGCCAGCGGGCTCATACGACGTGACCGTTACCGTGGCAGGAACTACAAACGTTGCCATACAAGCTCTCAATCTGAGCGTATCAGAGGGGCTCATTGCTACAGTAGCGGCCCTGGACAACGCAGGGGGAGGGGCTCCCTTTGCGCTGAAGGTGCTAGACGAGCGATAGGATTAAATTGAGATAAAGAGATGCACAATGCATGACAATATGAAACAAACAATTAGGCTGAAACATATGAAGACGATTGTAGGTGGTATTCGCATAGCGGCGCTATTCGCTCTAGTAAACTCGGTGGCTCTGGCAACCGCTTTCGCTGATGGTCTATCTGCACGCCGAGAGACGGCTCGCTCTGAAGTTGGGCCGTTGTTCTTCGGCAAGCAGGTTTCAATTCAGGCCCAACTTTCGTCGTTTGACGGACCGGAATGGTGGGAGAGAAATTTCGGAACAAAAGTATTCGGCTGTCCAGCTGCACCTGTCACTGATCAGGCTCAGGAAATGAGCCTCACCTTCACCACAGGCGGGGCTGGCGCGTGGGCTGGAGACCTGGACGGGATCAATACAGAGATCAAGAAGCCGACAGGAGCAATCGGAAGTGGATTTGCAGTTCCGTCTAATTCAACAGCTCGGCTCCCGGAAATGCGCTCTGGTCCCGAGCTTGAATTCTTATTCGATGGCACGGCCGACGTTAAAAGGTCTCTGGTTGATGCGGTCGCAGAGAAGGTAGATCGCTGCTTTAGCAATCTCCCGCCAGGAACCTACCTAGGGGATGAGCTCAGCCGATTGTGCCCAGTTCCCGAGGTTACTCGCGGCCAACAGAAGCAGACATGCGTGCCGTACGTGAGCGGTGTTATAGGTGATAAGCTTGCTGATGGAAGCGGCTACAAAGTGCTTATTACCCAACAGACGATGTGCGATTTCGTTGGCTACGGCCGGTCAGGAAACACCAATACCACCTTTACTCCGTGCTTTTTTCAACGCTACGAGGGCGTGGCAACGATGGCCGACCGGAGGTCGAGTGCGGAGATGCGAGCGGTCAAGATAGCCTCGAAAAAAGCGCTCAGAGATTGTGGTAAAAACAACCGTGCCCTTGGCTCTCGCAAGATTGCCCAGTGTGTTCACAAGAGCATGGTTAAGAGTATGGCTGCGAGCAGAAATCGGTAAGGGCTGCAGGGAGAGTAGCCAAATGAACGAGAAAAAACGGAGCGACCGCGAGCTCCGTTTTTTCTTTTTCTGTAGCCCAGCTCTGGTCGACGCGGCCACCTAAGGCCAATCGGATCTGCGTCTTTAGTCAGCACCAGCCCTGATTTGACTTTCCTCATTTGTACATTAAAAGTCTCCGTTTTCTTGAGGACGGTCACATCGTTCTTGGTAGCCACGCCGGAGCAGCGTTGTGTTTGCCGCAGTGAGAGTAGCCGTTCGGCTACTAGGGCCCTAGGGAGTCTGAGCTCAATTTCGCTTGCGACGATTGGGCAGCCTCCGGTATGAGGTTTGCGCAGAATCCACACGCCGACTCAACAAACACGCGATAGCCGAACAGGCTCGTGGCTGTGCAATAGTGCTGGTTTCTCGGCTGCTTGCTCGTTGGGATAACGCAGTAAATTGCCAGTGGAGTGTCCCGCGAATCTACCGCCCCTTA
>CANLJX010000022.1 GCA_947491545.1 Deltaproteobacteria bacterium
TATTTTCCCGACAGCGCTCGAGGCGGCGGGGATTGCGGTTCCCGCTGGCCTCCCAGGGGTTTCGCTTCTGGACGACGCAGCGCTTGAGGCTCGCGACGGGGTCTTCACCGAGATCCAGAAGGATTTCACCCAGAAGGCTTTCACCACCCCGGATGGCCTTAAGCTCATCCGACAGACGAACCCGAATGACTCCGACGTAGTTCTCGGAGTTTTCGACTTCAGGAAGGATCCGCTAGAGCAGCGCTCAATAACGGACCAGGAAGTAGTCGCTACCCTCAGCAACGAGCTGACAGAGACAAACCGCTACGCGCTTGAGGGCAGGATCCAGGGCAGCGAGACAGCTCGCGCCCAGATGAAAGACTCTACGATTGAGCAGCTCAAGACCCTCGGGTACCTGCAGTAGTCAGCTAAGTTCGAAGAAGGTGAGGCAATGAAAGGTTGGTTCCGGTTTTTAGCAGCGCTCCTGGTAGCAACGGTTGCTCCGCTCAGTGAGTGCTTCGCCTACATCGGCCCCGGGGCGGGCTTTGCGTTCCTTGGCTCGGGCGCCGTGTTCCTGCTCACGATCGTTCTCGGCGTGTTCACCATTTTGCTCTGGCCGCTGCAGAACTTATGGCTGCTCCTGCGCGGAAATGGCCGGCCGAAGAATGCCCGGGCGAAGCGCGTTGTCATCCTTGGTCTCGACGGCCTCGACCCGAAGCTCCTTGAGAGCTACATGGCAGAGGGGCGTTTGCCGAACTTTAAGCAGCTCAAGGAGCAGGGCGCCTATGCCCGCCTCGGCACGACTCTGCCCGCGCTCTCCCCAGTTGCGTGGTCCACCTTCCAGACCGGGGTGAACCCGGGCGCGCACAATATCTTTGACTTCCTGACGCGCGACAAGCGCTTCTGTCTCCCTGAGCTCTCGGCGGTAAAAACCGAGACCACCACGAAAGAGATCAAGATTGGGCCATTCAGGATCCCGCGCACTCGCTCTCAGGTTCGTCTGATGCGGCGCTCCCAGCCCTTCTGGAAGCTGCTCGGCGCCCGCAACATCATGGCGAACATCATCCGGGTTCCGATCTCGTACCCGCCAGAGAAGTTTAAGGGGAATATCCTCTCTGCAATGTGCACCCCTGATCTGCGCGGCACGCAAGGAACTTTTACGCTCTTTACAACGCGCGATGGGGTGAAGGGCTCGGCTGGCGGCGACTCGACCGGAGGAGAAGTTCGCCCGATTGTCCGCAGCGGCAACGTCATCTCTGGAGAGCTAGACGGTCCGCCGCACCCAGACGGCAAGAGCGGCAACTTGAGAGTTCCCTTCTCACTTGCGCTTGGGGAACAGAATCGAGCGAAGCTACAGATTCAGGACGAGACACTTGAGCTTGAGCTGAACTCTTTTTCGCGCTGGGTGCCGGTGCTCTTTAGCGCCGGACGGAACAAGGTTCAGGGGATCGTGCGCTTCTGCATTCGCGAGCTTGGCGAACACGTGACGGTGTACGCCTCTCCGGTCAACGTTGACCCGGCGAAGCCAGCGCTCCCGATCTCGTACCCGCTCCTCTTCTCAAGCTGGCTTGCGAAGCGGCAGGGCCGCTACGGCACGCTCGGCCTGCTTGAGGACACCTGGGGCAGAAACGAGCTTGCGCTCGATGACAGGAGATTCCTAGACCAGGCGTGGCTCTCGCACGAAGAGCGAAAGACCATGTTCTTTGAGACCCTCAAGCGCACCCGCGAAGGGGTCTGCATCTGTGTCTTCGACGCGAGCGACCGGATCCAGCACATGTTCTGGCGCTACATCGACCCGAAGCATCCCTCGCCGATTGAGAACCGCGCCGAGTTTGAGCATGTGATCCCTGAGATGTACCAGCGCATGGACACGCTCGTTGGAGAAACTCTCGCCGCGCTTGGGCCCAACGATGTCCTGATGGTGCTAAGCGACCATGGCTTCTCTTCGTTTAGGCGCTGCATCAACATAAACACCTGGCTCTACGAGAACGGGTACCTCGCCCTCAAGACCGACTCGCCGCAGGGGAGGGACTACTTGCAAGAGGTGGACTGGAGCAAGACGAAGGCCTTTGCGTTAGGGCTCTCGGGGATCTACACCAATAAGCGCGGCAGGGAGCGCTTCGGCATCTTGAGCGACGAAGAGTCCGAGAGCGTCAAGGCAGAGATTATCTCAAAGCTAACGGGCCTAAAGGATCCGCAAGATGGCGCAGAGGCCATCAAGACGGTCTACGACACGCGCAAAGCGTACCGCGGCCTTTACACAACCGAGGCTCCGGACTTAATCGTTGGCTACAATCCTGGCTACCGCGTCTCGTGGGACTCAATCACCGGCACCGTCGAGCCGCAGCTCTTCTCAGACAACTTGAAAGCCTGGAGCGGCGACCACCACATCGACCCTAAAGAGGTCCCCGGAATCTTCTTCGTCAACGCTCCGCTAAAGACCGACGCACCAAACATCATCGACATCGCGCCGACCACCCTAGACCTCTTCGGCATCAAGCCGCCGGGGTACATGGAGGGGCGGGTGGTTGTGTAGCGCGACGGACCTCGCTGGTCGCCCGATGTGCAACTCTTGGGGCGCGCCTACACGCGTATCCGCTCGCAGAGATTAAGAAGCAGCGGTAGCCTCGGACTGCGGAATTAGCCGCCGCCATGGTTAAGAATGGGGCTGGTTTTTTTGAAAGCGCCAGCCCCGGTCGCTTGAAACCCTTCTAAGGAACCTCCTTACAAGGGTAGAGGACAACACAGAAGAAGAGACCCCGCGGGCTTATGAGACGTTGGGGTTCTTCGTCGGCCACCAGTGCAGGCGCTCGCGCGGCCGTTTTTTGCGCGCCGCACTCACAGCTCTTTGGCAAGAGCAGCCGCCCGGAGAGTTCCTCTCATTGGCGCACGAGCCCACTAAGCAGTTTTCTGAGAGTAGGCCTGCATCACTCGTCGGGAATGCAGGGAGCTTTTAAAGTCAACCTTCTTTGCCTGAGACCTCCGCACTCGCAGCATACGGTGGGATCGGGGGGAGCGTACGGTAGAGGGTTTCGTAGTGGTAAATCGTTTCCGTTCCGTTTTCGGGGCTCTCATTATACACCGACCTGCTTTCGCCGTCGGTTATGACCCACTTAACGTCCTTCGTTGTTGGCTTCTCTATAGACAGGTCGAGCAGAGCACCCCACTTGAAGTGGGAAACAGTTACTATATTTCCTACGTTCCAACCGGGCCAATGAAAGCGCCTGTCACAGCCAGCACTTTTAATTGATTCGAGCTCTGGGTAGTTCACCTTATGAGCAAAAGGGCTATTTTGGTGCCCGCGAATCATGAGCGAAAGCCCTGTTGCGTCACAGAAGCGGTTGAAGTCGTTCAGCGTGAACTGTGGGCGGCTGCGCACGGACATTCGCCGCGGGTCGTCCTGAGGAACGAACTCGCCTTTCTCGCCGAATTTTGTCGCCAGGTCGTCCCAGATTAACCTTTGGCAGTCGGTCTCGCAGCTGACTTCTGTAAGCAGCGAGAACCATCTCTTAGGATCGGGCACAACCGGGGTGTCCGCCTGAAAAATCTCCTCAAAGGCTCCCCGCCTTGGAAGACCGGCATGCGTTGAGTACAAACCATTTACCGAGTAGATTACTTTGGGCATCACTTGGAAGACCGAAAGATAGAGGACATACAGCCCCCATCGAGAGCGATAGGTCGCCTCATCCATCTCAGCCTGGGAGCTCACGAAAGCCAGCGCTGACTGGGGGCAGAGGCTTTCAAGGGTTTTGATCGTTTGCCGTTCTTCCGACAGTTCTTGAGATCCGTAGTAGTCTCGGTTGAAGATATCCGAAACTAGAGTCCACTTTAATTCTGTGCGTACCCCGTCAAAACCGTCTCGCCCGCCGGTTAGGTTCTCAAGGTTTTGGTCGACAGAAAGCTCATGGTTGCCAGGCACCAAGACGACATGTCTCTCGAAGCCGCGGCGTAGCTTAAGGTCGAGCAGAAAGTCGATTAAGAGAGAGCCGTTGTGGCTCCGGTCAACGCAGTCGCCCAAGATGCAGAGGAAGACAGGCTCGTTTCTTTCCCAGCGCTCGATAAGGTCGTAGCGGTCTATTAGCTCTGCAAGTTCCGCCGCGTCTCCCTCCAGATCGCTAAAGAACAGGGCATGTCCCTTATTCGGCAAAAGAACGAGGTCTCCCATCTGTGTTGAAAGGTTAGGGTTATACGCTTGCTCCCGTGCGCGCTCAAAATGCTCAAGAGCCCGAAATAGGAGGTCGGCTGACTCGTCAATTGAGCGAGCTGCCACCTCCTTAAGGATCTCTTGTGCCCGGCCTGCCTTAGGCGAGAGCTCTGTACGACCACCCTCAGAGTAGAGGTAGGTTGTCTTATATTTCGGTGCTTCTACATCGAGGGCCTTTCTTGAGGCTCGAGCCATAGCCAGTCTTCTTGCGAAGTCGATCACGGTCTTGGCTCCTTTTTGGGTTTCCTCTTTGAGGTGACTGTCCACCCACCCAACAACCGACGCTAGATGTCCGCCGTCCAACAGTTCGCTCGCAGTAGCAACCTGCGGCTGAGCCGCGTTGTCCGAAGAAGACGCTGACCCGGCACCCGCTACTTGGGGCTCTGCTTCCGGTGCCGCTACAGTCGCGGCGTCGAGCGAACGCTCTTCCGTGGCTGCCTGCGGATTCACTAGCACGTCTGTATTCGAAGCTTCTCCCACCCCCGGCGCTGATTCTCCCGTGCCCGCATCTTGCTCCGGCACGGCCGGCAGCGCTTGCTTCGTAGCCTCGTTCTCGGGCTCTTCGCCGAAGTCGACCTGCTGAAGAATCTGGGAATCCTCGCCAGTATTATTCGGCACGGCTTGCTCGGAGCCGGACGGCGCCGCGCTCTCTGCGGCGGAAGGGGCGGCTGTGTCGGCTGCCGCCGGTGCTGTAGCCAGGCTGGTGTCTATAAAGTTACCCAGCGAGCACTCCACCAGGCTGTGCGTGTCCCCCGCGCCGGTCGGTGTCCAGACGCGCACGGTGCCCTTTGCCCGCTCACCCTCTGAGCTCTCGTTGCACACCCCCTGAAGCGACTCAGCTATCGCCACGCAGTCTGCGCCGGCCGGGACTGTGAAGACAAGCGGACGGTTGGAGCTCAGGTGTTCAGCGATCGCTGTGGCTGCACGGCTCTTAAAATCTGCGAGGGGAGCCCCTGGAGTGCCAGGCGCCGAGAGCAGATCTGTAGCGCGCAAGATCCGCTCTGAGTAGCCCCGAAGCTGGTGCGCCTCTAGCCAGTCCTGGGCGCTCTTAATGATGTCGGGTGGCATGAGATCTAGGGCGGCGAAGGAAGCGGAGCTTGCGATCTGATCCTCAATCAGCGGGAAGAGCAGTTCGAATGAGGTCCGATGCCGGGAGCGGAGAAACTCCTTGATGCCTGCTTGCTCAGCCCGAGCCGCATCATCTTGCCCTGGAGGAAACACAACCTTTACCGGCCCGGCGCCAAGCCTCTGGAGCACGTAGGGGATCTGCACCCAGGCAGAGACCTCTATCTGAGGGATCTCTCCCTGCGGGGTTCTCGCCACGCTTTCCCGGAACCCGCGTTGGCTTTTTTGCGCTTGGTGCCACGTCCGCGCGAGAGATGAGGCTGTTGCCGGGGGAAGAGCCGGATGGAGATCATCTGGGGCCGGATTTTTTAATTGCTCGAACATATACTCCTTGCAAGCAACAGTCAGACGGTTAGAACATTAGCTAATGTGGGTTGGCAGTCTAGCTTTTTCGGCACAACGGGTGCTGGTCGGTGCCCTGTCGCAGAGAGCTTGAGGTTGGCTCGCTGTGCGGACGAGTCAGCTCTTGTCTCGATGGGCAAGTTGGGTCGGAGCGTGCAGGCTCGCTGCTGCTCTAGCAATCTATCCATGGTAAATTCCAAAGAGCTGCTCTTCGTTTGCCAGGAGACACGTCAGCGGTGTTCTTGAGTCCACGCTCACTTTTCCCTCTGGTACGATCTGGCATCCTTTGCAGGATAGCCTCATAACCTCTCCCGGCAACGCGATGGCCAAGCCGGGACTCCTAGATGGTCCGATCTCGTACGCGCAGCGTGGCAGATTCTCGGAGTGCCACTGTCCGTTGGCGAGTGGAGCAGCCGTCAGACCGACGATAACGCCATGATTGTTGAACACTAGAACGTACCTGAACGGGGTGACCTCCGGCGTTGCAGTCAGAAAGACCCAACTGCTCTCTGCGCCGAACTGACACTCAATGTTCGAGATCGTGCCGAGTATAGGCGGAAGCCCCTCGATCTTCCTGACGGTATCGGACACCAAGAAGATGTTCTGAAGGCGATCCTCGTCGGTCAGGAAGACGAGCCCGAAGCTGTCGCCGACAAAGAGGGAGAGCTCCCCCTGGAGCGGCGCGGTAGCGGAAGCCTTACCTGGAGGAAAGAAGGAGAGCTCCCCGCTCGGGGCAATTGCCATCAACTGAGACCTCTGCAGGCCGATATTTGGCCTGCCGAAGGGGGACCTGCTGACCGTTCGGCGTGAGATGGCGCTGCCGCGTTTTATCCAGACATCGGCCTCCGTCCGCGGCGCTGCCCGGCCTGATGAATCGACTAGGCTTTCGTAGATCTGGATGTCCGGCCGGACTGCCAGCGGCTCAACTAGCTCAAGGTGCAGAGGAGGCGGCTGGTCCGGTAACGCCTGAAGAAACGCGCTGCGGTCGGCCGAGGTAATGACGAACGGTGTCTGCCCATCCCAAACGGCTGACAGTGGCTGCGCTCCGCCGGTGTTGAGCGGGATCACCCGGGAGCGTAGTTGAGGAATATCAGTGGGAAATGGGGTAGTTGGGCGCCAGGCTTGCTGCAATTCGGGGCTGTATGGCTTCCGCGCGGCATCTCCCTCAGGGAGGAGCTGAGTAATTAGGCTTCGCCTTGGCCGGCCGCGTCTTTCCTCCGAGAAAACCCCCCGGAAGAGGTCTTGGAGGTCGGCTGGGAGCTTCTCTAGTGACTCCCGGAACATTCGGTGCACTTTTACCTCCGGGTGAAAAACCGAGACTCCCCGCAGTGCTCGTTGCTCGTCCGGTATCTCCGCCGAGCCAGCGGGAGGTCTGTGTACTCCGTCGCGGAATGGGTGGTAGTCAACGAGCGCCTCAAACAGCATGACCGTGTAGGCGTACCACATGCTCTGAGCGTCAAACAGCTTGACCGGGACCTCTCGGGATAGGCTACGGTCACAGAGGCGGGGATCGACGTATTCCGGAGTGTAACTCGTCCCGATGTGGTGTCCGACGCTAACACCATCAACATCGAGCAGCGAGATTGTGCCGTCGGGCAACAGCATCACATTCTCAAACTTTAGGTCGCCGACGACAACGTGCATCGACTCAAGCTCCCAAAGTAGATCGTATAGGGCTAGAAATGGACGTACTATATCGGCAGACGACAAACCATGCCTTTCGCGAGAAAACGGGCTCTTTAGTGTCACTAGCGAAAGGGCATCGGTCAGGAGCGGCATCTCAAAGCCGACAAAAGATTTGCGAGCGTCATTGAGGTGTAGAAAGGAGAGGGGGAGGGTGAGACTTTCGTCGACCCAGTGTGGAATCAAGCTGAGTTTGCTCCTGTAGGTCTCAAGGAATTCCGTTTGTTCAGCATCCGGTTGATTGCCAATCGCGGTCCCAGAGATCCCCGGGGGGCAGCTCCCGTTTTGCGCTCCTCGTCGGTGGTACAACTTGTACGCCGTATCGTGCGGGCTGCGCCGAACGGTTCCCTCGCCACCCTGACCTAGCAGGGGCATTAAGCTCAAGGCGGCGCGATCCACCAGCTTCTGAGCGAGATCGCGGATAGCTGCCCCACAGCTTGGGCCTTCGAACCAGCTGGGACTCTGTACGGTTGGCATCAGGGTGTGGTTATCCATGGGTGGGGTGGCCACAGGAACAGGGTGCGCCAAACAGGCATGGGCCGCGACCATGTGCCAATCGATCTGATGTGCGTTAATCCAGTCTGCGGCACTCTTAATCACGGCAGGGGCGCGATTGAGCAGAGCTGTAAAAGAGGGAGCCTGTGCCAGATTCCGCTCAAGGGCCTCTCGCATTTGTAGCCCACTGGTGCGTAGCAGGAATTCACTTATTTGTAGCTGCTCTTGTCTCAGCGAGCTCCCGTTTTGAGTTAAAAAAATCACCCGCACTGCTCCGGAGATCTTCTCAAGTACCCAGGGAACTTGGAGCCATGAGGAGATCTGGATTTCCCAAAACTCCTCCACTCCAACGGCTGAGCGAGTCACTTGGAAGCCAGGAGTGTTCCTGAGCGCTTCGTAACAGCTCTTGACGTATCCCTCGGCAGTCATAAGCTTCGGCAGGGCAAGCTCGGAAGAGGGAGCAGGGCTTTGCTCTTTGGGCTGATTTGCGCCTGATTGTGTAAGCATGCCTAGTTCCTTTTTTTGCGATCTCCCGACCTCGGTACCTTTGGCTTGGGCTTGTGGCAGCCCGGCGCTGAGATTCTTGAGGGGGAACTTAACTAAAACTTCTCTCTCATCACTGGTCTCTCTGTCTCCCCGGCTATCCTCCATCGACACTCAACTTGCCTTCGCTAAGGCCTAGGGTCGCGCTGGCAATTCCCGGTAAGAAAAGAGGGGGCTGTTTTTTTGAAAGCGCCAGCCCCGGTCGCTTGAAACCCTTCTAAGGAACCTCCTTACAAGGGTAGAGGACAACACAGAAGAAGAGACCCCGCGGGCTTATTCGACGTTGGGGTTCTTCGTCGGCCACCAGTGCAGGCGCTCGCGCGGCCGTTTTTTGCGCTCCGCGTTCATGATGCGAACGAATGCGTCGCCGGGAAACTCGAATTGCTTCGAGGCCGGCAATAGGCTTGCTCGCTTCATCGCCTTGACGAACGGCACCCCTAGCTCCTCAGGCACATCGAAGATGTGCCCGGCGGGGACCCCGATCGTCTCGTAGAACGAGCGGGCCTGCGGACCTATTGGAATGGCGTACAGATCGATGACCTGGTTAGCCTTCTCTCCGTCCGCTGAGAACGGGTTGACGAGAGCAGACACGAGACTCTTCAGCTCAGCCAGGCTGGCTTCGTCGCCCATGTCGGTAGCCTCCCCATCTGAGAACCAGATGAGGTGGCCCCGAGCCCTGATGCCCTGCTGCTCGCGGTACTCCTTTACACGAGAGACTAAGCCCGAGAGAACCAAGAGGCTCTGCCCGACAAGCGGAGTCTTTCCATGGCACTGGTACCCCTCCACGGTGGGGGGGGCAAAGTCGTCTGGATGAGCCTCCTGCGAATGCCAGTCGCCGTTAAGCCAACGGAGTGAGACGCGAATGGTCGCTCCGTCGCCATCGAGCTTGGCCGACCGCAAGATCTTCTCGCCCTCACGGTACTCATCCGCCGCAGCAGCCAATCCCTTGCAAGCATCCTGGATGCGCGGGTGCATGCTCGTCGAATTGTCCGCGAGGATGTACACCAGGTGTAAACGCTTTGCCCGATCGATGCTCAGGCGGCCAGAAGAAACATTTTGCATGGCAGTACTTTCTAGCCAACAAGTGGCCAAAAATGAGGCTGCACTGCCCGCAGGCAGTGGCAGCCAGAGACAAGTAAGCACCGGAGACAACGCGTCTCTAGTGCTTAATTGCTGTTCCCCAAGGACAGTCCTTGGGGTCACAGCCGCGCGCGCCGGTCAACACGAGTTGAGCCGACAGCGCTTGTCGCCCCGGAGTTTGGTCAGGGCTTTCGCCCTGCTTTCCTCCAGTTGCTAGAACCGGACTTCTTGGAGGCCCAGGCCCCGTTCGAAGCTGATGGTTGTTGTCCATCTACCCTGTTCAAGTTTTCAGCTCATGGCGGAATCCTCTTCAGGGGTCCGTCGCAAGCAAGAGGATGATTACCATCAAAGTTTGCGCACGGCAGAGGACAAGAAGTCAGATCGAGGATGTTAGGGGTGAACGTGGCGAGCTTACTGGCGCTAGCGCGCTTAAGGCGGCTTGAGGCTCGAGGTGTGGGATGAAAGGAAAAATTAGGGCTGTTTGTTTTAACGCATGGTCAACCTCGTGTAATCGGTAGTGCGGGGCAGGCTAGCGGGCTGACCTGAATTCAAAATCGCTCAGCTTTTACAAAGCTTACCGCCAACCTCAATCAGAATGCGGCGGGCCTCTCCTGTTGCAACAGGCGCACCACTACTTGCCTGCAAAGTAGCCGATCGACCGCAGGCGATTGAGCTCCACGTCACCCCAGGGATGGTCGACTTGTTGAGGCTCCGTATTGAAGGGCGCAAGATCAGTAAAAGATCTCTCGAGACGCTCACGCAGGCTTGTGGCTACATCAGGCTGAGTGGAGATCAGGTTGTCTCGCTCAAGCGGGTCGTTCTCGATATTAAATAGTTGTGCACGGCTCGCCTTAAAATCACGGATAAACTTGTAGGGGCGGCGCACGATTGCCTCGATACGTTGAGGGGCAACTTTAGGCTTGTACTGCACGGATAGAAAGAGGTCTCGCTCTGTTTCCCCCTCCTCCGTGAGGGGTAGCGCGCGGCCAGCGTACTGGGGGGCGGCGGCCAGTGGCTCCATTCCTGCCAGCGTGGGTGCGATGTCGTAGGTGGATACCCAGGTTGAGATTCGCCCTGGGGTGATTCGCTTGGGGGCCCAGAGGAGGAGGGGAACATGCAGCAGCTCTTGGTAGAGGCTATTCCCATGGCCCATCTGGCCATGATCCTTGAACTCTTCGCCATGGTCCGCGGTGATAATCAGCAGGGTGTTTCCGGCGAAGGGAGAGCGCTTTAGGGCGTCGATAAGTTTCTTGATAAAGAGGTCTGTGAAATCGACCTCTTCATCATACAGATCCTTAAGGTAGCGGAGGTCGTCGCCCCCCAAACTCGGAGTTTGTGCCTGGATGCTCTTCCAATCCATGTTAGAGCGCATCGCCCCTTGGTACCAGGACGAACGGTTGAACTCCGGATGATGAATGTAGTGATAGTGGGGGTCGAAGTAGTGAAGGTACAGGAAGAATCGTGAGGTTGGCGTAGCTGCTTAAACAGAGAGAAAGTTCACAGCCTTGTCCGTAAGCTGTGGGGAGGAGGTAACAGTCAGGAAATCGCCTTCAAGCCCCACGAGCTCGTACGTGTCATGCCTCCGTCGGAAGGTTGTACGGGGTGCAACGTGCAGGTTGCTCACGAATCCGGCCGTCTTGTGACCGCCGGCCTTAAATCTCTCCGCTAGGGTTGGAATCCCTTGGCGAAGTCCGTTCTCAAATGTGGTAGCTCCGTGCACTGTTGGATGGTAGCCAGTGAGGATTGAGGCTGTTGATGGTCGGCTCCAAGAGGACGATGAGAACGCTCGCTCAAATACCAGAGACTCCTCGGAGAGAGCTGAAAGGAACCTTGGACGTTTGACGGAGGATCCAAGACCCAAGTCCTTTGCGTTGAGTTTGTCGATAACGACGAAGATGACGTTGTAGTTCTCACTGAGCGGAGTAGCACGGAACGCCAGAGACCGACGGCTTAGGAACTCCCTGTTAAGGACGAGTATGAGAGCGCTAGTCGCAACGGCGAGTATGATCTGAATAGAGCGGTTCCTGCGCATAGCTGAGGGGGGCGTGTGCCCGACAGAAAATTTAGCCTGTAACTCTCTGTGGGGGTATGGGCTGTGCCGATGATTTGTAAGAATGAGGGGGAAGATTTAGGGCCCGGTGCCAAGAGAGGTCCCAAGCCTCATGCGTTGGCAAAAAAAAGGCGCCCCAAAGGGCGCCCTTCCTGCCGAGAGATTCCCAACGCTAGTCGTCGTCACCACCGTCGCACTCACTCGAGCGCTCGAGCTTAATCTTGTCTGCCATATTGCCCCAGCCGGAGACGCGACCTTCAATCTCAACGCACATACCGACCTCCAGGCTTGCCTCTGAGAAGCCGCGGCCACGGAAGATGGTGTTGTCGTCTATGGTGAAGGCGGTCGTGCCGATGGTGACTACGCGGCTCGCGATAGACGCGATCGTTCCCTTGGAGTAAACGCCATCACCATCATCCTCGTAGTCATCATCACCATCGTTCTCGCCGTCATCGTCCGAATCCGAATCGCAGGAGTCTGAGCCGAGCGCCTCCTCCGTTTCGCTGTCCAATCCATCATTGTCTGGATCTGCTCCGGGAGCGTTGGAAGAGTTGCTGTTTTCGATGAATGTTTTCACCTGGATTTTTTCACCGGTGGAAAGAGCGCCCATGCGGCGTTTGAAGAGCGCCTGCTCGCGCTGTAGCTTCTTGTACGCGGCGATAGCCGAGGTAGTCCGCGGTGTGGCTTGCGCGACCGCAGCCGAACAGAAGGCAAGGGCAATTAGGGCTATTAACAGTCTTTTCATGACAGACACTCCTAGAATTCTTTGGGGCACCTTTTGAGGGTAAGCGTGGGTCAGGGTAAGGGCAAGTGAATTTCAAGGGTTGAGTGCCTCAAGTCACGAAATGCAACCGTAAGGCCTTTAGAAGAGTCGGGATTTGGGATTTCGTGCAGGAAATCTCTCAATTTGAGATGGTGAAGCTCGCTGCTGAGCTTGGCTTCGTGACGCCGAGCACGTAGGTGGGCTTGCGTGTTGAGATCTGCACCTTGTAGGTGGCTATGCCAGCGCCGGCTGGGAGGCGATTGAGGGTAATCGAGTTGCGCTTTGAGCGGCGTGTGATCGACGACGCGAAGGGCTCCAAATCTCTTGTCGAGGCCTGAGCTGAAGTCTTGAGCCCGACCTTGATTGTATAGACGTACTCTACAACGAGCTGTCCATTTGCAAGCCGCTGCTCGGCTCTCTTCTTCGAGAGCCCAAACTTCTTCTGCAGCACCTTCACGTACTTCTTGCGCTGTGCCTCAGAAAGGCTAGGGGTTACGGAGGGAGCTGTAACCGTGACGGTTTTTGCGCTAACGGCGACTGTTGGCGCCGTTAGGTTTCCGCTGCCGGGGGAGACTGGGATGCCGCCACCACCACCACCACCACCACCGCCACCACCACCACCACCGCCCCCTCCCGAGCAGGTTATGGGAGACGCGCTGTCACTGCCCTCTGCAACGATATCAATCCTGCCTGTGCTTGTGCTGTAGCCAGGAGAGCCGACGAGCAGAGCAGACTTAACGGAGCCGCCTAGGTGTCCCGTGCAGCTTCCGCCGCCAGCCAGCACTGAGCCCTGCTCCTGGTTCGTGTCATTGATGCAGTTGTTGTACTGGAACTCGGCCGAGCACGTGATGCTGTCGGTCTTAAAGATGCCAACAGAGCCGCCGGTGCTCGCCTCAGAGCGGTATGCGGCCCAGACGGCAGAGTAGGAGGTAGGGAAGACGTTCACGAAATTGGGAAGGTGCAGATGTCGCAGCGCCTTGCCGAAATCGGCAGCAGTCCCCGAGCCGCTGCGAGAAACAGAGCACTCAAAGAGCGGCCCGTTGAGGTTAAGATCCCGCACGACCACATTTCCGCCGCCCGACGCCTTTGGCCGGGAGAATGCGAAGTAGTTCGAGTTGGGGTGCCCTGCTACGGCGGTGCCGGCTTCTTCGCTCGAGCTTCCTGTGTAGATGACTAATGTAGTAGCGCCTGTCAGGAAAACCCTACCGCTGTTTCCGGCGTAAAGAGGACCGCCGACGATCGTGTCTACTTCGGCGTCGGCGTCGTCGTCGCCTGCTACTTCCGTGATAGAGGCACCGAAGCCGGCGGTCCCGAAGCGAGTTGTGCCCTGATTGAGAGTGCAACCGAGAGGACCGTTATCTGTTATCTGAAAAGGAATGGCGGCGGCATCACCAGGGGCGCCTGCAATGAAGCGGTTTAAGGTGTTGCCGAAAAGTCTTGCGCCGTGAAGAACTGTCCCGAATCCCGCGGACCCATTCGACGTAGAGGTGCACTGCTCGTAGGCGGTGCTGCCTGTCGAGCGAAACACATGAACTCGACCGCTGGATTCCCCAATGATTAGGTCGTCTCGTCCGTCACTGTTCATATCTGGAATAAAAGCGACTGCGGCACCAAAGTGAAAGCCGCCTCCAAGATTGGGGTGTTGCAACGTTTCGAGGAGCTGGGGGGTATCTGCCAAGGAGTAGATGTAAACTCGACCTTCGTTGCCCTCTGCATCTGGAGCCCCAATGGCGATGTGTGACGTGTCGGCAGTGACTGCGCCGTCACTGCAGGCGATCGCCTGGCCGAAGCGACCGCCAGACACCGGGCTAATAATCGAGGCATGGGTGTCGAAGTAGGTCTCGGCGTCGCCGAAAGAGGGCAGGGGGGTGCACGCGACTGCCGCTGACAGCGCGAGGCATAGAGACCTGATGTAGGCGCACAATCCCATACAAACATAAGATCGGCAGGAAAGTGTTCCGACTTGAGGCGAAAAAAGGGGCGGAAAATGAGAGCTGGTAGTGTCCGGTAGAAAGCAAGTTGTCCATCCTGAGGGGTTCATGGCGGAGCGTTCTTATCATCCTCTGTCTCGTTCTATTCCTTCTTTTCATGCTCCTGTACGTGTAGGGAATTCCTCGTGCTCATCCGAGGATCCTGATGCTGCTATCGTGGGAAGACGGTGAGGGGGAAAGGAAACGGGGGTGGAGAGAGTATGATTAGGAGTTTAGTGCAGGTGCAGGAGGAAGAGGAGGAAGTTGGGGCGAGGGGTATGAGGAGGGGCGCGCCTAGTGGCGGCTGAGGTCCCGCAAACCCTTGCCGGGCTACTCGAACGAGATAAGCAGGGCTCCAGACTTTACCTCTGCGCCTTGCGAGACGGCGACAGCTTTGACAATCCCCGCCCGAGGAGACTTAATTGGGTTCTCCATCTTCATCGCTTCGATAACTACGAGAGTCTGTCCTGCTTCGACAGAGTCACCTGGCTTGGCTTTCACGCTTGAGACGATTCCGGGAATTGGGGCGGTGACTTCGCTGACGGTGGAGGCGGCGGTGGCGCTGTCTCCGGCAAAGCGCGAGGGCCCACCGCCCGGAACTGCCGAGAGCGAAACGGTGTGCTCCGCGCCGCCCACCGAAAATCGCAGCTCAGAGCCGCGCCGTTCGAGCACTCGCACATCGAAGGTTTTTCCCGAAACTGATACCCGGTAGGTGCTCATAGTGCGGGGCTCCGATCGAGTGATTCTTCGCGAGCGCGCAACGACCAGGGGGAGTGTGGTTGAGCGAAGAGCAGTGAACCATCTGGCTGGGCGACGAAGTCTCCGCTCGGCAGAGACTCGGCTAATGCTGCGGCGACCGCTGCCACAAGCTCAGGTGAGAGGAGACCCCCGCGAGGCAGCACGAAAGGCGCATCCTTATGAGGGAGGCTGGAAGGCAGTGGGGGGCGTAGCTCGACGGATGCCATTTCAGTGCCTAGAGGGGGATGTTGCCGTGCTTCTTCTTGGGGTTCGTCTGGCGCTTGGTGGAGAGCACAGAGAAGGCGTCTATCACTTTGCGGCGAGTCTCGCGTGGCCGGATGACGGCGTCGATGAAGCCCAGCTCGGCTGCTTCCCAAGGGTTTGCAAACTTCTCGCGATACTCACGAACGAGCTGCTCGCGTCGCGCAGCTTCTGAGCCGGACTTGGCGGCTTCGTCTAGCTCGCGGCGGAAGATGATGCTGACGGCCCCTTCAGGCCCCATGACAGCGATCTCCGCCGACGGGTAGGCGAAGTTCACATCCGCGCGGATGTGCTTCGACGCCATAACGTCGTACGCGCCGCCGTACGCCTTGCGAGTGATCACGGTGACCTTCGGCACAGTGGCTTCAGCGAAAGCGTACAGCAGCTTCGCTCCGTGCCGGATAATGCCGCCGTGCTCCTGCTGGACGCCTGGCAGGAAGCCTGGAACGTCGACGAACGTCAGGAGCGGGATGTTGAAGGCGTCGCAGAAACGCACAAAGCGCGCTGCCTTGGTGCTGGCGTTGATGTCGAGGCAGCCAGCGAGCACGGAGGGCTGGTTTGCAACGACACCTACGGAGCGGCCGTTGAGCCGCACGAAGCCGATCACGATGTTCATCGCGAAACCTGGCTGGATCTCAAACAGCTCGCCGTTGTCTGCCACCGAGCTGATCAGTGTCTTGATATCGTAAGGCTGGCTCGGCTGCTCGGGGATGAGCGTGTCGAGGGACAGATCCTCGCGAGAGGCGAGATCGCCGGAGAGCACTATCGGCGCTGGATCGAGGTTGTTTTGCGGCAGGTACGAGAGAAGCTCCTTGCACTGCGCAAGGCAGGCGCGGTCGTCTGGCGCCTCAAGGTGCGCCACACCGCTAACCCCCGTGTGAGTTCCAGCACCCCCTAGCACCTCCTTGGAGATATCTTCCTTGGTGACGGTCTTGATGACGTCTGGTCCTGTAATGAACATGTGGCTTGAGCCCCTGACCATTAGGACGAAGTCGGTGATCGCCGGGGAGTACACCGCGCCTCCCGCGCACGGCCCCATGATGAGAGACAGCTGGGGCACGACGCCGGAGAGAAGCGTGTTGCGCAGGAAGATATCCGCGTAGCCGCCCAAGCTCTCGACACCTTCCTGGATGCGCGCGCCACCAGAGTCGTTTAAGCCGATAATCGGACAGCCGATACGCTCCGCCAGATCCATCACTTTCACGATCTTCTTTGCGTGCATGGCAGCGAGTGAGCCGCCGAACACGGTGAAGTCTTGAGCGAAGACGCACACCGTTCGGCCGCCGATCCGGCCTGTTCCAGTGACCACTCCGTCGCCGGGGTAGCGCTGCTCCGCGAGGCCAAAGTTTGTTGAGCGGTGACTGACGAACTTGTCGGTCTCGGCGAACGAGCCCGGGTCGAGCAGCAGCTCTACGCGCTCTCGGGCGGTGAGCTTCCCGCTTTTGTGTTGGCGCTCTACCCGCTCCTGGCCACCGCCGGCCTCGGCTCGAGCTTCCCTCTCTAGTAGATTGTCGTGTGCTGTCATATCTGGCCCTGGATGTTAGCACGCGAACCTGAGGGCGAAAGGGGGATAAGAGGGGGGCGGGCTCGGGGCCTGATTTAGTCATCCCCCTGGCAATTCCCTGCTTTACGAAGGGGAATGACGGGGGGTATCTTTCACCCCGATGAAGAAACACTTCCCCAGTTTTCCCCGGATTTTGAGGGTCGCCACCCTGCTCATTCTCTTTGTGACCGGGTGCGCCCAGTCATCGTCTCCGGTTCGCCCTCCCGAGGAGTTTGAAAAGGAGACCTTCACGGCTATGTCGGCCTTTTACTGTGAGTACAAACGGTGGCCGAACGACTGGAAGGAGTTCGATGACTTTCTGGTGGTGATCGGTAAGGGTGACTCGCTGGGGGAGGACTACCGGAACCCAGTGCTAGAGTCGCCGCGGGCTGTCTTGGCCACTCTTTCGTACGAGAACATCCTTGGCTCCGCCCGTCGAGTCTCGTTCATCGCCCCGCCTCAGTGCGAGGAGGAAAGTAACGAGGGCGATGTTCAGATGTGCGGTGGTCGGGTGAGCTTCCGGCTGCCGAAAGATTTCGTTGTGATGGGCGGAGTAGCGATCAAGGAGCGTTGGCGCGCGCCTCCGTACCCAGATGCGGCTTGGAAGTCAAAGAGTGGAGGGTACGTGATTGCGTTCCGCTTTGGCGAGGTGGAGCTTGAGCCGTCGGCAGTTGCAGGCTTCAAGCAGACTCTTGAGGCGGCGTACGAGACCTCGATACCAAACCTCAAGTGGCTCGTGCGTGAAGTCGTCGAGCAGAACGGCAAGGTGTTCCTCGCGCACGAATTCGAGAGCAACTCGAGTCGCGGGAGGATAGCCACTGTGATTATCTCGACTTCCTTTGGCGGCAGGCTCTTAACGATCAATGTCGTTGGCCCGGTTGAGGGCCGCAGCAAAGTCGAGGAGTTCGCCCGCAAGATAACCAGCTCTCTCCGCACGAAGTGAGGGGCTGATGGCGAAGAACCCGCGAACGACGAGCGGAATAGAGGTAAAGCCTGTGTACTCCCGCGAGGATGTGGCGGCGCCGGATGCGTCGTTGCCTGGCGAGTTTCCTTTTACGCGTGGCATCCACGCCTCTATGTACCGCGGGCGGCTCTGGACGATGCGGCAGTACGCAGGCTTCGGTTCGGCGCGTGACACGAACTCTCGCTACCACTTCCTCCTCAAGCAGGGAATCACGGGCTTAAGTGTTGCCTTCGATCTCCCCACCCAGATGGGTCGAGATCCCGATCACGCACTCTCGCGGGGTGAAGTCGGCCGGGTGGGCGTTTCAATCGCTTCGGCTGACGACATGGCTCTCCTTCTTGAGGGTATTCCTCTCCAGGATGTGTCTATTTCGATGACAATAAACGCTACGGCTGCGACCCTGTTGGCCTTCCTGCTCGTAGTGGCAGAGAGGCGAGGGGTGCCGTGGACGGCGCTGCGTGGCACGACGCAGAACGATATCCTGAAGGAGTACGTTGCGCGCGGCACCTACATATACCCGCCGCGTCCAGCGATGCGGCTCGTCACTGACCTGATTGCGTTCTGCTCTCAGAGTGTGCCGCAGTGGAACACGATCAGCGTCTCTGGTTACCACATACGAGAGGCTGGCAGCACGGCTGTCGAGGAGGTCGCCTTTACGCTTGCGGATGGCATCGCGTACATCGAAGCGGCGCTAGCGCGCGGCCTCGCGGTTGATGATGTGGCGCCGCGGGTAGCGTTCTTCTTCAACTGCCACAACAACTTCCTCGAGGAAGTTGCGAAGTTCCGGGCGGCACGCCGGCTGTGGGCATCTATCATGAGCGAACGCTTCAAGGCGAAGGATCCGAAGTCGATGATGCTGCGCTTCCACACGCAGACTGCCGGCAGCTCTCTCACGGCGCAGCAGCCGCACAACAACGTAGTCCGAACCACGATTCAGGCACTGGCAGCAGTGCTAGGGGGCACGCAGTCGCTCCACACCAATGGCTTCGATGAAGCGCTCGGCCTTCCGACGGAGGAGAGCGCCCGCATAGCGCTCCGGACGCAACAGATCATCGCAGACGAGTCGGGTGTTGCGGCGTCAGCTGACCCGCTCGGTGGCAGCTACCTGATTGAGTCATGGACAGACTCAATCGAGCAGGGAGCGCGCACGAGGATTGAGAAGATAGACGCCATGGGTGGCATGCTCTCAGCGATTGAGCAGCGCTACCCG
The DNA here is from genome assembly GCA_947491545.1 of Deltaproteobacteria bacterium. Taxonomy (GTDB): domain Bacteria; phylum Bdellovibrionota_C; class UBA2361; order UBA2361; family OMII01; genus OMII01. Next base: position 18,951 of record CANLJX010000022.1, read on the forward strand.
CAGGGAGAGATCGAGAACTCAAGCTACCTAGCACAGAGGGCAGTTGAGTCAGGCGAGGCGGGTGTTGTTGGGGTTAACGTCAACCGCGAGGGAGATGAACAGTCTCCAGCGATTCAGGCGATCGATGCTGCGGTTGAAAGTGGGCAGATCGAAAGAGTGAGAAAGCTGCGCGGTGAGCGCGATGCTGCACGCGCTTCAGCTGCCCTAGCGGCTTTAGGTCAGGCTGCTGCGGGTGATGGAAACCTGACTGCAGCGATCGTCGACTGTGCCCGAGCGTCGTGCACAGTCGGCGAGATCTCCGATATCCTGCGCGGCACGTTCGGCGAATTCCACGGCGAGTAGGAGCTCCGTTTCCCCGGCCTATTCTTCGACGACCAGCCGACGTCAAGCTGCGTGGTAGAGGGTTATACAAAGAGGTCGGCGAGAGCAATGAGCGGTGAGGAACAGGTATCTCCCCCTCTCTGTCCTCGCCGCTCTCTTTGTGTCCATCTGCCTCTTCCAGCTCTTACAAGCCCTAGTGCTTGAACGTACCCGACCGTCGAAGTCGGATGGCCTCCACAAAGAGACCCCTCAGCCGCGAAAAGACCTCCTGGCACTTCCTGAAGGACACCGCGACGAGCCGCCACAGCCGCTACCCCGCAGCCTCACTACCTTCAGAGATACCGTTTAACCCCATCAAAAAACATGGCATCACGCTAATAATGCTTGTACCAGGGGGCTCGCTCGTTTAACCTAAAGGGCTGCTCACATGAGAGAAAGTCGGAAGCTGGCTAGGCTCGCTTGCGAGTGATCATGGCGGCGAAGACGTTTCTGCGGTAGACAAAGCTCCCGGATTCGGCCCCTAAGAGGAATGAGCGTATGAAGAAGAAAGAATCAGATACCCTGAAGGCAATGCTTGAAGAGGAGAAGCGCCGCATCCAGCGCCACCTCGATGATATCAGCGACACCTCGGTGGCAGATCTTGAAACAGCATCTGGAGACTCGGTAGACATCGCAGCACTTGAGATAAACCAAAACTCACTCCTAAAGATTGGGAAGCGCGAGCTGAATCACCTTAAGAAGATAGACGCTGCTCTCGCTAAGTTTGAGGATGACACCTACGGCGAGTGCGAAAATTGCGGCGAGCAGATAGCAGTCGCGCGCCTGATGGCTCGCCCCGTCGCGCAGCTCTGTATCGACTGCAAAACTGCCCAAGAGAACGAAGAGCGCCGCTACACCGACCGATCTGCGGAGGAAGAGGGCGACGGATTCCCAGACGAGGGCGACGACCTGTAATCGTCGCGCTCCAGCAAGCAGCGAATTACCCCGCCAAGATATCTTGCAGCTCCGAGAAGCATCCCGGGGTCGCCACTACTATATTATCGGCGAAGAGATCGCCTGAGTAGCCAGTGGTGTTTCTCTGGCTCTCGTGGTCGAACGGGAAATGCCCGACGAGCGCTCCGGCCTCGCGCGCAATTAACGCGGCAGCAGCAACGTCCCATGGGCTTAAGCCCTCTTCGTAGAACGCATCGAGCCGACCGCAGCCGACCCAGGAGATGTCGAGCGAAGCAGCGCCGATCCGGCGAAGGTCACGGCATCGAGCGAGCACACGCTCAACACGACCGCAGATGTTCCGCAGGTTCACCCGACGGTACGGAAAGCCTGTTGCCACCAGCGCCTCTTCCGCGCTTGAGACGGTGCGGACCTTGATCTGCTTTCCGTTCAAAAAAGCCCCGCGACCTTTAATTGCTGTGAAGCATTCACCCAAGAAAGGCGCCTCGACTGCTGCTACGAGCACGGTGCTGTCGACAGCGAATGCCACGGAAACTCCGACCTGGTAGTGTTCGTGGGCGTAGTTTGTGGTGCCATCGATCGGGTCGATCACCCAAACCGGACCGCTTGCAAATTGCGCTGGGGCGACGTTGGCCGCGGACTCCTCCGCCAGAATCGCGTGTCCTGGAAAAGAGGCGCGGATGGTTTCGATAATGGCTTTTTCGCAGGCGATGTCAGCGTTTGTGACGAGGTTGCGGGCCTCCTTAAAAGAGACCTGAACTGAGAGCGCTGCACGCTGCTCGCGGGCGATCTGGGCGCCGCGTTGAGCAGCTTCCTGGGCGGTTTTTAGGATTGCATCGAGGTTGAGCGTGGTGTTCATGCGTGGCCTGACTATAGGCGAGGGGAGGATAGGAGAAAACGGGGGTCTTGGGGTAGAAGCTAGAGCATGGGGGAAGAGTTGCAGCGAGAGGGGGCCTCATTCCCTTACCTCGCTCTGTCCCCGCTGCTCTCGTTGTCCAAACCGCCGGTCGGGCACGCTCACGCGTGGGAAGGTTAAAGGGATAGAAAGGCCGATGCCGCGATCTCCGGTTCAGGGTCGAAGCAAAGAATGCTGACAAAGAGGTCAGTGAGAACAGTGAGGGGAGTTTGGCTTGTTTTTACCTTCCCCTCTCTGCTCTAGCCGCTCTCTTTGTAGGTAATTTTCCTCGCTCATTTTTATCGGGTTCGTTCGCGGTCGCGTTTGGGAAAGTTAGAAGTATAGAACAACCGATACCGCGATGGCCGGTTCAGGGTTGAAGCGAAGAAGATTGACAAAGAGGTCAGCGAGAACAGCGAGGGGGATTATGCTTGAGTGCACCTTCCCCTCTCTGCTCTCGCCGCTCTCTTTGTAGATAATTTTCCTCGCTCACTTTTATCGCGTTCCTTCGCGGTCGCGTTTGGGAAAGTTAGAAGTATAGAACAACCGATACCGCGATGGCCGGTTCAGGGTCGAAGCGAAGAATATTTACAAAGAGGTCAGCGAGAACAGCGAGGGGGGTTATGCTTGTGCGCACCTTTCCCTCTCTGTCCTCGCTGCTCTCTTTGTTGATTATAATCCAGCACTAATCTGATCGGTTTCGGGCACGCACACGCGGTAGAGAGCCGCAGAGCGCGCTGCCAGATTAGACCCCTCGGCTGTTCCCCCAAAGGCGAGAGATCCTTTCACTGCATAGCCGATAGCGGTAGGATACATCGGGATTGGGGGAGAGATGTCAGGCAACGGGATCCGTGCAAGGGTACTAGCGGAGCAGTTCAGGGAGCTGGCAGCGCCGCACTACGGGAAGCCTCTGCGTGAGAGAGCGCTGGCGAAGGTCAACCTGCGCCTCAAAGTGCTGGGACGCCGTCCCGACGGTTTTCACCTCCTCAGCATGCTCAACTGCTCGGCTAGCTTAAGTGATGAGGTCGAGCTGGTGCTCTCTCCCGAGCCAGGCGTTGAGCTGGAGCTGCGGCCTGCAGGGGCTCTCAGTGATGACGTAGAGGGGAACCTCGCCGTGCGCGCCTACCGCGCTTTCTGGCGCGCCTTTGATTTCGAGCAGCCGCCCTTTGGAGCCAGGATCACTCTTGAGAAGAGGATCCCGGTCGGAGCTGGCTTGGGGGGCGGGAGCAGCGATGCGGCAGCGGTGCTTCGGATCTTGAGTGGTTTGTTTCAGTTCTTTATCCAAGCGGATTTCGGGCTCTCCGATGGGAGCTTCCAGCATGCGATCTCTGCCGCAGCTCTTGAGTGCGGCGCTGACGTGCCCTACGCACTGACGGGCGGGTTGTGCCGAGTCTCTGGCATTGGCGAGGTTGTTGACGAGCTTTCCTCTGAGGGCCTTGCCGGTCGGGAGATCCTTATCGCAGTGCCGCCAGTTCCGGTTCCTACGAAGGCTTTCTACGACCGCTTCCGCACGACTCATCCCGTTGTGGTCCCAACGACCGACTGCGCATTGGACCGTTTTGCGGCCGACCCGTCGGTTGGATTGCAAAAGTTAATCGAGAACGACTTTGAGGCTGATGTGGTCGGTATGGTCCCTGAGGTTGGGGCAGCCCTGTCCGTGCTGCGTGGGGCCTTCCCGGGCAGGTCCGGGGTTACTGGGTCAGGATGTGCGGTATTTGCCATCCCCGAACCAGGAGAGGAGGCGCTCTTCGGCGCGGTTGAGAATGATTTGCGAGGGCTTGAGACCACTCTTTTCAGGGCCACAATCTGTGAGCCTGGCACGCCGGCAAAATCCGCGCTGTGAGCCCAACCGAGGCTTGCCAAACCCCTGTAACTGTTCTACTCAACAGCATCAAGAGAGCCATGCGCGGCGGATTTCCCCGAGGAAGATCGGCTGGCGTGCATCTTGCGTATTGCCCGGTAGCCAAGTGGTAAGGCAGCGGATTTTGATTCCGCCATACGCAGGTTCGACCCCTGCCCGGGCAAGCAACTTTGACATGCCTTCGTGAGTGAAGCGCACGCGCTTCAAGGAGCCGCGGCGTGATCAAAGAGCCACAGTGTGATCAAGGAGCCACAGTGTCACGACCTCTGCTGATTTTCTCAGGACGCTCGAACCCAAACTTCTCATCGTCGGTTGCCTCGACGCTCGGTGCCTCGCTCGGGTCGCTTGAGGTTGTGCAATTCTCTGATGGCGAGCTCTCGGTAGAGATCGGAGACAACGTGCGGGGTGGTGACGTGTTCGTCATCCAGAGCACCAGCACTCCGGGAAACGATCACCTAATGGAGCTGCTGATCATTATCGATGCTCTCAAGCGATCGTCTGCGGGCCGCATAACTGCTGCGATCCCGTACTTCGGATACGCGCGACAGGACAGAAAGGTAAAGCCGCGAGTTCCGATCACTGCGAAGCTTATCGCTGACATGATCACTACAGCCGGTGCAGATCGCGTCCTTACGATGGACTTGCATGCTGGCCAGATGATGGGCTTCTTCGATATCCCGGTGGACAATCTGTATGCATTGCCGATCATGGTGCCGTACCTAAAGTCGAAGTACGGCAGCAACGGCGTCACTATCGTTTCGCCGGACGTTGGCGGTCTGGAGCGAGCGCGCTTCCTGGCGACCCGTCTCGACAATGCTCCGCTAGCTGTTATCGACAAGCGCCGAGGCGGCCCGAACAAGGTTGACTCGATGACTGTGGTGGGTGAAGTCGAGGGAGACATCTGTGTCATCGTGGACGATATCGCAGATACTGGCGGCACCTTACTGAAGGCTGCGGATACCCTGGTCAAGGCTGGGGCGAAAAAAGTGGTCGCGTGCTGCGTTCACGGAGTGTTCTCTGGGGACGCCCGGCGGCGGCTCAATGAGTCGGTGATTGAAGAGGTGATCGTCAGCGACACTATCCCGCACGACAGGGGCACGACGGGAGATAAGGTCACGGTCCTGTCAGTAGCACCGCTCTTTGCTGAGGCGATCCGGCGCATCCACTCGGACGACTCTATCAGTAGCCTGTTTCGCTAACTAGTTGATATTGCAGCGGTTTGAAGCCCTTTAGCCCTCAAGCTAGAGCAGCTGAATTTGCCGAAACGTAAGGATGGCAGCTCTTTACCTTGCCCGGTGCTTCTGGTAGCTTCCCGCTCTCGCTTTTTAGGAAGGAAGTACAGCCGTGGAAAATTTCACCATCGAAGTCTCAGAGAGAGCAAACATCGGTAAGGCATCAGCTAACCGTAGCCGCAAGCAGGGTTGCATCCCGGGCGTTGCCTACCACCGTCACGACCAGCCGGTCCCGGTCGAAGTTCCGTACAAGGAGTTCACGATGCTGGCGCAGAAGGCGCGCCGCTCGCAGGTGTTCACATTCAAGAGCGGCTGCGCTGCATTGAATGGGAAGGCGGCGATTGTGAAGGAGATCCAGCAGGACTACCTGAGCGGTCGCGTCACGCACGTTGACTTCCAGACGCTCAAGGACGACGAGCAGATCACCGTAGACGTGCCAGTCAAGGTCGTTGGAGAGGCTCCTGGCGTTAAGGTCGAGAAGGGTATTCTCACTGTCGTTACCCACGAGGTTTCGGTTCGCTGTCTCCCGAAGAACATTCCTTCGATTATCGAAGTTGATGTTTCGTCTCTCAGCTTGGGTGAGTCGATTCATGCAGAGCAGCTCAAGCTCGGCGCGGGCGTTGTGCTTGCGGACAACCCGCACGAGACGATCGTTAGCGTCGTTATTCCGCGTGCTGCCGAGGAAGAGGCTAAGGCGGCAGAGGGTGCTGGTGCAACAGAGGGCGGAGCAGCGGCTGCTCCGGCTGGGGGTGCTGCTCCAGCTGCGGCTGCCAAGGCTCCGGCCGCGAAGCCAGCTAAGTAATCTCATAACAAAAACAGGTGAACGTGGCGGCGCAGTATCGCACGGTAGTTGGGCTCGGAAATCCGGGGCCGCGCTACCTCACGACTCGCCACAACGTAGGCTTCCTCGTGACCGATATTCTGCGGGCGTCATCTGGCGCATCCGACGAAGACCAGCTCGAAAGCAGCCTCGCCGCCAATGCCAAAGCCGCCCTCGAAGGGTCGCTTGATCGAACCGGCTGGCAGGAGCGAGCAGGCCGTCTGGAAGCTTCTCTCTCGATCTGCGGCTGGAGTGCATCCCTTGTTAAGCCTCAGACGTTCATGAACTGTAGTGGAGAGCCCCTGCAGGATTTTCTCTCCTTCAAGAAGACCCCGATCTCAGAGGTTATCGTCGTGCACGATGAGATCGATCTGCCGCTTGGCTCCGTTCGGGTCAAAGTTGATGGGGGTGAGGGCGGACACAACGGCCTAAGGTCTATCTCGTCTACCTGTGGAGGCCGAGCGTACGCGCGGATCCGAGTCGGAATCGGAAAGCCGCCGCCAGGGAGCCCGTTAGCGCAGTCTGAAGATGGGGTTGCCACTTGGGTGCTTAGTAAGTTTACGGCAGAGGAGCGCCTGATAGTGGAGGAGCTTCTTATCCGCGCGGCGAAAGCGGTGGTGGTCCTGGCCAGAGAAGGATTGCGAACAGCTCAGAACCGTTTCAACCGTTAGCTTCGTCCGAGTCCGACGTAGTTCGCGTAACTTGCTGATATCTCGTAGCTGCCCGGATTGTAATTTCGTCGGGCCGCTTAAGCAAAGGGCCCGGATCGGTTGTCTTTTCAAGCCTATCTGGTAGACTCGCCCGGCTTTGCGGGGCGCTCGATTGGGCGCTCGTGCCGTTTCCGTCTATCCGTGCGGACGCGCTAGGTAAGCTTTTAGAAATCGAAGGTAGTTAAGCAAGAATAAGGACGAAGGTCATGGAAGTTCGCCGATACGAGTCAATCGTAATTTTCAATCCGCGCTTGAACGACGCGCAGGTCAAGGACGAGATCAAGAAGGTTGAGGGTATCCTCACGTCGAACAACGCCAAAGTAACGGGCGTTGACCAGTGGGGCAAGAAGGAGCTCGCGTTCGCCTTCCAGAAGCAGAAGTTCGGCTTCTGCGTGGCGTTTAACTACGAGTCATCGAATCACGATGCTCCGACCGCTCTGCAGTCGATCCTGCGCATCACTGACTCGGTGCACAAGTTCCAGACACACCTTATCAAGGAAAAGACCCGCAAGTTCAGGGGTAATCCTAAGCGTCTCACGCAGCCGCGTGGTGAGGGCGAGGATTTTGATTTCGGCGCTGAGTCGTTTGAGTAGAGTAATTGGACGCCCAGTAGTCCAGAGAGAATTGCGATAGGAGTTGGTCATGGAAGTTATTTTGCGTGAAGATTTTCTTTCACTCGGATACGTAGGCGACACGGTTCGTGTTAAGCGCGGCTTTGCCCGCAACTACCTCATCCCGCGCGGTATCGCGGTTGAGTCGTCGACGACGAACGAGAAGGTGCTCAAGCACAAGCTCGCGGCGATCGTTTCAAAGCGTATCAAGAAGAAGGCCGAGGCAGAGCAATTCGCCAAGATCCTTGAGCAGGTAATCGTTGAATTCACCCTCAAGGTAGGTGCTAAGGGGAAGAGCTTCGGTTCAGTAACGGCTAAGGACGTTGAGGCTTCTCTCAAGGCGCTTGGCTACGAGGTTGACCGTCGCCAGATCCGCGTCATTGATGCCATCCGTGGCCCGGGCGCTCACAAGGTCGAAGTGAAGCTTCACTCCGAGGTAGTTGTCCCAGTTCAGGTCAAGGTAATCGCCGCTCAGGTGGCAGCTCCGGCTGCAGCAGAGGGCGAGGAGAGTGGCAAGAAGCGCAAGAGCCGCAAGAAGGCCGAGTCGGCTGAGGGCGGTGAAGAGGCAGCTGCTGAGGGCACTGATCAGGAAGCAGCTCCGGCTGACTCAGAGGCAGCAGAGTAGTTTATACTCGTGTGCTCGCATGCGGTGCCGATTCGGCCCGCGGCTCTTTCAACGGACTGTCGTTTCGTTCGTTCTTTCGGCCAGTATAGTTGCGTAGTCCTTTAACGGTTGCGTCTAGTATGTCTGCCCTCGGCACAGCCAGGGTTCCGAACGACACGGGCAGATCTGCCGGTGATTCCACTCGACCGCGCTCGAAGCTGCTCGTCGGATGTAGCTTCCTAGGCGCCTTCATCCTAGCGCTGTACGTTGTCACGTTCGTCGGCTCCTTCTTTACAGGTTCCGACCGCACCTTCAAGTCGATCAGCGGACAAGAGGGTGATGACGTCTTCAGCGATGCGCTCATCGTTAAGGGGCCGTCCAACGCGGTGCGTGTTGAGGATTCTCCGAAGCTGACCCCGCTCGCTGATCGCGACTTCCTCTTTTTCCTCTGGTTTAAGCTACGGCAGCCTCTTGAGAAAGAGGAGCGGGTAAACATCATGGGGAAGTACGACCCTGATACCAAAGAGAGAGTTGGCTACGGGCTCTCACTCGTCGGCGGTCTCGACGGAGTTCGCCCGCAGGTCTACTGGCAGGGAGAATCGGGGGCAGGGAGCTGGCACACGTTTGCCGCAGCGCCGCTCAAGCCGCAGCAGTGGTACCTGCTGACTGTTTCGTTTCGGGAGCGGAAGTTTCTTGGAGTTCACATCGCCTCGTTGGGCAACGAGAACAAGCCGCTCGTGCTCGGCGGATTTTCAGTCGAGGGAACCGGCATTCCGAAGAACAACGCCGACCTGGTAGTTGGAGCATTCGGCACATCGTACTTTCAGGGCCGTATCGGCCCCTTCGGCATCATTCAGTCGAATGCCTTCTCTGACAACGTGAGCGCGTTTGCGCGCCAGCTTGCGGACGAGCCGCTTGCGCTGCCCGACACAGTTGGCGCAGATGAAGTGGCTCTCTGGGCATCGCCGCGCAAGGACCGTGGTCCCGCGGCACTGCCTATCCTGAACGCTCGCACGAGCCGTGAGGTGCAGGGCAAGAAGGGAGCACGTTGAGCGACTGCGCCCTTGATCTTTGTCCATTGGGGAGGGAGGCGGGGTCTCTAGCGCCCCGCCGCCACCACATCGATAACCTGACCCGTAAACGTTGACTCTACGGCGTACACATACGACTGAGCCACCAGGTCTGCCGGGGTTCCAGCGGAAGGATCCATGTTGAGGCTAAGCAGTGTCTCCCGCACCCAGCCTGGGGCCACGAGATTTAGCCGGATGCTTCGCGGCAGCTCTAACGCTGCTGCTCTGACGAAGCCCTCAAGTCCGGCGTTCACCATGCTCACGGCTGCCGCTCCCGGCATCGGGGCGCGGCTCAGCATGCCGCCACTGAGGGTGATCGAGCCGCCTTTGTTGATGAACTCAAGCCCGAGCCGAACGAGGTTTACCTGGCCGAGCAGCTTGCTGCGGATGCTGAGCTGGATGTCATCGTCCGTCAGGGATGCGAGCGGCCTAAAGGTAGCGTGTCCGGCAGCACACACAACAGCATCAACTTTGCCAACCTTGGCGAAGAGCTGCTTAATCGAGGCCGGGTCTGCGATATCTACTTTGTGGGGCGCGCGCGAGTGGCTCGCCCGAACCACTTCGTACTTCTCCTCAAGCGCGTGCGTAATGGGCAAGCCGAGGGTTCCAGTCGATCCGATAACCAGCACTTTCATGGCGAGATACCTTTGCAAAAAGCGTTTCGCGGCAGCGTGCGCCGCTGCCGCGGCGATTTTTGCACAGGGACGGGCGGGTGGCTATCCGGGAGTTAGGGGCTGCTGCAGCTAAAGGTGCCAGGCCGTTGTGGGGCTGCATACGCTGCCACCGTAGTAGCCGGGATGGCGTGGCGAGTGGTGGACGCCGATAGAGCCCGAAGACTATAGAGCTGATTGAGTAGGCGCGAGGCTTGGGTCTCCCTGGGCCAAGTTGGAAACTTACGCGCCGGAACATCGAACAAAAAGAAACGCTGCTGCGGCGAACGATGAAGCTCTTCTTTGCGCAAATGTATCCAGCCGAAATATATGAGGGCACGGGTGTAAAACCTAAACTTTTGCATCGCACCGGAACCGACCGGTTGCGCGTATCTTTATCCGCTTTTGGACGATTGTTCGCCGCCTGTCGCACCCAAGCCCCGGCACTCCTGCTTGCTTTGTGGACGGGCGCTGGGCAGACCCTCGCCTGG
>CANLJX010000023.1 GCA_947491545.1 Deltaproteobacteria bacterium
TATGTCGATCGAGCGGAGATCTGCGTTTATCTGCGGGTTCACAGCGGTGACTGAGCCGGTGAAGCTCCTGCCAGGAAAGGCATCAACCGTGATTGTTACGTTGCTCCCTGGCTTGAGCGCGGGAGCGATCTGTTGCGGCACGGAGAAGTTAAAGTAGATCGGATCGACGGTGTAGAGCGGCACAAGCGGTGCGCCAGCGAGAACATACTCGCCCTCGTTGACGGCGCGGATACCTGCCCGGCCTGAGAAGGGAGCAACGATGCGCTTGCGTTCAATGGCGGCCAGGATCGACTGCTCCTGCGCCTCGGCTTGGCTCACCTGCGCTTCGGCGTCTTCCAGCGTTGCTGCTGACATGGCGCTCTGCGTGCGCAGCGCCTTGGAGCGCGCGAGGTGCTGGCGCGCGAGCTCGAGCCTGGCGCGAGCACCGCGCAGGTTGGCCTCCTCGACAGCGGTGTCGAGCGCGAGCAGCACCTGCCCGGCCTCTACCGCTGAGCCGGACTGAAACGAGACCTTGGCGACGTTGCCAGCTTCCTGCGTGCTGAGGGTGGAGCCACGCACCGCATTGAAGGAGCCTACGGTGTCGAAGCCACTTGCCCAAGCAACCGGGTGCACAACAGCGGTCGTGACAGCGGCTGGAGGGGGAGCGAAGCTGGCGTGCTTCGCCATCTCAGAGCGGATCTGAAAGAACTTGACTGACCCGAGTATCAGCACGACGCCGAGCATGGCGCCCAGGGTGTAGAGGATCTGCTTTTTCATGGCGCTTTGGGGCAAGAGGATTGCCGGCTGAGTATAGCGGGGATGCTAGGGGCTGTACACCGCGCCGAAGGGGCTGTGGCGAAAAGCCCTAAACGACCTGGTCGGCGCCGCCGCTGCCCGGGATAACGAGCTTGCCCTGGGCCTCTAGCTTGCGAACGATGTCTGTAATCGAGCGCTGGGCTGCTTCCACGTCGCGCAGCTTGACCGGCCCAAGGGCTTCCAGGTCTTCCTTTATCATTTCAGCAGCGCGAGAGGATACGTTCTTGAAGATCTTGTCCTTGAGCTCCGGCGTGGCGGTCTTGAGGGCAACCACGAGCTGCTCGCGCGGCACGTCCTTGAGCGTAGCCTGAATCGCGTTGTCGTCGAGGTCCTTGAGGTCCTCGAAGGTGAACATGAGGTCTCGAATGCGCTCGGCCAGGTCTGGGAAGGTCTCTTCGATCTCGCCAATGATGCGCTCCTCTGCCGTGCGGTCGACGAAGTTGAGGATATCGGCCGCCGTCTTTGCGCCGCCGATCTGCTCGTCCTTGAGGTCTCCTGCCTGGAGCTGGCCACGAACTACCTCGCGAACCTCGTCGATTATCTCTGTTTTGATATTTGCTAGGTTTGAGATGCGGACTAACACATCGGTCTGAAGCTCTGGCCGCATCTGCTTGAGCACTGTAGCAGCCTGGTCCGGATTCATCATGGTGAGGAGAAATGCTGCTGTCTGCGGATGCTCGGCGGAGATGAAGCCGAAGAGGGCTTTCTCCGGGACCTCGGCGATAATGGTGCCGATCGGCTGCTTCTTTGCGCCCGAGATGTACTCAAGGAGCGCTTCGCTCTTTGCGTCACCGAAGGCACCGGCGATGACGCTCTTGGCGAACTCTCGCCCGTCGAGAACGAGGGTCTCTCCGGCCTTGAGCATCTTTAAGAAATCACGGGCCGTAACGAACTGAGTCTCGCGGTCGACTTCAGACACAGAGAGGAAGGCGCGGCTAACCGACTTTGCCTCCTCCTCGCTCAGGTTCTGCATAACCTGAGTGGCGAGCTCCTTGCCGAGGCTTAGCAGCGTCAGCGCAGCTCGTTCTGGGTTTGTTAGTTCTCGTGACATGCTTTGGACCATCCCCTCGATCTCATTAAGATGAGGGGGTTGGGCCAAAGGGAGCAGGGATTTAGCCAGCCCAGGAGCCGAGAAAAAGCTGTTATATCAACATCCTGGCGCTTACTTTAAAGGCTTCCCCCCTATCCAGCTCGCACATTGACCAGGAAGTTCTCAACGGCCCGCTGCAGAGACTCGCTCTGCCGAGAGAGCTCTTGGGCAGCTTCGAGCACCTGCGATGCCCCGGAGCTTGTCTCCTGCGCAGCGATTGTGACACCTGAGATGTTCTTTGAAACATCCTTGGTGCCAGTTGCAGCTTGGTTGATGTTTGCGCAGATCTCGTTCGTGGCAGCCTGCTGGTCTGAGACCGCATGCTCGATCGTCCCCGCAATCTCGCGCATCTTTTTGATCGTCTCTCCGATTCCGGAGATAGCCTGTACGGTCTCCCCCGAGATCGACTGGATGCCTTCAATCTCTTTCTGGATCTCCTCTGTGGCGGAAGCAGTCTGCTGCGCGAGGTTCTTCACCTCGGATGCAACGACCGCAAAGCCTTTTCCTGCATCTCCAGCACGCGCTGCCTCGATTGTCGCATTGAGCGCGAGCAGATTGGTCTGTCCAGCGATCTGCGAGATGAGCTTCACCACGCCCCCGATTCGCTTCGAGGCTTCCGAGAGCCCGTTGACGATTGTCGACGAACGATCGGCTTCGGCCACCGCCCCAACTGCGAACTTCGAAGAGTCTTCAACCTGCCGGCCTACTTCTGACACGGTGTTGGTAAGCTCCTCTGTCGCAGCAGCCACGCGCGCTACGTTTACCGACGTCTGCTCAGATGCGGCAGCGGCGGCCACCGACTGGTCAGTCGTCCCTGCTGCGTTCTGCGCCAGTAGTTGAGCTGTAGCTGTGAGCTCCGTTGAGGCAGCTGCAACTGTCGTAACGATGCCTCACACCGCTTGCTCAAACTCGTCTGCGAGCTTCAGGCGCCGGACTCGGGCCTCATCGAGAGCGCGAGAGCCCTTCTCCATCTCTTCCGTGCCGTTGTTGATGACTCGTGCTGCCGCCTTGAATGTTCCTGGGAGGCCGCGCAGGAGCACTCGGCGGAAGAACTTGCCCTTGGCTGCATACTCCAGCGCTGCCCTCGACTCACGCACAAAGGCGTCTGTCACATCGAGCATGTCGTTGATGCAGTTAATCAGCTGGCCGAGCTCGTCGTCGCGCTTGTAGCCGAGGATGCGCGCCTCGAGGTTCCCCTGCTTGGCTTCTGCGCACACGACAGCTGCCTTCTTGATCCACTCCATAGCGTCTGCCGGAACTTCGCCAGCCCCCCAAATCGGCGCGCCATTCGTGGCTCAAGACAAGGAGACGAGTGCGGTCTGGGGCATGCCGGGGGCCGTGGTCGATGCCGGCCTCGCGTCAGCGGTGCTCCCGCTGGCGCAAGTAGCTGCGGCGCTCTCAACAGCAGCTCTCAGCAGCGCCTCAGCAGAGCAGCGGGCGTAGCGAGGCGCAAATTGAGGTTGCAACCGCGCCGCTTCCCCACTCCTGAAGCATTGCAAATGATTCTCGAAAGCCTGCGAGCGCAAAAATGCCCCGAAGCGTAAACCGCCCGGGAAAGAGGCCGATACATGCACTAAGGGAATCCACTAAAGCTGGGTGCGGTTTCTGACGAGGAGCTATATATGGATTGGAAGGTGCCGTTCATCATCTATCGCATCAACGCAGAGGGAAGGCTTGAGGAGGTCTTCCAAGCGGAAGACTTCAAGGCAGCGACATACTGGCTGACGTACATCGCGCAGCCAGGAGACGTGCTGTGCAAAACACCGCTGCACCGCAAGCACTCGCACGCATCGCCACGTGCGGAGTACTGGAGCCACAAGGAGGGACAGCGCGACCCTGTGTCGAGCGAGTCTGAGTGGAAGCGTATGGCGTCAGACAAGAGCTTCTCAGGGGAGTTTCCGGAACAGCAACAGAAAGAGCAGGTATCGTAGAGAAGCAGCTTTCGGGAGGGGCTGAGCATGCTGCCAAGCATTGATCCAAACATGAAAATTCTGGTCGTCGACGACTTTGCGACGATGCGCCAGATCGTCAAGAAGTCCCTCGGAGCCTTGGGGCTTCACAACATCACAGAGGCGGTCGACGGCGTGGATGCGTTGGCGAAGCTTGAGAAGGGAGACTTCAACTTCATCATCTCCGACTGGAACATGCCGAACATGATGGGGATAGATTTCTTGAAGGCTGTGCGCGCGAGCGACAAGCTCAAAGGGATCCCTTTCCTGATGGTAACAGCCGAAGCGAAGCGCGAAAACGTCATCGAAGCCGCAAAAGCTGGAGTTTCTCAGTACATCGTGAAGCCCTTCACTGTTGAGTCCCTCGAAGAGAAGCTCAAGGCAATCTTCAACAAGAAGAGCGCCTAGGGGGCGCACAGCAGGCATGAGCCACAATCCTTCCAGCCAAAACCATACCCGCATCTGCACTGTCGATGACATAAGCCAAGCGCTGCGAGATCTGCTCGGCGCGGAGTCGCCGCACAAGCTCAAGATGCTGCAAGAGACGCTGCACGGCATACGAAGCGGCTTCGACCCTGCATCGGTCACGATGTCATCGACGAACATCCCTGACGCAATTTTAAAGCTGTCGTCGGTCTTGTCGGACTCCAATGAAGCGAGCCACAAGGTTTTTAACCTCGTCGAAAGCCAGCACAAGATCGTGAAACAGGGCGAGAAGCAGCTAGCAGAGCTTGAGCAGCTCGCGCAAAGCGGGAAGCTTGAGCCAGCCGCTGCGCTCTCGTTCGTCGCCAAGTACAGAGCGCTCAACCACGCCATGCAGGCCGTCGCACACGACATCGTCATCTCGCAGGAGTTCCAAGACCTGTGCGGCCAGAAGGTAAAGAAGGTGATGCGGCTCGTGTGTGACGTTGAGGTCTACCTCAAAGCGCTTCTCGAGCAGCTCAACGTGGGGCTGCCAAACCCGAAGAGTGCAGCTGAGCTAGAGGCTGAGCAGAGCGTTGACCAGGAGTCGACGGATGCGCTGCTGAAGGAGCTGGGGCTGTAGCGACTCTGCTCGACCGAGAGAGCCCTAACCATCTGGAATACTGAGCTTTACCCGCTTCCAACGGAATCACTTGATGCTTCCTTATCTTTATTCTAGTATAGAAATACACTAGAAGCCCGATTGGGCATTACTTAAAAAATACCCAGTCGTATGGCACCACACCTTACAGCTGTCTCTGAGACAGCTCTCTCAGAGACGGTTTCCTCAGAGACGGTTTCCTCAGAGACCAAGACCCCGTCGCTTGAGTCGCTCCTGTCGAAAGGGGTTCTCTGGCAAGGGGTTCCGTCCGCCGAAATTCCTCTGTGGAAGCTCCCCACAGCTAAGCGCGACTCGATCCCGTTTGGGGCTTCAGAGATCGACGAATCTCTTCCCCATGGCGGCCTCGCGTGTGGCGCAGTGCACGAGCTGAGCGTAAACGACCGAGACGGCCTCGTCACGCGCGCTCTGCTGCTCCCGGCGCTGCTCGCCCGCAACGCTCTCGCCTCGCAGCGAGATCGCTGCGCTGAGCACGACAGGTGGCACGGCTCTAGCTTCAAAGAAACGCAGCCTCTTATTGTGTGGATCGGGCGACGCTGTTGGCCAGCTCCCTTCGTGCTCTCGGCTGAGAGCCTCTCAAGCTGCCTCTTCATCGATCCGCCCACGGAGAAGCTCACCCTGTGGGCGATCGAGACTGCGCTCCGCTCGCCTGCAGTAAAGCTCGTCATCGCTGACTCGCCGAGCGTGTCACTTGCGACAACACGCCGCTTCGCGCTCTCTGCACGCGCGCACGGCACAGCCGCCCTGCTCATCAAGCGCCACACAGAGCAGCCTGCTCCAAGCGCTGCAATGACGAGCTGGGCGCTCTCGTGCGCGCCGTCATCAACAGAAGCGCCTACGTGGGAGCTCTCGCTGAGGCGAACAAAGGGGAGTGCTGCTCCCGTCTCCTCGTGGCTAGTCACTGTGGAGGATAGTTATGGATCGGGAGCGGACGTATCTCTGCGCGTACTTCCCCGAATGGTCGACACAAGTCACCAAGCGCAAGCTCCTGCTCAAAGATTCGGGACGTAGCAGCGCCAAAAGGCACAGCGGGCCTATCATCCTCGCCGGAACAGGCAAGGACGAGCTCGCGGTGCGACGCTGCTGCCAGCTCTCTGCGCGCGCTGGCGTTCGGATCGGGATGCCGCTGCCGCTCGCCCGCGCCATGGCGCCGGGGGCCTTCGTTGAGACGTTTGACCCAGTGCGTGACTGCCGCGCGCTCTACACGCTCGCAACGTGGTGCCTGCGCTTCTCGCCGCTCGTTGCGCTCGACGAGGCGCTCTTCAACGCCCGCTCTGCGGGCCTTCTCTCAGAGGTCGGCCCGCTGCACTACGGCATTACGCTCGACCTGACTGGCACTGAGCGCCTGCACGGCGATGCAGCATCGTTTGCAGCCTCGTTCCGCGCCCTGCTGGGTGGTGCAGCGCACATTGCTGTTGCGCCAACGATCGGGGCTGCCTGGGCCCTCTCTCGCTACGGGGCGCCGAGTGTTCCTGCAACTGTTCGCCTCCGGCAACAGATTCCGCGTGCAATATCGCTCCTGCCCGTGCAGGCGCTGCGAATCGATGAGCGCAGCGCTGCGCTCCTCTCTGACGTTGGAGTGACGCAGATTGGGCAGCTCTTAAACCTGCCGAGGCTCTCGCTCTCGCAGCGCTTCGGAAAGTTTCTCCTGTACCGGCTTGAGCAGGCGCTTGGCGCCATCGAAGAGCGGCTGCACACGGTCACTCCGCCGCGCACCTACCGCTCTCGGCGCACCTTCGAGCCTCCGCTCTCAAGCAGGAAGAGCGTCATTGTGGCGATTAACCACCTCTTTGCGGACCTGTTGGCGCAGCTCAAGCGCCGCGGCAAGCGCGCCAAGATCTTTTTCCTCACCATCCACGACTGCACCGGCGAGAGCTCGACCAAGGAGTTTCCGCTCGCAGCGGCAACTGATGATATCTCGCACCTTGCTGCGGTCATCGAGCCGATTGTGGAGGGCATGAACTTCTTCGGCGAAGTGCGCGATGTGGCGCTGCGGGCGGAGCAGGTAGAGGAAGCCTCTTCAGAACAGCGCTCGCTCTCCCCGTCGCACGACTCGGCAACCTCGCGCAGCCGCGCAGAGCTTATGAACGCATTCTCTGTGCGGCTCGGCAAGGCGCGCGTCAGTGTCGCTACCCTCACGCGCTCCTACATCCCAGAGCGCTCGTTTGGGTACGTCTCCGCAATCGACACCGCAGGCCCTGCCGCGTTGCACGAGCCTATCGTCCCATACTCCCTGCGCGAGCGCCCGTCGCTCTTGCTGCCTCTGCCTGAGCCGGTACAGACTATTGCGATGCTGCCGGACAAGCCGCCGTCGTTCCTGCACTGGCGCGGAAAGAAGCTCAAGATCATCACCGGCATCGGGCCTGAGCGGATAGCGCCAGAGTGGTGGGCACCTTCAGAGAGCCGCTCTCAATTCGCCGAACGCGACTACTTCAAGGTACAGGACGACTCTGGGCGCTGGCTCTGGGTGTACCGGGACCAAGGGTCGCTTGAGTGGTTTCTGCACGGAGTGTGGGCTTAGCCCTAGCTATGTACTCTGAGCTGCAGGTCGCAACGAACTTCTCTTTCCTGCGCGGCGCAAGCCACCCGTACGAGGTCATGTGGCGTGCGGCTGAGCTTGGCTACTCGTCGGTCGGCGTCACTGACTACAACACCCTGGCCGGAATCGTTCGCGCCCAAACTGCCGCGAGGGAGGCAGGCGTCCAGCTCCTCGCCGGCTGCCGGCTCGATCTCGACTTCGACGGTGACCCGTCGCGAGCCCTCGTCGACCGAGCCTCTCCGTACTGCCGAAGCTCTGTGCTGCTCTACCCGCTCAGCCGCCGCGGGTACGCCACCCTCTGCCGGCTCATCACAACCGGGAAGCACGACGTGTCGAAGAACGACTTCTTCTTAAACTTGGCAGAGCTCCTGCCGCACCTGGGAGAGTTCTCGGTCATCCTCCTACCGCCCTTCTTTCAGACCCGGTTGCACTACGCCGGATTCACGCAGGGCGGCCCGGCAGCCGTGTCACGGAATGAGGTATTCTTAAACTTTGCAGCGCTCATCCGTGAAGCGTGCCCAGACCCGAAGCTGCTCTCGGTCGCGATCACGCTCAACTACGGCCCAAGCAACGTGCGGCTCGTTGCGGCTGCAGTCGAAGCCGCAAAGAAGCTTGAGATTCCGGTCGTTGCAACGAACGACGTCCACTACCACACTCCTGAGCGCAAGCCGCTGCACGACGTTGTGACCTGCATCCGAGAGGGGCTGACGGTTCAGCAGGCCGGGGCACGACTCTTCCAGAACGGCGAACGCCACCTAAAGGATCCGCGCGAGATGCGCCGCCTCTTTCGCGACATCCCACAAGCCATCTCTCGCACGCAGGAGATCGCTGAGATGGCGTGCCACTTCTCGCTCGGCCAGCTCACGTACACCTACCCCGAAGAAATCTGCCCTGCAGGGAAGAGCCCGCTTGAGCAGCTCTCGCTGCAGGTTGAGAAAGGCTCCCAAGCACGCTACCCAAACGGGGTCCCCGAGCGCGTGAAGGCAGCGGTTGCTGAAGAGCTCGCGCTGATCCACGAGCTGCAATACGAGAAGTACTTCCTCACCTGCCACGACATCGTCTCATTCGCGCGCAGCAAGGGGATCCTGTGCCAGGGGCGCGGTGCCGCGGCAAACTCTGCTGTCTGCTACTGCCTCGGCATCACCTCCGTAGACCCAACGCAGATAGACCTGCTCTTCGCCCGCTTCGTTAGCAAGGAGCGCCAGGAGCCGCCCGACATCGACATCGACTTTGAGCACGAGCGGCGAGAGGAAGTTATCCAGTACATCTACGCAAAGTACGGCCGCGACCGTGCCGCTATTGCCGCATCGGTCATCACGTTTCGCGCCCGCAGCGCCGTGCGTGAGGTCGGAAAGGCGCTCGGGCTCTCGCTTGAATTGGTCGATCGACTCGCGAAGGAAGTCCACCGCTGGACAGACTACACCGTCACAGACACAACCCTACGCGAGCTGGGGCTCTCTCCTGACGACGAAACGGTGCGAAACACCCTCGCCCTCACGCAGGAGCTGATTGGGTTCCCGCGCCACCTCTCGCAGCACGTCGGCGGATTCATCATCTCGAACGACCCGCTATGCGAGATAGTGCCAATCATCAACACCGGCATGGAGAGCCGCACCATGATCGAGTGGGACAAGAACGATATTGAGGAGCTCGGCATGCTCAAGATCGACATCTTGGCGCTCGGCATGCTGACCTGCATTCGCAAGGCGCTTGACCTCATCGGCGCTCGCCGCGGAAAGCCTCTCGCCCTGCACGAGATCCCGCGCGAAGATCCGGCGGTATACGATATGCTGTGCGTCTCTGACACCATCGGCGTGTTCCAGGTCGAGTCGCGCGCGCAGATGTCGATGCTCCCGCGACTTAAGCCCAGGTGCTTCTACGACATCGTGATTGAGGTCGCCATCGTGCGCCCCGGGCCTATCCAGGGCAACATGGTGCACCCGTACCTGCGCCGGCGCAACGGCCTTGAGCGCCCCTACTACCCAGACGCGCGAGTCGAACGCATCTTGGGGAAGACCCTCGGCGTGCCGATCTTTCAGGAACAGGCGATGCGGCTCGCTATCACGCTCGCCAACTTCTCTCCGGGCGAAGCAGAGAAGCTGCGGCGCGCGATGGCGGCGTGGAAGACCCACAAGGGAGTGATTGAGGCCTTCAAGGAGAAGATCACTAGAGGGATGCTCGCCAACGGGTACACCGAGGAGTTCGCAGACACCTGCCTCAACCAGATTAAGGGCTTCAGCGAGTACGGCTTCCCTGAGTCACACGCCGCCTCGTTTGCGCTGCTCGTGTACGCCTCGGCATGGATCAAGCGCCACTACCCGGCAGAGTTTGCGTGCGCGCTGCTCAACAGCCAGCCGATGGGATTCTACGCGCCAGCACAGATCGTGCGCGATGCGCAGCGCCACGGCGTAAGCGCCGCCCCGATCGACGCAAACAAGAGTGGGTGGAACTGCTCAGTCGAGCATAGTGGCGAAAGCAGGCCGACGCTCCGGCTCGGGCTTCGGCTCGTAACCGGGCTGCGCGAAGAGAGCGCCTCGCGCCTGCAGCATTCTGTTGAGCGAGACGGCGAGTTCTCCTCTGTCAGCGAGCTGTGGGGGCGCAACGTCGGAGCCTCAAAGGCAGCGCTGACACGGCTGGCACACGCTGACGCATTCGGGAGCGTTTCGCTCAATCGCCGTCCGGCGCACTGGGAGATACAGGAGCTTCCGGCTGCGCCGGCGCCGCTTGATGCGTTCCTCTCTCCTCGCACAGGGAGCCGCGCTGCCGGCAGCTCTGCCCGGCTGCCTGAGTCAACGCTACAGCGAGAGATGTTCACGGATTACGCCACAACTGGGCTCTCGCTCCGGGCGCACCCGCTACAATTTCTCCGCCCGCACCTCGACACCCTAGGCGCCTGCACCGCCGAGCAGCTCTCGCCGAAACATGGGCTGCGCCCCGGATCGCGGGCTTCTGCCGCAGGCCTCGCAATCATCCGGCAGCGCCCAGGAACAGCAAAGGGAGTAGTGTTTCTCACGCTTGAGGATGAGACAGGATCGTTTAACGTCATCGTGCGCCCCGCACTCTTTGAGCAGATGCACCGAACCGTCATGATGGCGGCTGTTTTGCTTGTCAGCGGAAAGCTCGAGCGCGTCGGGGAGATAGCCTACATCGACGCCAACTCTGTGGAGCCGCTCGACGGCCAGATGGCGCAGGTGCGCTCGAGCGGGATCCCTTCTAGGAGCTACTCGTACTGATGCGAAACCGGGCGATACTCTCTGTAGAAAACATCTTTAGTCTCATACAGTATCGTGGGGGAGGATCTTACTCTCCATGCTAATCTTTATCCTCATCCTGCACCTGCACTGAGCTCCTCCTCCTTTTCATTCTCCTTCACTTGCACCGGGCTCCTCGTCATCATCCGGGTATTTCGACACGAGTCTCGCCAGCAATCCTCGAAAATGTTCCGATTATGAGCAGGAGTCGGTGCAGGAGAAAGGGCAGGATTAGGATGAAGACCAGTAATGAAATCCCCCACTACAAGCTGCTTTGGGACTCGACATGCTTTCTACAGAGGATGTCGGCCCCTTTTTCGCACGCCCCTCTCCCCTAAAACGCAAACTTGATACCCCCAAGCGCCGTAAACGGCGCGCCTGGGCGCGCGCCGGCTGGGCGCCACGCGACGATGTACTGGTTGTCGAAGAGGTTGGTGAAGTCCGCGTAGATTCGAACGCCCTTGCCAAGGTCAGGGCTCTCCACGTGCGCGTCGACGACGTAGTACGAGTCGGTCTTGGGCCCGCGCACATCGGATGAAATCGACGGCTCGGTGTACATCGCCTCAACGAAGTACGAACGCAGGAGGAGCTTTCCGTAGTCTTGGTGCTCGACACCAGCGCCGAGCGCAAACTGGTTCGGCGAGATGTACGGAATCTTGTCGCCGTCATTTACCTGCCCGTACTGATCGCTGAAGAACGTCGAGTCAAACTCGGCGTCGGTGTAGGTGTACGTTGCGTACACCGGGTAATTGAAGGTGCTGCCGAACCACTCGTTGAGGTCGTACCGGAGCGATGACTCGACGCCGTACGTGAAGGCCTTGCCAAGGTTGAACTGGTCGCCCGAGCCTGTGCCGCCGCTTGAAAGCGAGTCCTGGCCGAGCAGGTTGTCGTAGTCGTTGTAGAAGAACGTCACCTGCGACACGAGCGAGTTCCGCTTGATGTTCGTTCCGAGTTCGTACGCAATACTCTCCTCAGGCTTTAGGCCCTGGACGTCACTCGGTCCGGGAGGAGAGAAGCCTTTGTGCACGCCGGCAAAAGCCGCCAAGCCAGGAGAGAAGGAGTACTCGGCGCCGATACCGGGGATGACCACGTCGATGTGGTTGGTGTTCTCCTTGAGGCTCTCGCCGCTGCGGTCTGGATCCACTTTTCCGTAGTCCTTGCGCACGAGCTTAATGTCCTCAAAGCGCAGGCCCGGGATAAAGCGCCACTTTCCGGCCGTCACGGTGTCCTGGAGGTAGAGCGCAGTCGCCGCAGCGTAGCCGATGCGGTTTGTCTGGCTGAGCGGCACGCCGGTCAAGGTCTGCACCATGTCGCCGTCGAGCATCTGGTAGCCGTTGTCTACCTGCTGCCTGTCTTCCTGGTCCTGGTGGTAGCGGGCGCCAAACTCGATGCGGTGATCCATCAGGTCCGTGTCGACTTTGCCGACCATGACGGTCTGCACGCCGCGCGCGAAGTAGTTGCGGTCTGCGTCGCGCATCGTAAGGGCATTTTCCGGGCTGTCCTCTCCCGTAAGCCAGGAGAAGGCATCTGCGTAATCTGCTGGCTTCTCAAGCACCGTTGAGAGCGACTGCCCACCGACCGAGTCGAGCTTGTTCCAGCGACGGTCTAGGGTGTTGTAGTAGCCAGTTGTCGTTACGTCCCACTTGTCTGAGAGCTCAATGTAGTGCTGAAGGCTGTACTGGTACTGGTTGATCTCAACCTTGTCGTTCTGCGATGCGGCGTAGCGGCGCAGCGGGGTCTTCGCGAAGTCTCCGCTCGTGAGCCCCAGGTACGTCTCGTCGGCGTCCTGCTCGTAGTATCCGAACTTGAACTGGAGCTGCTGGTACATCTCAGCATCTTTGTCTGTGTTAATCCTAAACTTCGCCACGTAGTCGCCGAGGTCAAAGCCTGTGTCCTCGCCGTTGTCGAGCTCCTTGAAGCCGTCGGTGTGGAGCTGGAACGTCTCAAGCAGGTAGCCGCCGTACCTAAACGAGTCTCCGACGTAGAGGTGCGCGCGCTGCGTATCGTAGCTGCCCGCTGCCGCATCGAGCGAAACCTTCATCGAGCTTGGGATGGCGGTCGAGAGCATGTTGAGCGAGCCGCCCGTGGTTCGCGGACCGTACTTGATCTGCCCGGCTCCTTTCAGCACCTCGACTCCCGCCATGCGCGCAAAGGATGGGAAGAAGTACGCGGCGGGAGCTGCGTACGGGGCCGGCGCGATGAGCACGCCGTCCTCCATCAGGGTGATCGAGTTGCTGCGCTCCGAGGGGGTTCCGCGCATACCGATGTTCGGCCTGAGGCCGTAGCCGTCCTCTTCAACGATGTTGAGGCCCGGCACCGTCCGGAGCGCGCGGGTAATGTCTCCCAGTCCGGTCTTCGCCTCATCGAGCTGCTCGCCGTCGAGGAATGCCGCAGAACCCGGAATCTCTGAGAGCCTGTCTGGGCTACCCACCACCGTAATGCGCTCAAGGATCTTCTCGTCTCGGTCGGTCGCAGCCTCCTCACGCGGGGCGTCGGTCGGGTTACTGTATCCACCGTCATCGCTGTCGGTTAGGGGCTCACCGGACTGCGCGAAGGCCGTCGGCATGGCGGTAATGAGCGGCTGAAGAAAGGCAGCCAAAGAAAGGACGAACCGCAGGAACTTCATACAAAGAGGTTGAATATCAGCTAGTTAGCACAACAAATCGCCAACGAAGTAGCTAATACAACCCATCGGCGAGCATCCTATACCTTTCCGTTGTTTGATATGTCAAGCGCGCGAATTGATAATCAATAACAAATTGTAGTATTCGTATGACTCCGACGTATTAATGGTTAGATGGAGAAACTGAGGAACGTGTCCGCCGCCGCTCAATCACTATGGACCCTGCAGCTCGACCAGAGCCCTGCGGCCTTGCCCGCAGACGCTCGGACACCCGTGCGTCCAGCCGACAACGACCGCTTCATCCTCAGGCGCTCTGTGGCCGCTTCGGTTGGCTTGCACGTCGGAGCAGTGCTCGTCGCCCTCATCTACCACCTGCTCTCCTGCAGCGAGCTGCAGGGCCGTGCACACGACCTCGACATCTCTGTCTCTATCGTTCCGATCTCAGCCCTCGACACAAACCTAGCCCAAGGAGTCCAGCACCCCTCACCCGTCAAGGTGCCGGAGAACGTCGAGCCAGCGCCGCCCCCGAAGCCAAAGCCTGAAGAGAAGCAGCCCTCGCAGTTTATCGAGGCGAAGAAGCTCTCGCCAAAGAAGCAGGAGCCGAAGAGCGCCCCAGACTCAAAGACCACCGACAGCAAGGATGCTGATGCCCGCGCCTCGCTCAACACCTCAACGCTCGGCGTGCCAAACGGCACCGGCGACCCGAGCGAGCCCGCTCGCATCAGCTACCAAGACATGGTTGCAACGATGCTAGCTCGCGCTAAGCGCTACCCCGAACGAGCCCTAAGGCGACACACGACCGGCGAAGGAACCATTCGTCTGCGCATCTCATCGCAGGGTGAAGTAGCTGGATTCGAGATCGTGCAATCCACCTCATCTCCAATTCTCGACGAAGAGCTCAAGGAAATGGTTGAGCGCGCAGCGCCATTCCCGCCTTTTCCGAAAGACCTAAGGAAAGACTCCCTAGCAATTGTCGTTCCTGTTTCTTTCGAGTTGAACTAGGGCGCGATGCCGACATTGCAGCTCCGGCGGCGGTCAACCTGCGGCCGTCGCCCGCCGCCCAGAGCCATGCAGCTCGCTGAGCTACACCAACCCATTCCTGATTATCTGCTCAATAGAGATCGGCCTTAAGCCGCTGCTCTGGGCCGCTGCGCCAAGGTGCCCATCAGCGAACAATGGAGCCTCCTTTCGCCCGAGCGATGCGATGTGCCGCCTTATATCTCCTGCGATAATGTGGAAGTGTGTCGCTCCAGGGGTTTTTAGCCGCGCCCCTAGCTCACGAGAGCGCAGCGAGCACTCTGACGCAACGTACATCCCAACCGTGCACGATGACACCGGCGCCCCGATGCCCGTGGTGCGCGGCATTGAATGTCTGCTGTAGACCACATCAGAGGTAACGACTGTCACCCTATTGTTGAAGGGGCAGCTACGCAAGAAGCGCGAGATAGCCTCGTCTCCGAGCCCGCGCCCAAAGAGCTCAGCTCGGGCACGCTCCCAGAAGGCCTGAGTATTCCCGCCGCACTGGCTAAGAAGCTGGTGGGCGCGCTCATAGAACTCGCCATCTCCTGGGCTCTCGACGATGCACAGCTTTCGGTTCGGCCCTGGCGTTCCTTGCACGTAGCCAGCCTCATCCGGAGTTATCTTGATTCGCGAAGCGCCCTCGAAGAACTCGCGGATATCCCTGTCTCTATCCGTAAGGCGGTCCTTGAAGCCTTCCTTGAGCGGCGCAGAATCCAGCCGATCAAACGGAACCACACGCCAGAGCACCTCAAAGTCAGCAACAATCGCAGGGATCATCACCCGCACATTGCTGAGAGAAGCTGTGGCACTGAGCAGGTCGAGCCACGTCCCCCCTCCAGCCCGCGGCGCTGCCAGAAAGAAGAAAACGTTGGCATCAAAAACGAGGATATCTTCGCCGTTAAGCGGAAGCACCTGCTCGCGGACTGTCTTGTCTCGGCGCTCAAGCGCCCTGCGCACCCGCGAGGCTTCCTCGCTCTCTCTGCGCTCAGCAACGAGCGCCCGCTCTATCAGGGCAGCAACTTCATCAAACTTGCGGATAGGTATGTAGGGACCCGCTGCAAGCGGGTGGGCGCCAAGCAGCGCATGGTTGAGCACTACCCCACTGTCTTTTCGCGCAACAGAAAAGTGCTGCTCCTCTGCCCTGTGCAGCAAGACCTCCCAGCTCTTCTCGTGCTCAAGGAACCGGAGCTTTAAAGACTCGATAGCCGAGCCCCATTTTTTGGGAAGCCCTTTAAGCTCGGCTTCCAGCTCATACGGCCCGTGCCACAACGAAACTACCGGCGACTCTTCATCTTTCCTGCGCTCCACCTCGAACCCGTATGCGGTGCGCAGCTCGGCGATTTCACGCTCAACCTGAACACGGGAAAGGAGCTCATCGAGCTTTAGCTTAAATTCCTTCTGGAAGTGCGTCTTGTCCTGCAAGCACTTCGCTGGAATGTAGAGCGCTGCCGTTGGCTCTTCCTTGAGCGCCACGAGGACCCGACCATCCTCTAGCGAGTACGCAAACTCGTCCCTGTTAATGACCTCTTCAATCCACTCAGGTATCTGGACTACTGGCCGGGCAGGCGCCTTCGCCGAGGCCTCAGGAGACTCAAGTGCGGCCCGAGCCGCCTTGAGCACGATACTGTCCTCAATCACCCGCCGCAGCTTCTCGGCGAGCGGCACCCTCACGTTTTCACCTTTGACGTTTACGCCATGGGCATTCCAGTTGCGCTCCCGTGCGTAGCCTAACGCCGCTGAAGGTGGCAACAGCAGCGTTGCCAGGAGCAGAATTCCGTCTGCCTGATCGA
Source organism: Deltaproteobacteria bacterium (assembly GCA_947491545.1). Classification (GTDB taxonomy): domain Bacteria; phylum Bdellovibrionota_C; class UBA2361; order UBA2361; family OMII01; genus OMII01. Next base: position 16,139 of record CANLJX010000023.1, read on the forward strand.
GCATGGTCAGAATCGTCGCTCGGCACGCAAGGGACGAGCGGAACATGTCGCTGACAGCTCGCACCACTGGCTCTACCGGAGACTTCTCCGGCAAGCTCACCTGCAGGCACTTCGCCGCATCGATATCAAAGGACTGCGCCGCTAGCCCAAGATTTGCGGGCGAGAAGACCGTTTTGGCCAGCTGCTGCACGAGAGGATCCCCCTCTCGGTCTCGAGCATCGCCGCGGAAGTCAAAGAGGTGAATCCGCAGGCACTCAACTATTGCGTGCAGGCGCTGCGCCGCAGCGCGGCGTGCGTGCGGGATTCCGTCGCCAGCCTTAAGCTGCTCAAGAACCGCAACAGACTCTGTAGAGATTGGAGCCGGCTGGAACACAGAGTGGAACGAGTCGAGCTGCTTCTGCTTCTCGCGCGAAGCCACTTCCTGTCGCGCTTCCTCCCGCTGAAGCATGACCTCTTCCGCTTTACGGCGATCTTCCATTGAACTCGCAATCTTCCGAGCTTTCCGGCTTTCCTCAGCCTCCTGAAGCGCGCGCTCCTTTGCTCGCGCTCCCGTGAGTCGCTCCGAAAACGTTCCGAGCGCGCTTCTGGCAATGTCGTCTACGGACAGCCCCCTCAGAGCTTGCCATAGATCTTCTTCGGGGCAGAGTGCACTCGCAAACTCTGAGACAACTTTCCCCAGGGCTGCATACAGCTCGATCACATCTTGAAGCAGCTCGTCGCTCTTGGTTCCGACTGAAGCGATGCCGTCTACTGAGATCTCGTTTATTACAGCAGTCAGGTCGCACTTGTGCAGCGTCCGCGACAGCAAAACAGCCTCAGGCACAATCTCGCGGAGCTCGTTCTTGAGCCTGCTTACGGGGAAGTTTCGAAAAGCGAGAAAATGCCTCACTATCGGGACACCGAACGTCGAAGCTTCCTTCATCAGCTCATCGACCGTAGCCATGCGAGAACGCGCGATGTACGCGGCTACCGCTTCAAAGGATGTCGGCGTTGCTTTGCCAGCCGCCTTGGCTTCAGTCTGCAAGTCGAGTCCCCTCTCAAACATCGACTGCGAAGCGCCGAACGCTCCGGCCGCTGCGTACAGAGCCTCTCTGCGGTGGGTCGTGCTCAGTTTCCCGCGATTGATGCTTAGGCAGTCGAGCAGGAGGCCTGGGTGGCTGGTCAGCAACGAGAAGAACTCAATCAGCTGCCTGGGGGGAGGATTGGCAGTAGCCTCATATCGAGCAGGCTTCGCCTTGAACAGGATGCCCACCGTCTTTTCAAAGAGGCGCAGCAGCATTCTCTCGTCAATTGGGGCTCTCGGGTTCCTGCTGCTTAGGAGAACAGGACCACCTTTGGCCTGCTTCGGCGGTAGAGGGGCGATGCTCAGTTCGAGCCGCTCGATGTCGACCGCTGCACGCTCAATTCGCCTGGAGTTTAAGGGGTTCATGCACAGCCTCTTTTGCGCCAATCGACCGTAGCATCCAGCTATTACTGGATCAAACATGGAATCACCCCGAATACGTACTGAATAGTAGGTTTCGGGCTGATTCGGGGGCGTGAATTTTTCGTCGGGACGGCCTCGTCACCAGGAGCGCTGGCAGGGCTTGGGCCAGGCGATCTGCCCTATGGTCACCCCATCGACTGCGCTACAAATGAGCACCGAAGGCCCTAAGCTACCAAGGAAGACGCATACATGACCCTCGTCGGCATCATCTCGGACACCCACGAAAACACCCGCCTCGTCGTGCGTGGGGTCGAGGTCTTAAAGCAGCGCGCTCCGGCGCTTGTCGTGCACTGCGGCGACATCGTGTCGCCCCCAACCGTTGAGCGCTTTGCCGGCCTCCCGATGCGCTTCGTGTTCGGCAACAACGACTTCGAGCGCTCGGGCCTCAAGAGGATTTGCCGCGACCTTGGCTTCACCGATATAGGCGACACCCTCGCCTTCACCCACGCCGAGAAGAGCTTCTTCGTCTACCACGGCACAAGCCTGCGCTCCCTCAACGAGGCGATCGACTCGCAGCAGTACGACTACGTGTTGCACGGCCACACGCACGAGGAGCGAGACGAAGTGATCGGCCGCACCCGCGTTATCAATCCCGGCGCGCTCTACTCCGCCGAACGCTACACCGTCGCGTTCCTCACCCCCGAAACCGGGATAGTGGAGTTTGTTGAAGTAGCCGATTGAGCGCGCCAGACAGGCGCGCATGCTCTGGGGACAACAGCTGCTATCTCGGAGACGGCCGTGCTAACGGCTCTTTTTCCTCATCTTCATCCTAAACCTTCTCTTTCTCCTGCACCTGCAGCACCTCCTCGCTCCTAATCATTGGGGAATTTTTGCGGCTCACCCACGAGGGATACCTCGACATGCGCAGACAAGAATTAGGAAGCCGGTGCAGGTGCAAGAAAAGGGGGAGGATTAAGATAACGATGAGGACTAGGACGCAAAAAAGGGGGCGGGCACTACTCTCCGTGGCTTCGCCTCTCGGATAATCGTGTCCGTCTCCTTTTTCTCGTCACGACGCCCGCGGATAATCCGTGTACCCCTTCTCCGCGCCGCCGTAGAACGTTGCACGGTCGTAGCGGTTGAGGTCCGTGTTCGCTTCGAGCCTCTCCGGTAGGTCAGGATTTGCGATGAATAGTCGCCCAAACGCAACTGCATCCGCCCTTCCAGACTCAACTGCGCGCATGGCGTCAGCACGATCGTAGCCGCCGGCCGATATGAGCGCGCCCGAGAAAGCCTTGCGGAAGATCTCAGAAGTGCACGGTGCCGAAGCATTGGCTCCGTCCTGCCCACCGGCGAGCGAGGCGCGCGGCTCAATGATGTGGGTGTACGCTACACCGCGTTGGCTCAGCTGCTGAAGGACGTAGGTGAAGAGCGCAATCGGATCGGAATCACTCATGTCGTTAAAGGTCCCGTACGGCGAGAGACGAACTCCAACCCGGCCTGGCCCCCAGAGCCCAACAGCCTGATCCACTGTCTCAAGCAGCAACCGCGCACGGTTCTCGATCGACCCACCGTACTCGTCAGTGCGCTTGTTTGAGCCATCCTGCAGGAACTGGTCGATCAGGTAGCCGTTGGCTCCATGAACCTCAACGCCATCGAAGCCCGCCTGCTCTGCGTTCTCCGCCGCTAGCCGGTAATGCTTAACGATCGCCTTCACCTCATCAGTCTCAAGCGCTCGCGGAGTCTCAAACGCCACCTGCTTCCAGTCAGCCGAGAACGTGCCGCCCGAAGGCTTAATCGCCGACGGAGCAACCGGCAGCTCGTTTCCAGGCTGGTGCGAGCGATGCGAGATGCGCCCCACGTGCCAGAGCTGACAGAAGATCCGGCCACCCGCGTCGTGGACAGCATCGGTCACGATCTGCCACCCATCCACCTGCTCCGGAGAATGAATGCCAGGAGTCGCCGGGTACCCCTGCCCCTGCTGCGAAACCTGCGTCGCCTCAGAGATGATGAGCCCCGCCGAAGCGCGCTGCGAGTAGTACGTCGCGTTCAGCTCCGTCGGAACGTTCCCCGGCTGACGGCTACGCATGCGGGTGAGCGGCGCCATGATGACGCGGTTGGGGAGTTCGAGGTCTCCTAGCTTTAGCGGATCGAACAGGGTTGGCATATCTTCCTCTCTACACAGAAAACAGATCGCTAGGTTAATTGCTTGGGAGCAGATTATCTACCGATAAAAGCAGAGCGGGGGCAGGAACCTGCTCGGCCCCTACCCCCGCTCTCTGCGTCATGCAGTATAAGCCCTACGACTGCTGCGTAACCTGCACCGGCTGCGGCCTCGAGCGGAACGGATCGTCAGTAAAGACGCCGCCGATCATGATCGCGAGCAACACGAACGGAATCAGGATATAGGTCCAGATGATGCGGTTTTCGTACTTGCCGTGCATGAAGAAGTAGATAACGAGGCTCGCCTTTACCGTTGCGATGAGGAGCGCTCCGACGATGTTCCACTTACCGAGGTCTACCTGCGCTGCGAGCACAGTGACAACGGTAAGCACGAGGAGCGCGATCAAGACCTTGAGGAAGAGGCTCTCTGGAACGATGTGGCCAACTTCGTCGTGGGAGTGGTGGTTTGCGTGTGACATAGCTCGTGGTCTCCGTAGTTATCCGACCAGGTAGAGTAGCGGGAAGAGGTAGATCCAGATTAGATCCACCAAGTGCCAGTACAGGGCTCCCAGCTCAACTGGAGTGTAGTAGCGGCCTGAGTAGCGGTTGTTCATCGCCGGCCGAATTCCGTAGATGTACATGACTATCATGCCGATGATGACGTGCAGCGCGTGCAGTCCGGTCATGCAGTAGTAGATGCCGAGGAAGTTCTTGTACTCGTAGAAGTGCTCGTTCCAGACGAACGGGAACATTCCGTGCTCGGCCTTGCCGGTGTACTCAATCGTCTTGATGACCAAGAAGATAAGGCCGCAAGCGAAGCTAATGCTGAAGTTCCTGACGACGCCCTTGTTGTCGCCCTTCTGCGCCTTTGTAACGGCAACAGCCGCCGTGTAGCTCGAGAAGAGCAGAACGGCTGTGTTGAGCGCGCCGAGCGGCAGGTTGAGATGGTTGCTCGCGTCGTGGAACTCGCTCAGGTGGTAGTATCGCATGACAGCGAAGCTGCAGAACATCACCGCGAAAAGAAGCACCTCAGTCGCCAGGAAGAGCCACATGCCGAGCTTTGCGGCTCCGTAGGCGGTGGTCGAATCCATGTGGTGGATGTGCGGGGGTCTCCCGGCGCAACGTGGTGGTGCTCAGCGACTGCTGCGTTTGAAGCCATAACTTCCTTGTCCTTACCCATTAAATCCTTTCGTTACGCGTGGCGCGGAACTCCGTAGTTGTACGGATCCTCTGTCACAACCGGCACGGTGTCGAAGTTCTCGTGCGGAGGCGGCGAAGCCGTCTGCCACTCAAGGCCCTTGGAGTTGTACGGATTGCGCGGTGCCTTCACCTTTCCGAACTTCGCAGTCCACGCCAGGTTAAGGAGCGCCAGCATGTAGCCGAAGCCGTTCATGAACGCGCCGATGGTCGAGAGCGTGTGCAGCGTCTGGTACTGAACCGGGTAGTCGTAGTAGCGGCGCGGCATGCCGTCCATTCCGAGGATGAACTGCGGGATGAAAGTTAGGTTGAAGCCGATGAAGAGGACCGCGAAAGCTGTCTTCGACACCGTCTCGCTGTACATCTTCCCGCTCATCTTCGGGAACCACATGTGGAGCGCCGCGATCAGGCCGATTACTGCGCCGCCCTGAATCGTGTAGTGGAAGTGCGCCACGACGAAGTAGGTGTCGTGGTAGTACACGTCAACACCGAGCATCGCGAGGTAGATGCCAGTCGTGCCTGCCACCATGAACAGGAACACGAAGCCCATCGCGTAGAGCATCGGAGTCTTAAACGAGATTGAGCCCTTGTACATTGTGCTCACCCAGTTGAACACCTTGATGGCTGTTGGCACAGCGACGAGGAAGGTGACGATCGAGAAGAACTTCGCCGAGAAGTCCGAGATGCCGGCCACGAACATGTGGTGTGCCCACACGATGAAGCCCACGGCAGCAATAGCAATCGACGAAAGCACGACCATCTGGTAGCCGAAGAGCGGCTTGCGCGAGAACACCGGGATGATCTCACCCACGACACCGAAGGCCGGGAGCACCATGATGTACACAACTGGGTGCGAGTAGAACCAGAAGAGGTGCTCCATGAGCACCGGGTCGCCGCCCTTTGTTGGATCGAAGATGCCTGCGCCGAACACGCGCTCTGCGATGACGAGCAAGAGCGTCATTCCGACTACCGGAGTCGCTACTGTCTGGATAATCGCCGTGGCGTACGAGGCCCAGATAAACACCGGCAGGCGCATCCAGGTAAGGCCCGGCGCGCGGAGCTGGTGGATCGTCACAATAAAATTAAGTCCCGTCAGAATCGACGAGAAGCCTAGGACGAACGCGGCGAACACCATCAGGCTCACGTTCGTGTCCGTCGTGGTGCTGTACGGGGCGTAGAACGTCCAGCCCGTGTCGACCGGATTCATCATGGCGATCGCGCCAATGAGCGCGCCCAACACGTAGAGGTACCAGCTAAAGAGGTTAAGCCGCGGGAAGGCAACGTCCTTCGCTCCGATCATGAGCGGGATGAGGAAGTTTCCAAGGGTTGCAGGAATGCCTGGCACCACGAAGAGGAAGATCATGAACACGCCGTGCATCGTGAAGAACACGTTGTAGGTGTGCGAGTCTTTGACGATGCTCGGGATGGTGGGGCCGGCCGTAGCCAGCTCTGTGCGCATGATGAGCGCGGCGATGCCACCGAGCACGAAGAAAATCATGATCGCGTACAGGTACAGGAAGCAGATCCGCTTGTGGTCTGTCGACGAGAGCCAGGACCAGAGCCCTGTCTTCCAGTTGAGGTAGTTTAGCTCCTCGTGGCCTGCGGTTGTTGATGCAGAGTGTGCTGCCATAACGTGGTACCTCTTACGCTTAGCTTAAAGTCTTTAAGTACTCGATGATGTCGTTGATGTCCTGCTCTGAGAGCTTGCCTTCGTACATCGCCGGCATGACTGGACCGTAGCCTTCGACGATTTTGGCCTGCGGCTTGTAGATCGACTCCTTGATGTAGTCGGCGTCCACCGTGACCTCAGTTCCGTCAGACATCTTCTCCTTGCGGCCCCAGATGCCCTTGAAGGACGGGCCCACAAGCTTCGAGCCGTCGATGCTGTGGCAGGTAGAGCACAAGTTGCCAGCATCGTTTACGAGCGCTTTGCCTCGCTCGGCCGGAGTTGCGCCAGCAGCTGCCGCTGACTTCTTCGGCGTTGGCGCAGAGACCTCGACCTTAGTCGTGCCATCGATCGTCTTGATAAACTCGATAACTCCAGTGATATCCTCATCCGAGAGCTGTCCCTGGAAGCTCGGCATGCCCTGTGGCGGGTAGCCCTTCACGACCTTCGCTGCCGGGTTGAGGATCGACTCGCGGATGTAGTTCTCGTCAGCGACGTACGTCTTGCCGTCGGAAAGCTCGCCCTTCTTGCCGAAGAGCTTGAGCCACGACGGGCCTACACGTGGCGAGCCGTCAAGGCTGTGGCACGCTACGCACTTGCCGGCGTAGATCTCTTTGCCGCGATCTGAGGGCTTCATCGACGCGAGCTTCATCGCTTCGCTATTGTCGGCGAGCCAACGCTCAAACTCTGCCTTCGGGAGAACCTTGAGACGCGCGCGCATGCGCGAGTGGTCGTTGCCGCAGTACTCGGTGCAGAAAACTTGGAAGTCGCCGGTCTTAATTGGGCGGAACCACTCGTAGGTGTAGCGGCCCGGGATGACGTCCATCTTGGTGCGCATCACCGGAACGAAGAAGGAGTGGAGAACATCCTGCGAGCGCATGATGAGCTTAACCGGCTCGTCGACCGGCACTACGAGCTCGCCCGTCGTGCGCTTGCCGTTCTTGTACTGGAAGTCCCACGCCCACTTGCGGGCGGTGACGTTAATCTCCATCGCGCCCTCGGGCGCAGTGCGCATATCTACGAACGAGTCGTATCCGAGCCACGCAACCCAGATGCACACGAGGGTCGGGAAGGTCGTCCAGATTACCTCAAGAGCGTTGTTGCCGTGGATGTGCGGAGTCTCGTGGTCCTTGCCGTCTCTCTGGCGGTAAATCACGGCGAAGTAGAGCATCACGCCGACGATGAGCACGGTGCACACGACCGAGATGATCGTTACGACGTCGTGGGCGTAATCCACCTTGTGCGCAAAATCTGATCCCTGCTCGCCTAACAATCCCAACATAACTGACCCACGTACCCTTAAAACTTCCCTTTCCCTCTACGAGCCTTGTGCCCTCTACGCAGCCGTCTCGCCATCGCTACGCCGCTTCCTTCCGAAAAAGAAGATTACCGCTGCCAGGCCCAGCAGCGTCAGCACGCCCCCGACTCGTAACAAGCCGACAACCGCCCACGTGTACCGTCCTTGCAGCGGATCAAATCTGAAGCAGTAGAGGAGCAAGTGATCTATCGCCGTCCCTACTGCGCCCCTTGAGGCCTCAATCAGAGACAACCGAACATCCCAGGCGGGAAAATCTATGCCGGTGAAATACTGCGAGATTTCACCGCTAGGCGTCAATATCATAAGAGCCGCTGAGTGGGCAAAATCGTCGCCATCCTTGATGTACTGGAATCCGATCTCACTCATCAGCGCCGCGATATTCTCCTCGCTCCCCACCAGGTATTTTACGCCGCTTCGATCCGACGTGGCTTTGCCCTGTAGCCGCGAGTTGAACTTATCCATCACCTTGCGCGCATCAGCAGGAGTCTCAACCGGATTGAAACCAACTACGAGCACCGTGTAGTCGTGCGAGAGCTTCAGCGAGAGCTCGTTTAGGAGGCTGTAGGCGCCGTCGAGCAGGAGTCCGCACAAGCGCGGGCAGCGGTAGTAAACCGGGGCGATAACGATCGGCTTGCCTTCCGGCGCAAACTCCCGCAGGCTCTTCGTCTCGCCAGTCGAATCGGTGAACTTCCTAGAAAGATCAACCTTTGCGCCAAGTTGGGTGAAAATACCAACCTTCTTCTCAACTTCCTCCGGTCGCTCTATCGCATGTGCGCTTATAATAAGGAGCGGCAGCGTGAAAAGAACCGCCACGAGCAATCGGACAACAGCCGACGAAAGACTTGCTAAACTACTAGAATCTTTACGCATACAACGTTGGGATCGAGTCCTGTTAGCACCCGAAATGCGAGCATGCTCCAAAAATGATTGTGTTGCAAACACCCCTCCCTTTTTAGCACACCAAACCCTTACCTTCGACTAGCGGAGGTTTGACATACATAACAAGCGCTAGTAATGTGCCCCGAATAGTTGAAGAAGTCGTGCAAGTACTCTTTTAAGCAACACGGAGGACGCCTTGGACATCTGGAAGAAGTTTGAAGAGAACAACATCACCCACAGTGCCGCCCACCACCTGCAGGCAATACATGAGCTGCGCGAGAAGCGCGGCTACGCGCGCGTCACCGACGTCGCCAAGGAGCTCAACATCACCACCGGCAGCGCCTCAATCAACTTGAAGGCGCTTAAGAGCAAGGGGCTCGTGATCGAAGACGAGAACAAGTTTCTCTCGCTCTCCTATGAGGGAGAGGAGATCGCGCGCGCGGTGCACATGCGCAAGAACATCCTGCAGGACTTCCTGCAGAACATCCTCAAGGTCACCCCTGAGCAGGCCGAGATCGACGCTTGCAAGACCGAGCACCTCATCAGCGCCGAAACCGCAAAGAAGCTGCAGGAGTTCACCGAGAAGTTTTCGCGGGCTGCGTAGCCGATCCCCTGTTCACGGGCGTTGCCCTTTTCGTTCCCCACGAGTATGAGTGGGGGCATGAAAGCACAGCTCAAAGAAGCCCTTAAAACCGCGATGAAGGCGCAGAATCGCCTGCGCCTTGACACCATCCGAGCGCTCCTCTCAGAGATCCAGTACGAGGAGATGCAGAAGTCAGTCAACGACCTGGCGCCTGCGGAATGCACCGCAGTGCTGCAGCGTGAGGTGAAGAAGCGCGCAGAGTCAATGCAGTTCGAGGAGCAAGCCGGGCGCGCCGAGCAGAAGGCGAAGCTCGCTCAAGAGATCACAATCATCGAAGAGTTCCTGCCGAAGCAGATGTCGGCGCAGGAGCTTGAGAAGATCATCACCGACTTCAAGGCTTCAACTCCCGGCGCAGCGCTTCCGCTCGTCATGAAGCACCTCAAGGATAACTTCGCCGGCCAGTACGACGGAAAGAGCGCCAGCGAGATCGCAAAACGAGTCCTCGGATAGCTTGCTGTGCCAACCTTCACTCGGAAGAGCACGATTACGTGTCCAGCCGACGAGGTTTTCGCGTGGCACACCCGCCCTGGGGCCTTCCAGCGTCTCTCCCCGCCGTGGAGAGATGTCGAAGTGGTTCGCTCGTCAGGCTCGATTGCGCCAGGGTCGGAAGTCGAGCTCCTGCTGCGGGTCTTAGGTCCTGTTCGCCTGCGCTGGCTGCTGCGCCACGGCGAGCTGCTCAAGAACGAGCTCTTCACCGACGATCAGGTGAAGGGGCCGTTTAAGTCCTGGCAGCATCGCCACAGCTTTATCCCGCACAGCGACTCGCTCTCGACGATGCTCGACGAAGTTGACTACGAGCTGCCGCTCTTCGCTCGGCCATTTGGCTCTCTCTTTACGAACGAGCTGCAGCGTCTCTTTGATTTCCGGCACGCGGTGCTGACATCCGACCTGCGAATCCACTCGCGCTACCGCGGGATGCCGCGCAAGCGCATCCTCGTTGCTGGCTCCTCTGGCTTCGTCGGCTCTGCGCTTGTGCCCTTCCTCTCGGCAGCGGGCCACGAGGTGTTTCGTCTCGTGCGCCGCGAGCCGCACTCTCCCGACGAGCGGTTCTGGAATCCAGACGGGGCGGACCTCTCGCCAGAGGTCTTCAAGGGCATCGACGTCGTCATCCACCTCGGAGGAGAAGGGATCGCAAGCGGCTCATGGACGGAGGCCCGCAAGACGCAGCTCCGCAGCAGCCGCATCAACTCAACTACTCTGCTAGCCCTCACCATCGCCTCTCTGATGGAGAAGCCTCAAACTGTCATCGTCGCTTCGGGTGCAGGCTTTTACGGCGACACCGGCGTAACGGCTCCAGACGAAACGATTCCAGCAGGCTTAGGCTTCTTGGCAGAGCTCGCTGCTGAATGGGAGCAGGCAGCACAGCCGATCGCCGATGCGGGAGTACGGCTCGTAAACCTGCGCATCGGAGCGGTGCTCAACAGCCGCGGCGGCGCACTCAAGAAGATGCTCCCCGCCTTCCGGCTCGGGCTGGGCGGAACGCTCGGAAGCGGCAAGCAGCGCATGGGCTGGATAGCGCTCCAAGACCTGCTTGGGCTCATCGAGCACTCAATTTTTACCGAGAGCCTCTCAGGCCCCCTCAACGCCGTCGCTCCGGCGGTGATAACGAACCGCGAGTTCACCAAGGCGCTCGGCCGACGGCTCCGGCGCCCAACGGTCTTTCCCGTGCCCGCGCCGCTCCTGCGCCTCATTTTTGGCGAGCTCGCCGACGCAGCGCTGCTCGCAAACAGCGCCGCCTCGGCCCGAAAAGCTATCGCGAGCGGATACTCGTTCCTCTTCCCTGAGATCGATGAGGCGCTGGGGTTTGAAGTGGCGTAGCCTAAGGCTCTCTCTGGCAATGGCCTCCGCGCCGGCTCCGGTTCCGAAAACCGCTACAACCTCACCCCAATCGCCAAACCAAAATCTCCCCCACTACTTCCCTACCCAGCCCCCGAACTATTTGGGGTCGGGGCAGCATGACTGTTTACCTGCAAAGGCTTTGCCGCATCCCCGTAGACGATAATTGAATCTTCGCTCCAGATACCGAGCACGTAGGACTGAGTCCTAGCGTCACAGCCTCGGATTGTCTCGATTCCATGCTCCTTTGCTATGTCGCCGATGGCGCGCGAGTCCCACTCCGCAGAGACATCGATTCGCGTAGTGGGAATCTCAAGCTTCTTAGAGCTGCCCTCACCAGCAACCTCTCCGAGTGGAGTGCCACGAAGGTTCTTGCAGAACGGCTTCGTTACGTCGGTGTAGAGAAGTCCAGGAGCACACCCAGCCTGCGTGACCGCTACGCTTGCGAGCGCTAGGGTGACTGTCAGTCTCCGCAGGCTACCCTCAGTCGCCATACACTATGGTATCCCGGCGCACGTAGAGCCCGAAGACGTAGCTCTCTATCCCCATGTCCATGTGGTTCACGACAGTGATGCCGCCGTTCTCCGCGGCCTTCTTCGTGCCTGCGTCTCCCCACGCAACAAGCCACGCCACGGAGTGACTCGAAGCGACGCCAACCTTGCTCCCAAGCTCTGTTTGCCAAAGGTCTTCATCGAGCGGGAAGCGAGTGTTTGTGTAGAGGCAGCCCGAGAGAATCGTTGCTGACACGACGGCGAACAAAAGCCTCTTCATTGCGAAATCTCCTAAGGCACTCTCGTTTCGAGCGGCGTTGCTAAGCCACCGTAACAGGTAAACCCCTGTCAGTCATGACTTTCCCTCTTTTGAAGTGGCGTAGCCTCTTCTACCCCTCCGGGAACGGTCTCGGTGCCGGCTCCGGCTCCCCTTGCTGCCTATCCCCTCGAAAAGTGCAGGTAACTCTTAAGCAGGCCTACCTGCCAGACCCCGCCTAGCTTCAAAAAGAGCCTAGTTCGAACGAGAGCCAACACCCCCCGATTTGTGTAGTGGCGACCGCTTCCGTACCCTCTAAGGGTCCCGTTAGTCTGCAGCGCTTTAGCTGTAACTCGGCTTGTTGTGCCCTTATGACAGATCCAACGAACACCCCCAGGGTCGCACCGGCACAGGAGCAGACAGCTCACAGGGCACCGACCGACCCATCGGAGATCTCGCTCCCAAGCCTCAACACAAAGCTCATCAACGAAATCGTCGCCCACATCATTCGCCACGACGGCCCGGATCCACAGGGGCGCGCGCATCCGACTCGGAAGAACCTGCCGCTTGCAGAAGTTGAGGCTGCGCTTGAGGTTGTAAGGCAGCAGGCGGCTCTCTCTGAGTTGCGGCCGTATCACATGAGCCCAGTGCCAACTGGCTGTTGGGGCAACGCTAGTCTTGCAAACGAGGTCCTAAAGAAAAAATGCGACGCCCTCCTACGCGAGAACTTTAACAACGACCTCGTCGACTTCTGTACGAAAGTGACCGTGCAAGATCTCCTTACCCCCCTCACCGAAAC
>CANLJX010000024.1 GCA_947491545.1 Deltaproteobacteria bacterium
CCTTTCAGCGTTGCGGGCACAGCCTCGCCCCCTTTCAGCGTTGCGGGCACAGCCTCGCCCCCTTTCAGCGTTGCGGGCACAGCCTCGCCCCCTTCAGGGGGCGGGCGGGCGGGCATCAGAACATCAAAACCGCCCCCCCTTCTCAAATCTGACAAGCTCCTCCCTAAGCCGCGAGGCCACCTGCGGGTTGCTGCCGAGCGTGCTGTCAGCGGCGCCATTCTGTGGAGCTGCAAATCCGTAGAGCTCCTCGGGCGCTGTGCCGGGCCATCCATCGCGGTTTTCGACGAGAAGAGATTCGCCGTCTGTCACAGCGATCTTGTTGACTCCCTTCCGCCAGCGAGTTTCGGATACTGCTGAGCTACCAACGGCTATCTTGCTTGAGCTCCTGAGGTACTGTGCAACTGACGCGCCGTCGATGCCGCTTGGGCTGCGAACTCCGGCAAGGTCCGTGACGGTCGGAAAGAGGTCTATCAGCTCGACGAGCCCAGCCAGCTTTGCTGGCTTGCCGACTAGCTCAGTAGGTCCAAGCACGATCAGCGGCACGTGCAGGTGCGATCGGTAGAGAAGGTTTCCGTGCTTGGCTGAGTTCTCGACTGCCGGATGATCCTTGAGCCCCTCTCCGTGATCAGAGGTAACGACAAAAATCGTATTCTCGCCGAGGATCTTCTTCGCTTTTGGGATGAAGTCTGCAAGTGGGAGGGTCGCATTCCTGACTGCCTGCAGGTACTCGCTGTCCGGAAAACCTCGAAGGTCCGGGTCGACTCGCTCTACCGTTATGCGGTGGTGTGCGTGCACGTCCATCAACAGGAGCTGCAGGTATACTGGTCGAGCGCGATTCTCCGTGAGGAGCGAGAGCGATTGGCCGAGGATGTCATCTGCCGAGCGAACTGCGTGCCCGTGGCCTGCCTTCTCTTTCCCCTCGCGGTCTTTCATCCATGAGAAGGTAACGGAGCTTTCAACGTAGCGATCAAAGCCCTGCTCAAACTTAAAATCGACGTTTAGCTGCGGGTTGGCCGTTAGCCCGATTGTGAAGTAGCCGTTACGCTTCAAGACCTCCGCTAGTGACTCCACTCCACTCGGCAGCGGGTCCCACTGCTCTTTGATCACTGGCAGCCTGCGCGGGTAGAGCCCCGTAAGCATCGCCGCCACTGAGGAGCGGGTCCAGCTCGCCTGGGCCACCACCTGCTCAAGCACAACACCTTCGGCCGCGAGCCGATCGAGCTCCTGCGATGCGGGGCTGGGGTTTCCGTATGCACCAAGCTTGTCTGCGCGCAGCGTGTCGATTATCACCAACACGACATTGGGCCGCGCGGGCGCTCGGAGGGCAAAGAAAGCACCCGCTGCTGCAACGCAGAGGAACAGGAGCGCAAGAACGATCTTCGAGCGCATTATCACGGCGTCCTCCTTCCGACGATCTCAACCCATCCCACTTTTGCGACACGCTTTGCTCCCCGCGCCCTCAGGGCATCGAGGAGCGGCCGAGAGCGCTTCGGTCCCGCGTAGGCTACTGCAATGTCAGCCTCCCCATCAACGAAGGCCTGCACGGCACGCTCTTGGGAAGCTATGTGGCGCTCTGCTTGCTCTGCAGGCGAGAATGAGTTGGCAGTGGCCCAGGCGAACGCAAAGTGATTCTCTGTCCCTGCAAGCGCGGAGGATCGCGACTCTAGCAGGTAACCGGGCCAGCCCGAGAGAACAGGCTTGCCAGCCGTGTTCGCCGCGTCCACCGCGAGCGCCACCTCTTTCATCGTTCCGATGCGCCAGGAGTTCTTGGAAAACTTTCCAACTCCAGCGACGCTCTCGCCGGTCTCAAGAAACCGAGCGGTGTCAGCTTTGCCGAGAAACGCGAAGAGGGCGATGGAGAGCGTTCCCGCAACCGGCAGAACGACCCGAGCACCCCCAGGAAGCACGGCACCAGCCCTGGCAAGAAGGAGCGAAAACCCAGCAACGGCCGCAGGCACCAGGAGAAAGGCGACAACAGAGAAGTACTGCGTGTATGTAGGCTCCGGCAGAAAATTTAGGCCTGCGAGCGTCAGCGCAAGAACCGGCAGCAAGGCGCAGCGTGCTCCCTTCTGCCGGCAAAAAACAACCGAAAGAATTGCGCCAAGAACGAGGACGCTAAACTGCGCCCCGCCCGTACCAACTCCTACTTTGCCGCCGAAGAGCCCTTTGAGTATGACCCACCGCTGGTTAGCGATGTAGCGTTCGGAGAACCCCGTTCGCTCTAGGTGATACCCAAGGTTCCCCTGCCAGAAGTTAAACGGGTCGAGCGCAAAAAATAGAAGCGCAATGAGGCACGGGATTGCGGCCCCAAAGAGTATGCTCCGCAGTTGGCGCAGGTATGCTCCCCGCTCAAGCGAGAGTGGCAGCAAGAGGAAAACGGCTGCTGGCGCCATGGTGGCGCGCGTCAGTGCGCTCATTCCGATCCAGAAAGCTGCTCGCCCTGCGCTGCCGCGCCGCAGGAAGGCGTCTACGCTGAGAGCAAGAAAGAGAGCCGAGAGTCCGGTGTTCTTCCCTGTGGGCATCCACACCTGCACTCCGATGCACACGGCGAATACTGGTAGTGACCAGAGGGCCACTCGCTGCCCGTACAGCGCTGACGCAGCGCGGGCCAGCGTGAGGCACGCCGCCGCCGACACGAGCGCCGCAAATATTCTCGCCTCAACCCAGCCGCGCCCCACGAGAGCGAACCAGCCTGCAAATAGGTACGGCGAGAGCGGCGCCTGCGGAAAGAAGAAATCACGGTACGGGACAAGCCCCTCCTGCACCATGCGAGCAGCGTACAGGTAGAACCCCTCATCAGGGGCGATGAAGCGGTTGAGCCCGAAGTAGAGCGAAGAGAGGAGAAGAGTGAGAACGGCTACAGCGGGAGCAGCAACCCGAACCAAGAAGCTCGGCGCCTGTTGGGACACGGGCGAGGAGCGACGAGGCTCATCTGCGTCGGGCTGATTATCCTCAGGTTTTGGGAGCGCGGCTTCCATAACGGAGGAGGAGCATACCCCACCCCGCAGCGTCTTTACACTCCGGCCAGCCTGCTAGCTGCCCCCTGCACAAGTCTCTGATGAGCCCTACGTCTCGGCACCGGGAACGGCACCGGCTTCCGGCTCCGGCAACGGGTCCGCTCCCCCTCCGTCAGCCGCCCCGAAAACGATCCCAGCTCCGCCCCCTACTTCAGGTCACTAACCTGACAGGTAATAATCAGGAGCGGCAGCCAGAAGGTGCGCCCATTCGGGACTCGACGCACCGTTGGGTTTGAGCAGCGCTCCATGGCAGCCTTCACAACTGGGCTGTTGTCGTCGCCGCCCGAGGTGCGCTCCTGAAGCATGAAGACCACTCGCTGCCAGTCCTTCACCGCATCCGTCTCGGCCTTCTGATCCCGCAGCTTGGTCCACATGTACGGCCAATCTTCGTCGGTGAATCGTCCTGCCCTGAGCGGATCCACAACCTGCGGCATCACCTGGCTGGGAGCTCGGGCGACCCACATATTCGGGCGATTCTCTGGCTTCGCGAGCGCATCGATCATCAGGTACGTCATCTTCCCAATGTGGTAGCCAAGCGCTAGGTCGGTGATAATGATCGTCTTGGGCTGAACTTCCTTTGCCATCTCTTCGGCGACAACCGTCTCGTACGGGCGGCCGTAGCGGAACTCTGGGCGCCCCGAGAACCAGGCATTCGCCGACCAAGCAGTGAAACATGCGAAGCCCGCAAACACTGCCACGCTAAGCGTCGCGCGGCGCCAACGATTACCGCCCTCATTCACCCACAATGCGTAGCGGGCAAGCCCCATGGCTGCCAGCAGGTCGAGCGCTGGGTAGAACGACGAGAGCCGTTTCGGGTACGCCGACTCGGACATAATCCCCGGCAGGATCGCCGCAAGCATCCACGCCAAGATCACCGCAGACTCGAAGCGCTTAATCGAGCGCAGCACGATAAAGAAGCCGAACATAGCAAGCGGCACCAGCGGCCACGCGAGCGTTCGAACGTTGAAGCCTGGGATGACCGGCATGATGTCTTGGTGAAAGAGCACGAACGCGCGGTAGAAGATCCCCTGCACCACATCGAAGAAGTGATCAGCAGACTTCGCGACAACCATCATGAAAACGCCAAATGCTGACTGCGGCGCATCGTCTCCGCCCCACAGGGCGCGCGGCCCCGTTAGGTTGAATGGGTTATCGAACGAGAGCTGCATCTCCGGGTAGTAGTAGCTGAGCGGCAAGCCGATAAACCAAAGCCCCACTCCAAGAGCCACCAAAATGAGCTGAGGCCAGCGCAGCGCGAATCGGAAGCGATTAAACAGCCAGTAGATCCCGACCGCGAAAACTGGGATCGCCACAGCGCTCTGCCCAGACGGGTACTGGTGCCACGTGAGGCCCATCGCGAGCGCCACCCAGAGCGCGTCAATCACTTTGCGTGAGTCGAAGGCCCGCAGCAGCACGATACAGAGCAAGAGGCTCGGCCAGGTCGTCACGCCATGCGGGTGGATGTCCGTTCTTCCCCAGCCAACGTGCAAGAAATTGAGCGCGAGCAGGAGTGCCGCGACGAGACCGAGGCGCTTGCCACCGATGCGGCGAGCGAACATGTACATGAACGGAATCGTGAAAACGCCGACGAGAGTCGACGACATGCGCAGCGCAGTGAGCGTCGTCCCGAACAGGGATGTAGTGATGTAGATCGGCACGTAGTAGAGGAGCCCGAGCGGAGCCCACGGGCCACGCGCGCCTTTATTTGCCAGGAACATTCCATCGAACGAGGTGCCACCTGCAGAGAAGAAAGCGAGCTCCCCTTCAAAGGTGTCAGGGACGTAGTTAATCGCGTACAGCCTAAAGAAGAGCGCGATGACCGTGACGCCGAGCAGCGCTAGCGCATCACGCAGCGAAAAGATGCTGTCGCGAGCGTGCCCCTGAGCAAGTGCCTCCATCGGGTCTTGCTTTCGGAACGCGAGGAAGAAGCAGGACAGCGCCAAGAGGTAGAGCCCTCCACCGAGCAGCGAGACGAGCAGAACGCCTTGAGAATCGGGAAGGGGCTGCTGCGTCGAAGCACTTACTAGGTTTGCAAATGGAGTGGAGACGAGCACGGCTTGCCCGAGGTATCCGGCAGCGAGCCCGACTGCGAGCAGGTTTCTCTTTGCTGAGCTCAAGCCGAGGCCGGTCAGGGCGATAACCAAAACGATGAGCCCAACTGTGTATGGAAGGTTCTCAGCTCCGTTGTTGGCGATCGGCTTCGCGGCAAGGATCAAAGCCTCGGTCAGCGGCTTGAGGGCACCGAGGGAGAGGGTGTTGGCCGAGTCGTCAACAGCCGCGAGGTGAAACCCGAAGGCAGTCACTGCGGCTGCAAGCAGGACGTAGAGTAACGCAGAGATCTTATTCATGGTTTAGGCACAGACAGAATGGAACAGGGTGAAATAACCAATTCAGCAAAATTTCCGCTATAGGGAATCTTCGCTTGGACCTTCAAGCCTCTCTACAGGCGCCAGCTCGCACGAGGCTGGCCCAACTAGCTGTAATCGTGAGGCGAGAAAAGTGGCAGATCGAGGAAATTCCAAGTAGAAGCAGCCGCGCTGGAATGGTATACTTAAGTAATAAGTGCGGTTTTTAGGAGGTCTCACGGCCCTGAATCGAACGAAATTGCTGAACTTACTCTCTCGCTCCTTGAGCTCTCTATCCTCTGCGGCTCTTTTCCTCGTAAACGCAATATCAGACACTCTCGCCCCTCGACGCGCGGCGCCAGTCTTTGTCACCGTTGTTCGTAACCGCAACCGCAAAAATGGAGGAACCCGCGCGCTATGAAGAATAACCTCGCACTGGCGTTGAGGAATGAGTCAGGCTCGCTGGATGTCGTCAAGAACGTCGTCGCAGCTTGTGAGGATGTAAAGGGAATGGATATCGCTGTGCTGGATGTGCACACGGTGTCTGACTTTGCAGATTACTTCGTTGTCGTGAGCGGCCGCTCCGACAGGCAGGTTCAAGGCTTAACGAATAGAGTAATAGAAGAGCTGTGCAGGAGCGGCGCTCGCCCTCTGTCAGTTGAAGGCTACGAAGATGGCCAGTGGGTTCTCGTCGACTGCGGAGAAGTAGTCGTGCACATCTTCTACGAACCGGTGCGCGAGTTCTACGACATTGAGAGCCTCTGGATGAGAGCCTCTCGCGTTGAACTCTCGGGTGTTGCGTAACTCGCGGCGAGTTCGTTCTTAGCTAACAACCGAGACCCTCTCTCTTGAGCTTCGTGACTCTCATTACAGTACCGGTGGCGGCGCCGGTCTCGGTTCCGGCTCAGGTTCTGGTTCCGCTCGAAACTCCTGACCCAATCCCTCCTTAACCAGAAGATTGACCGTGGACGTAAGCGCGGTGCCGGTGCCGAAAGACTGCGGCTCATGCGCTTTGAGAGTCAAATGGGGCGCGAATTACGACCAGTAGCGCTGTTCGGCGATGCTCGACATAAGCTCAGATCGGTAGAAGCCCTTCCGCCACGAACGACGGAGACGAGAGATACGGCGCAACATGCGCAGCCCGTGGTTTACCACTCGCACGCTCGAAGGGGCGCTGCGCCGCAAGCGAACTGGCACACGCTTAATTTCGAGGTTGTACTTGAGCGAGACGTAGAGCAGCTCAACGTCTCCCGAGAAACCGGTGTCTCGGAGCATCGGAAAGAGCGCTTCTGCTACATCTCCGCGAAAGCCTTTTAGCCCGCACTGCGTGTCGAACAGCCCTCCAGCTACAAGGATGCGCACGAAGGCAGTGAACGCTTCTGTGACGAATCTTCGCACTAAGCCTAGCTTCTCGGCGTACTCCGAGCCTGGAAGAGTTCTATCGCCAACCACGACATGAATTCGACGATTTCGGATGTTATCAAAGACGTACGAGATCGCTTCAAGCTCGTACGGAATGTCGCCGTCGGTGAAGATCCGGACATCACCCTTCGCCTCAAGCATGCCAGCCTTGATAGCGGCAAACTTTCCTTGGTTGCTGGGCAGGGTGACAACTTTCACCCGCGGCAAGTTAAGCTCACTGAGAACCGCGCTCGTGTTGTCGAGACTGCCGTCGTCAACGAAGATGACTTCGAAGTCGAGCCCACCAATTGCGCTCAGGTATCCGTGCACGAGCTGTGCACTCTGAGCCGCGTAGGCAGAGCCTTTGTAGATCGGGATGACGAGCGAGAGTTCCATGCGGCGCGGTAAGTCAGACAGCCAGCTGCGGTGTCCGAGTAATCCTAACAAGGAGTTAGATGCGGGGAAGAAAGTTTACGTTGGAGCCTTCGTTCGGCTCAGTCGAGAAATCTCTCCGGGTCTCCCTGCAATCCCGTTTGAGAGCCTCGTCTAAGGGGCTGTTTGGGGGAAGATCTGCTTCATTTCCCGGAAATCGGGGTTGCTTTTAGATGTACCCGGCGAAACGGAGCCCTGTTGCGAGACGGCGTTTGCTTCCCGGGGTGCGTTTGGCCCCTCTCAAAGCCTAGACCTTGTGGGCTTTGAGCCGCAGATGCGTTGTTCAGATCGCGACAGATGGTGCCCCGTGTCTTCGGATGTTGCTTCGGAGAAGTAGTGGAAACAATACTCCGCAAGGGGAGGAAATGTTGAACTAACTCTTCTTCTTAACGACTTCTTTTGGAACAGAAACTGAGAAAAGAAATTTCCCCGTACGCTTGTTCAAGAATTTGCTTCATGTAACGATCCGTGCGGCTTAAACGACAGGGATTTATCGATGTACCACGGCGACGCTGACCCCAACGCAAAGTTCGAGTTCATGAACATCGTCAAGCAAGGTGTGTTCTGGGCCGTCCACCTTGCCTGCTTCTCCGCCATCTGGGTGGGAGTGAGCTGGGTAGCCGCGCTGGTTTGCTTTGCTCTGTACGTCATCCGCATGTTCGCTATCACGGGTGTGTACCACCGCTACTTCTCGCACCGTTCGTACCAGACGAGCCGCCCGATGCAGTTCCTTCTCGCCTTCCTCGGTTGCACAGCAGCGCAGAAGGGGCCGATCTGGTGGGCGTCACATCACCGACACCACCACAGGCACTCTGACACTGAGGAAGATATTCACTCGCCGATCGTCCAGGGCATCTGGTTCGCGCACATTGGGTGGGTCCTGAGTCCGCAGTTCCTGGAGCCGAGGCTTGAGCTCGTCAAAGACCTAACCAAGTACCCGGAGCTGCGCCTCCTTGAGAAGTACAACGTTGTGCCCGCAATTCTGCTCGGTGTTGCCACCTACTTCTTGGGTGTTTGGCTCCAAGTAGCGTACCCACAGCTTGGAACGTCGGGCCCTCAGATGCTCGTCTGGGGCTTCTTTATCAGCACGGTGCTGCTGTACCACGGCACGTTCTGCATTAACTCTTTCACGCACCTGATCGGCAAGCGCCGCTTCCCGTCGACTGACCACAGCCGCAACAACTTCTTCCTTGCGCTGATCACCCTCGGCGAGGGCTGGCACAACAACCACCACTACTATCCAGGCTCAGAGCGCCAGGGCTTCTACTGGTGGGAGATCGATATCTCGCACTACATCCTCAAGGTGATGTCTTGGTTCGGGCTCGTGTGGGACCTTCGCGTTCCGCCAGCTCGAGTGTACGAGGCTGCAGGCAAGCTGTCGTAGCTGCCGCCGCTCCGGCTGTTGAGCCTTCTTCCCTGATGACCACTGTCATCTCTTTTGTCGAAGGTCGCTGCTACTCTCGCTATCAATGGGTCGCTGAGAGCAACCCCGCTGCAGCAGATCCTGTAGCGGAGATGAGCAGGGAGCGCATTGCCCGCAAGCGTGCGTAAGAGCACACGGTTGGCGAAATATCCTTTCGTGTAAGCTCCTCTATGGATTGATCCTCCACTATTGTGGAGGTTCTCCTCCCTGTTCGGCTTAGTGGCTCACGGCCTGGGTATCGAAAGATACCCAGGTTTTTTCTTTTTCGTCGGCTACTGCCGCGCGGGCTTCGGCGCCCTGCTCTGCCTTAGGCGGCACTTCCTTGCCCAGGAATCTGCGCGCTATGTGGCAAGTGGTTACCATCCAGACGAAGCTCATCATCACGCTAGCCGCTTTCTTCGTCATCTTCTCCGGGGTGATCCTCGTGCCATTCCTGCCGGCCTTTGCCTGGGCACTGGCGCTCTCTGTCGTCTCCTACCCGTCGTACATGCGGCTCGTTCGCTGGACGGGGCACCGAGGCTTTGCGGCTGGGGCCTTCGTTACGCTTTTCTCTCTGTGTGCTTTCGGGCCTCTCGTGTGGGTCGGAGAGAGGCTGTGCGTCACAGCGGTTGATGGCGCGCACACTCTTCTGCCAATGCTTGAGCGGCGAGAATGGGAGTCTCACCTGGCAGGACACCCTCGGCTGATTGAGAGCCTTACCTGGCTTGAGCAGAACATACGGCTGCACGGCACTGCGGCAGAGGTGGTGGCGCAGGCACGCGAGGCCGTGCCTCGCTTCGCGGCCTGGTCGGTGTGGGCAGTCCTGCAGGCTCTCCTGATTCTCTTTGCGTCTTTTTTCTTGCTGCGAGATGGCCCGCGATTGCTCCTGGTAGCGGAGAGGCTGTTGCCCTTGAACGCGGCCGAGACACGCTGGCTGCTGCAGCGGCTGAGCGACACGATTCATGCGACGCTCTTCGGAATGATCGCGGTCGCTTTGCTGCAGGGCACTCTTGGGGGGCTTATGTTCTGGTGGCTGGGGCTGCCTGCGCCTCTGATCTGGGGCGCTGTAATGACGCTGCTCGCGACGGTGCCCTACCTTGGAACCTTCATCGTCTGGATTCCGGTGGCTGGTTTCTTCGCAGCACAGGGGCGGTGGGGTGACGCCTCCCTGCTGGTGCTCTGGGGGGCGGTCGTCATCGGGCTTTCAGACAACCTGCTCTACCCGATGCTGGTCGGAAAGCGCTTGCACTACCACACTCTCGTGGTGTTCTTCTTCCTGCTCGGCGGGATAGTGGTGCTCGGAACATCGGGGGTTGTTCTGGGGCCGATGACGCTCGTGGTTAGTGAGGGGCTGCTTAAGGCTGCTCGACATAGGCTGTTCGGCCCGGGTCTATCAGCGGTTGGACGCGCTGGCGGAAGCTAGCAGGTCTTTTATTCTCACCAATCAGGTTGACTCGAAGATAAAATGCGCGAAACTGCGGGCGGTCATCGAACCCATGCTACGCACCCACTCTTCAAAAACAGAATCCCTCGAATGCCTTGAAGCTCCGCGGACTGCGTTGGTTGATGGCACTGTCCTGCGCCAGGTTGGTGAGCGTTGGCTCGCATCTCAACAGGACCGTCGGCTCTCTTATCAGCTCGTTTCGACTCTACAGGCTCTGCGTGACCGCCTGCGGACGCCGAGGGTGTCACCGCTTCGAGACTTCTCCGAACAGGCTGATTGCCGTGTTGCCCGTTCTGGCGCTACTGCTCGCTGCTGCCTATCCACCCTCTACGAGCTCGATCTCCTTCTGGAGACGTTCGGCTTTAGGGAAGGGCTCAA
Source organism: Deltaproteobacteria bacterium (assembly GCA_947491545.1). GTDB lineage: Bacteria > Bdellovibrionota_C > UBA2361 > UBA2361 > OMII01 > OMII01. The sequence continues at coordinate 10,420 of CANLJX010000024.1, forward strand.
GGAGTTCAGCTCAAGTGAACCCCGGCGAGCTTCCGTCTCTCTCAACCATCAGGGCGAACAAGGCGCGGTGGTTTTTCGCTCGGTGTCAGACACCTTCTCAGTCGGGTGGATCGTTGAGGTCTCGCAGTTTGAGCCCGCAGGGCTCAAGCGACTCCTTGCGGCTGCAGGTTTAGCAGAACTCTCTCGCTCTGCCGGCGGCCTTTTGGCTGATGCTCTGGATGGGCTCCTAGCCGACAGCAGGCTGCCTTCGGCGTCTTTGGAGCACGAGCTCTTCATCGGACAGGTGACGCTCTCGGGCCCTCGGGCGCTCAAGTCGCTGTGCGCGCTTATGAGCCGCGCTCTGCCGTTTGAGAATTTCTCTCAGTATCATCCCAATCCAGCTTCCGTAGAGGAGGCTGTGTCGAGCTTCCAGGCCCTGCGGTGTGAATCCCTCGGTTCTGATGCTGGATTTAGGGTCTCGAGTGGCGGAATAATCGTCATCGTTCGGGGCGATCTCGGGCAGTGCTCGCTTTCACTTCTCGTCAACCCGTCAGAGATCTTGGAAGACCTCTCAGGTTCCAGCTTTTCGCGTTCAGCGACGGCTGAGGAGATGGCTTCTGTTCTCCTCGTGACCGGGCTAGCAGACTGCATCCCAGAGTTTAAGGACCACCTCTGCGAGACCTCTTTGCTCAAGAAGTGGGGGAACGGGTACGCACAGCTTTCCCGAACTTTATGCGAGATGGCTGCTGGAAGGGGCACCGGCAGCCTCAAGATGCTTCACGAGCTCGATGCTCTTTATGGAGGCACACTTGCGGAGACGCTCCGGTCATTTCAGCAGCTCTGCTCAAGTCAAGCCGCTCGTCATATTATTGGACTGCTCGCGTCGATGCTTACACCTCATTCCCGCGAACAACTTCCCAGCTTCAGCAGCGACCCAAACAAAACTGTCTACAGCTGTGCCGATGCTGAGGCATGCTTTCTCCAATCGGTTGTCAGCGGCGCATACATGCTTGACGACGAATTTCTCCACAAGCATGAGGGAGAAAGAACTGCCATTACGAGAGTTCCCATAATCGTGAATGGCGTGCAGTTTCCGCGGGGCACGCTCTGCGCTGTTCGAGTCAGGGACGGCGAGCGGGTGGTCACCCCCGGGCGGCTTACTGCGTTTTCATTGCCGGTGGGTGAGTTGCGGGATGTCTTCGAGTTCCACTTGGAGAGGCCGTCACTTATCCCGGCCGAGCTGGTTGATCGGGCCTTCTCGCTCACTCAAGCCCTGTTGAGGGCTAGCCCGTCTTACTAGGGCTCCTGCTTTGCGGCCGCCACACCGTCCGGCCCTTCAAGAGATGATGCCCGGCGGGGGCACCGCCACCACGCTCCAATTTGGGCTCCGGATCGAGTCCTTTGAGGCGCAGTTGCGGTGCTGCCGGGATTCATTGCGTTGCACACGCTCTCTTAGTGCGCGGAAACCTCGCCTCGCTTGCTTCCCGATGGCTCAAGCTGCGCCGGCGCACTGAGTTTTAGCGGGATTCGGCGAGCCTGTGCTCGAACCTCTGCGCTCTTCGGCAGCGTTATCGTCAGTATTCCGCGATCGTAGTTGGCGAGAATTTGGCTCTCGTCGACCTCAGACGGAAGCGAGATTGAGCGCTCAAATGCTCCGTAGCGGCACTCCTCTACTCGTCCCCTGCCACGAGCGAGCTCTCTCCGCTCCCCCTCTTTCTTCTCGCCCCGAAGCGTGAGCCATCCCGGCTCGTACATGATCTCAACGTCACTTTCTTTAAGGCCAGGAAGCTCGGCAACGACTCGAAGGTGCTTCTCGTCTTCGTACACATCCATACGCGGAGCGAAGGTGGTGCGTGATGCTACGGTCGGGATCGCTGGCCGCTCCCAGAAGTCCTCGACCATCTGGTCGAGAGCTCGCTGAAAGAGGCGGGGGATTGGAAGGAATTCCTCTCCGAAGAGGCGTTGACGCGGCTGAAGTGAGTATTCGCTTCGAAACATAGTGGTGTTCTCCTAAGGTAAACGCAGGGCACCGGCCCTGCCGTTGTGTGGTGAGGAGGGTACGCAGCGCGGTCTACTGAGGTGATGATTGCTGACATGGCACAACCGTAGCTCATCCCTAGCGCGGCAAGTCGTCAGCCGCGTCCGGCAGCAACGTTAAAATTGGCTACCCGTCCCGCGACGGCACCGGGAACGGGGACGGTTCGGGCTCCGTTCCCGTTCCCCCTTTGAGAGTTATGCAAGCCAGCTCTTGCACATCTGCTGAGCGGTCTACGCCTTATCGATCCGAATCTCCCGGTGACATTCGCCGCAGTTTTCAAATAATGGGTAGCGCTCCTGAGACGAGAGAACCTCGAGCGGCTTGTGGCACTTCGGGCAGGCGATGTCGGCTTTGATGATCTTGGTGTCCTGGCTATGGACCTTGTAGATGATTAGAGGGGAGACAAGAAGAGTAAGGGGCACGAGCACGAAGTGTGCTCCGGGGATGCAGAGACACACGCCAGCAACCCCTAGGCAAACCAGCGATGTCTTAAGCGATCGCTGTAGCTTCGCCTTCTCACCGAAGTGCAGCGCCTCGATCGTTCCCTTGGTCGATTCCTCGCTGTATCGCGCAACAATGTGGTGAGTAATAACTTCCGTCGTCATCCCGTCCTCTCTCGCTCTCCCTCGCCCTACACCGTGCACCGTATCGGCACCGTTTCTGGTTCCAGCTCCCAACCCGCCGCCACCTACTCCTCCACCTCCGCCTGCGTCGGAAGCCGCTTCTGCAGTATATCCTGCTCAAGCTTCTGCCACATCAGGAAACGCTTGCGGCGCTCGGGCCGCTCGCAGCGGTAGGTTCGCTCTGGCTCCTCTGCGTTCAGGCTTGAGGCATCGAACTCACTGGTTGCGTGCATGCAGGCTGATAGTGCCGCTCCTCGGGCACCGGCTTCTCGCAGCGCTACTCGGCTCAGGGTGTGGCCGGAGACGTCTGAGATGTACTGGCAAAGATAATCAAGCTCAGAGCCTCCACCAGCGACATCAATCTCTGCTGGATACGTCTCTGCGAGAATCTTCCGTTCCGCAAACTCTTCAAGCATGCGAACGATGATGTTGCCAACGTTCTCGACTACCGCGCGTGCTCGGTCCTGGGTCGTTGCGCCCTCTTTGCAGACTGTCACGTTCGGCATCTTCTCTGGATTCGTTGGCGACGCCGCGCGGTGATCGACGAAGTAGGCGATTGCGCGCCCCTCAGGATGCTCTGCGAACGACGATTCACACAGGCTCTCAAGCTCTTCTGAGCTAGAGGCCCAGGCGCGCCTGAGGGGCTCCAAAAGCACCGTGCCAGTGACTGGTGATGTGAGCTCTACAAGGTAGCGCAGCTCGCGCGTAAAGCCGTTTGGCACAAGGCGTGACAGAAGCACGCTCGTCATGAGTCCAGGCGCTTGAACAGGATCAAAGCCTGTGTCTTTTGTCAGCGAAGCTATCGTGCCCAAGTTGAGGAGCGGCTTCTTGCGCGGCCCTAAGCGCCCGATCAGGGCTGCCTGCTGGTCTCCCATGCAAGCAGTAAAAGGAATTCCCTCGCGCTCGAACAGGAACCCGAGCGACGGCACGATCTTTGGGAGCCTCTTCCCATCAACCGCGAAGTCGTGGCAGAGCTTCTCGCTCCATCCTCGCTCAGCCAGGGCGTACAACATGGTGCGCGCTGCCATCGTGTCCTCTGTGACGAAGAGACGCTTCCCGCTCATTCGATGCAAGAGGAATGAGTCGAGGGTCGCCACGTACACGCTCGGCTCAAGGAACTGTCGCTGCAGGTTGTGGATCTTCCCCGCGGCGAAGTGCGGGATGGTCGGGAGCCCTGTCATCATCGAGATGCGCTCAGCGCCGCGCCCAAATCCCTGGATAATCGGCTGCGTGCGGGTGTCTGCCCAGGTCATCATCGGGTGCCTGATGCGGCCGTCGGTTGAATTCCACGCAAGGACACCTGAGCGCTGGACCGCTAATCCCGCACCTTTGATCGTGACACCATTGCTCTCGGCCCAACTTTTTGCCCGCCCCAAAACGTCTAGCACCGAATCGAGCAGCCCTTCCGGGTCCTGCTCGACTTTACGGCCGTCCTCGATGCGAGGGGGAACTGCCGCGTTCAGCTCAAGAAGCTGCCGGCCTCGACCGTCGAGCAAGACTGCCTTGGTGGAGCTTGAGCCCTGGTCGATCCCTAAGAATGTGGTCGATGAGTCCATGAACACTGCGGAAACGAGGAGAAATTGTGGAGGTCGAGGCTGTCTAACCCTCTTATCAGTATCCCAAATGTCGCCGCCAGACGGAAAAGGGATTCTCGCGCCACCCACCCTTTACAATTCCCGAAAATACCTGAGAATGGGGCGTTATGGGAAAAGCGGAGCTTGCAGCGAAGGTTCGTAAGGGGAGCAGGGTCAGCCGAGCGGAGGCGCTAGATCTATGGAACCTCTTTGACTTCACAGAGCTAGCATCGCTCGCACAAGAGGTTCGTTTCCGGCAGAACCCGGAGCGTGAAGTCACCTACCTAATCGACAGGAACATCAACTACACCAACGTCTGCAATTCGGACTGCTCTTTCTGCGCTTTCTACCGGCACAGCCCAAAAGATCCCGAAGCCTACGTGCTGTCTCGTGACACGATCGCATCGAAGGTGCGCGAGGCGCTTGAGCTAGGCGCGAGCCGCATCCTGCTTCAGGGCGGACACAACGACGACCTCCCCTACTCGTTCTACACCAATCTGATTCAGTGGCTGTCGTCGGAGTTCCCGCTGCAGCTCAACGCCTTCTCGCCTTCAGAGATTCACCAGATGACGCTCGTATCGCAGAAGAGCTCGCTTGAGGTTCTCACAGATCTCAAAGCTGCCGGGCTTTACGGGCTGCCCGGAGGGGGCGCGGAGATCCTCGATGACGAGGTGCGAAAGCGCATCAGCCCAAAGAAGATCCCTGCCGGACGGTGGCTTGAAGTGATGGGCGAAGCTCAGTCGCTCGGCCTCGTCACAACCGCGACGATGGTGATCGGGTTTGGCGAAACTCTTGAGCACCGAATTGCTCACCTCGAGCGGCTGAGAGATCTGCAGGACCGATCACTCGCCGCCGGGAAGCCGGGGTTCAACCTCTTTATCTCGTGGACCCACCAGTTCAACGAGCGCACCTCGCTCGGCCGCAGCCGCCACGCCGCAAAGTACGGCGCTGGCGCAGTCGAGTACCTAAAAAACGTCGCGTGGAGCCGCATCGTTTTGGACAACATCAAGCACCACCAATCGAGCTGGCCGACCTGCGGCGCTCACGTGGCAGAGATCGGCCTGCACGCAGGCTGCGACGACATCGGCAGCACCATGATGGAGGAGAACGTGGTGTCTCAAGCTGGCGCGCCAACCGCGAGCAAGTGGTTCATGAGCCCAGAGGAGCTTGAGCTTCACATCCGGCAGGCAGGCTTTGAGCCTGTGCTGCGCGACAGCAACTTTAACGTCGTACTACGAGCAAATGACCATGGCAGATCAGAAGAAGCGCGCCCTGACGGGATTGCGAGCAACGGGTAACCTGCACCTCGGAAACTACCTCGGCGCGCTGCGCCCCGGGCTTGAGTTGAGCCAGTCGTACGACTGCATCTTCTTCATCGCTGACTTGCACGCCTTGACCAGCAATCGCGATGCTGCCGCAATCTTCGGACAGACGCTGGACCAGGTGGCAACCTGGCTTGCGATGGGGCTCGATGTCAAGAAGCACGTGCTGTTCCGCCAGTCAGACGTCACGCAGGTCACGGAGCTCATGTGGTACCTAAGCTGCGTAACGAACTTGGGGCTGCTTGAGAAGGCGCACGCGTACAAGGATGCTGCAGCACAGGGCCAGGATGTAAATCACGGAGTGTTCGCATACCCAGTGCTGATGGCTGCTGACATCCTGCTTTACGAGCCGGACCTCGTCCCTGTGGGGAAGGATCAGAAGCAGCACGTTGAGATGGCGCGTGACATCGCGGGCTCGTTGAATGCGCTGTACGGCGACACTCTTAAGCTCCCGCAGCCAATGATCCGTGAAGAAGTCATGCTCATCCCGGGCCTCGACGGACGAAAGATGTCTAAGTCTTACAACAACGAAATTCCGCTCTTCTGCGACGAGAAATCACTGCGCAAGAAGCTGATGTCCCTCAAGACGGACTCGACTCCCCTTGAGGAGCCGAAGGAGCTCGATGGTTCGCTGGTTGGCGATCTGTACCGGCTCTTTGGTCCAGCCGACGGCTACACGGACTTGAAGGGCCGCCTCGCAAAAGGCGGCATGGGGTGGGGTCACGCCAAGGAGGAGCTGTTCGAGGCCGTCAACAACCACGTGCGCGAGATGCGCGAGCGATACGTTGAGCTGCGCAAAGACGAAGCTGGCCTCAAGGCCACTCTGGCCGAGGGAGCCGAGAAAGCGCGCGCTTTGTCCAACCCGACCCTGACGCGGGTGCGCCATGCCATGGGAATCCGCTAACAGCACAAACGCGCTGCCTGTAGCTGAATGGCTCAAGCAGCGCGAGAGACACAGGGAGCGGGTTCACCCGTTCACGAGCGATCGTGTGCAGCGTGCAAGCAGCGCAGAGCCTAACGCAGTCTACGACTTCCTCTTCACATACTATAGCTTCCGTCCCTCACACCTGGAGCGCTGGAGCCCTGGCGCCGACGTAGTGTTTGAGGGCCCAGAAGATATGCCCCTTGATTGGCCAAGTGACACCGTGCGCTCGGCTCACGGCTGGGTCATCCCTTCTTCGAGCTTTCCACAACACCGCGTCCGGTACCTTGAGTGGTGTCACCACTACCTATCAAGCATCGCCGTGCGCACGCCGAGCTTCTCGTGCTTCGGCCTGCATGAGTGGGCGATGGTGTACAAGGCCCCAGGGGTGAGGCACAGCCAGGTGCCTCTGCGGGTCTCATCGGAACAAGTGGCGCAAGCTGTTGAGGGGCTGGGGCTGCGCTGCTCACACTACGACGCCTTCCGCTTCTTCACGCCGGATGCAGTGCCGCTGAACCGCCAGCCTCTGTCGCGCGAGGCGACCTCCGAGCACGACCAGCGCGCCTGTATCCACGTGACGATGGACCTGTACAAGTTCGCCTTCAAGATTGCGCCGTGGTGCCCAAGCGACCTCATAGCGGACGCCTTTCTCCTTGCGGCTGAGGCGCGGCGCATCGACATGCGGGCAAGCCCGTACGACCTTGAGGGCATGGGGTTCGCTCCGATCTGCATTGAAAATCCAGAGGGGAGGCTGGAGTACGTGCAGGAGCAGCGGCGGATTGCAGAGCTTGCGGTGCCCGTCAGATCAAGGCTAATCAGAACCTACGAAATGCTGCTCGCAAAGCGGTAGCTATGGGCAGCGAGTTACCTGCCGCGGCATCAACATTATCGCGTCGACGAGCTCCCTAAAGTAGTCGTCGGTAACCTTCCTGCGGCGCGGCTCATCTTTCTCGGGTGGCGGATGCTTGCAGGCGATTCCCGCCTGAACCTTAGTTCGCTTGGCTACTCGGAAGAGCGTTGCTGCCACGTCAACGAGCCGTCTCCTTGCCGAGAGCGTTGTTGTCGTCCGGCACACGTTAGCGGGGCAGGTGTACACCTTGCCGCCGAATGTGCTCGACATCAGGGACGAGATATCACGGGCCGCTTTTTCAGCAGCCTTCACATCCGCGGAGAGATTCGTGCCGTCGCAAGCCGTTGCGCGATCGGCGAACGATGCCGCACGGGCTTTAAGCGTTAGGTTCGCCCTACGCACCTGTGCGATCTTTCTGCTGAGTGGCTTGCGCCGACAGAGCTCTTCCCAAGGGACAGCACGCCAGTCTGGATTGAGGTCACCGATACGAGTAAACGAACCGAACGCATCGTCGATTCCATCCCCGTTGGCATCGACCCCACTTGGGACTACATCCGGGGCGCCGTCACCATCGAAATCAAACGCTTCCGTGTTGTCTGGAATAGAGTCGCCATCTGAGTCGAGGTCTTTTGTGTCGGGCTGGCCGTCAGCATCTGTGTCAGGCAGTTCAGCCGACTCCCCGCGGGAGTCCGGATCGAAGGCATCGTCGAGCCCATCAGCATCACTGTCGTTGCCACTCGGTTCTGTTGTCGGGCCCTCTCCCTGGCTTTCGATTGTGTCAGAGAGCCCATCACCGTCTGAGTCGCGGTCTAAGAAGTCTGGCTTGCCATCACCGTCTGTGTCTGGCGTTGGCTGGGTGGCGCCTCCGCTGTCTGGGTCGTACTGATCAACGAGCCCATCGCCATCGGAGTCGGTCACGGAATCAGCCCTGCCGTCTCCGTTTGTATCAGTGCCGCCCCCCCTCGATGATATCGGGGATGCCATCGTTGTCAGAGTCCAGGTCATTGTCGTAGGGCAGCCCGTCTCCATCGTCATCGGCTGAGCCTTCATCAACATCTGGGATTCCATCGTCGTCGATGTCTTCGTCGGAGGGGAGCTGCTGTGGAGTTGGGGTGGAGGTGGCTGTTGAACTGGCCGAGGGCGTCGACGTGGGGCTTGCTGTTGGCGTGTCAGTTGGTGTCGCGGAAGAGGTAGGCGTTGAGGTCAGGGTCCCGTCGGGTGTGTCTGTCACTGTTGGACTCGCTGAAGGCGTGCTGGTTGGTGATCTGGTCGGGGTATCGGTCGCACTCGGGGACGCCGTTGGTGTGTCGGTGTGAGTTGGAGAGTGGGTGGGGGTATTGGTGTGAGTTGGCATGTGCGTCGGCGTTCGCGTGGCTGTCGGGGTGTGCGTTGGGGTGTGGGTAGCTGTTGGCGAGGCAGTTGGGGTGTCCATTGAAGTCGGCGTTGTCGTCGGAGTGCTGGTGAAGGAGGGGGTGTGCGTAGGTGTGTGCGTGTGGCTTGGGAAATGAGTTGGAGTGTTCGTTGCTGTTGGGGAACTCGTGGGCGTGTCGGTTCCGGTTGGGGAGGAAGTGGGCGTGTGCGTAGCTGAGTGCGAGAATGTCGGCGTATTCGTTGAAGTCGGGGAGTGCGTAGGCGTTGCAGTGGGTGTGTGCGTGTTGGTCGGTGTGTGGGTCGGCGAAGCGGTATTGGTTGGGGAGGAGCTGGGCGTGTTAGTTGCAGTCGGGGAATGCGTAGGAGTAGCCGTAGGGGTGCGCGTGTGAGTCGCGGTGTTAGTCGGGGTATCCGTGCTGGTCGGAGTGGATGTCGGGGTGCTAGTCGAGGTGGGAGAGCTGGTTGGGCTGTTCGTTGGAGTGTTGGTCGATGTTGGACTTAAGGTTGGAGAGTTGGTGGCCGTTGGCGTGTGAGTTGGGGTTTTGAGTGGCTGTCGGCGTGGATGTGGGTGTCATTGAAGGCGTCGGTGTCGGCCTAACGCACACTGAGCCTCCCGACGGCGAGCTGTCGGTTGTGTCGGTAGTGGTGTCGATCACTATTGAGTCGATATTCCCGATCGCACTCAGCAGGAACGTCCCCGTGGTGTTCGGAATGCTGACATCGAACACTAAGTTTCGCGTTGTGTTGGCAGGAACTGTGAACGAGTAGTACCACGTCACGGTGCCCGTTGAGCCCAAGGGGTTCGGGATCGCGGAGCCATTGAATTGGCTGCTACTGGGCACGTATGAGACCGTACCTGGACTTGAGGGGAGAGTGACTGCGATGCTGTCGAGCGTCACTGGATTAGCGCCGTTGTTGGTGATGGGGAGCGTGATGCTTGCTGTGCCGTTTGCGCCGAGACAGCTTGCGCCGAGGCTTGAGGTCATCGAGCCGAGCACCGTGTTGTTGCTCGGGCTCTGGACTGGGGCGAGTGAGGCGAGTCCAGAAGTGCTCGTGTGCTTCACGTTCGCGCCGCTGTTGATATAGTTGATGGGATACACAGTCGTGCTGGCCGCGGTGGTGCCTTTCGCGCGGAAGGTATATGTCAGCGTGTAGTCAGTGCTGGCGCTGTTTAGGCCCGAAAGATAGAGGTTATCTGTATACGTTCCGGAATTGCCCCCAGCAGTGAACACGAGGCTAGAGCCGGACAGCTCGAAGGTATCAGCGCGCCAGTCTGAGAGGCTCGCCGCCGTGGCAGAGAAGATTCCTGAGCCTCCTATTGTGCCGGTCGAACCAATGATGGTCATGGTGAACCGGCTGCCCAACTGCGGAGGGTTGGGGGAGACCGTAACCGAAGTGACCTGATTCGCATTCGCCTGAATCGTTTCTGCGGTTGTGTAGCTGAAATTGGTAGCACAGGTTTGGCTGACAACCGATGGATTGGAGGTGTAGATACCGACGTCATGAGTCTGATTGGTGCTCGTTGCGCCCGTAGCCGTCAGATAGAAGGGAACGAAAGCTGTGGCGCCATTCGCTATCGTGCCAACATGCGCAACTCCGTTTTCGTTCGTCGCCAAACCGAGGACGGTGCCACCAAAGTTTTCTAGTTTTATCCAGAGGTCATCAACCGTCGCCCCGGTTTAGTTTGTGACGGTATAGGCAACGTAGGCGCTCGTCAGGGCCGGAGTTATTCCGGTGTCGATGCGCACGATCGGCGCTGACACGCGCGTGATAGTGTAGGTAGAGCAAGGAGCCGCCTGCGCGCGCACGGGCCACGCAGCCGCCACGATGGCGAACAGCAGCGCTGATGCTTGAGCAAAAAACCTTGCCATTTTTCAAACCGTTACTCGCCACCTGCAGCCATTCTGACTGCAAGGTGAACCTACCCCCTGCCCGAAGAGAGGGGACGCAACCCTGGTAGATACTCTCTCTAGGATGAGCCTGTTCCCGGGCGGGGTCCAAATCTTTTCAATTTATCAAGGGGTTATGGCAGCTTCGTGCGATTTGAACGGCCTTGCAACACTTTGGAATTACTTAACCTTATCGGATGACTCTGTGGTGCCAGCTTCTTGGCACTTCAAGCTTTGGCATATCGAACCCGAAATCCCTACGCAGAGGCTCCCCGTTGAACCAAAACTTTGGGCCGCCCCTGGCACCGATTTTCGCCCCACCACCTTAGGGCATCTCACCCTGATGCCCCCGACTCTTTCGGACGGAATCACGCGCTATCTGCTCGTTTAGTAGGCTACTCGCCTCTGCGATTTCACCTCGAGGAGCCGCTGTGCTACGATTTCGCAGCTCTTAAAGCTCTTTCTCATGTGTGGATCGTTGGAACGGAAACAAGGTTCTCCTTGGGTGTCCCCTTGAGCGCGGTGTGCAGTACGCACGTTCACGGGGATACCTGAGCACTTTTTTCGCTTAGCTCCCGCTGTCTCAGTGAGGGTCTAGAGATGTTTCAGATGCTTTTGCCCGCTGCCATTCTGTTCAGCCCCGAGCAGCAAGCCGGTGCAGCCAAGCCTGCACCAAAGCCTGCCGCGCAAGCTCAGGGCCAAGAGAAACCGAAAGCCCCTCCCGCTCCCAAAGCGGCAGGAGCTCCGAGGGCTGAGCCGCAGAAAAAGGCTCCGCCAGCGGCAGACGTGAAGAAACCTGAGTGGAGCAGGAAAACGGAGACGCCGAATGCGGCGACTCCCCCTGCTCCTAAGGCTCCGGCTGCAGATGCGACAACGACGACTCCCGCTCCATCTGGAGGTCCGGTTCGTCGATTCCTGAAAAGGCTCATGTCGCGCTAATTGCGCTGACTGAGCTTACCGTACGCGTGGCGTTGGTTTATAAGAGAGAAAATTCACACCACCCCCCGACCCCGGTGTGAATGGCGCTCTCTTACGGTTCCCCTCCAACCGTTCCAACGCCACGCCTTTACTTTCCTCACCCTATTTCCCGCGCTTCAGCGCCTTATCAACCGTCCCAAAGAGTCCGGTCAGTATCTTTAGCTCCCGAGTCGAAAGCCGCCCACGGCGCGTCACATTCACGAGCAGGTCGCGCACGTGCTCTGGCGAGTGGTCGTTCAAAAATCCAGATTCCTCCGCTACCCGCAGCACCATCTGTGTCAGCCCCTCAAGCTGCCCAGACGTCGGCCACTCTGCCTGTACTGCTCCGACAAACGGCGCGTATCGCCGGCGGATAGTGTAGAGAGCAAGCATCACTGATTGGGCTAGGTTGTACGAGCGGTTCTCGGCCGAGGACGGGATTCGAACGAGGAACTGGCAGAGCGGAAAGTGCTCCCGACCGAGGCCGTCTTCCTCGGAGCCGAAGACGAGAGCAACGGTCTTCTCTCCTGCTTCGGCCAACGAATCAACCCACTGCTCAAGCACAAGCTGCGGAGTGCGGTGCCTGCCGCTGTCTGAGGCGAAGCCTACCACTTCGTGCGCATCGGCTACGGCATCGCGGAGTGACTGCCAACGGCTGACCGAATCGATCACTCCCCCACCCCAGCACGAAACGCTGCGCGCCATCGAGACGTCAAAAGCTTCAGGAGTCACGAGGCGAAGTTCTGATACGTTGAGATTGCTCATCGCACGCGCCACAGCCCCGATATTTCGAGCGTCTTTCGGCTCAACCAGGACCACAATGAGCCGCAGGGCGGAATCTCCTTCGACGAAATCACCGTATGCTGTGCTTCGAGGCTCACTCATGCTCCCCCTTCCTACCGAATCGGCTTGCCCTGTGTAAAGGGCGCGAGACGTGATACATAAGCCAAGTTCTCAAACAAAGGCACCGTATGAAACAACGCTCAAATCCCCGCTGGCCCGTTCTCGGAAAGCTCTCGCAAAAGGAGTTCCTCAGCCGCTACTGGCAGAAGCGGCCGGTGCTGCTCAAGAAGGCTCTCTTCCCGTTCCCGGACGTGATCTCGCCGGAGGAGGTCGGAGGGATGAGCTGTGACCCGCGCGTTGAGTCTCGCCTCATCCTGGAGAAGGGCGGCAAGCGCCCCTGGGAGCTCAAGCGCGGCCCCTTCAAGCCAGCCATGTTCAAGAAGCTCCCGAAGACGCACTGGACGGTGCTCGTAAACGGCGTCGACCGATTTATCCCGCGCGTCAACGCCTTCCTCGACCACTTCTCATTCATCCCCTTCTGGCGCATGGACGACATCATGGTGAGCTATGCCGACGACAAAGGGAACGTCGGAGCCCACGTTGACAACTTCGACGTGTTCCTGGTGCAAGCTGCTGGTAAGCGCGAGTGGATGATAGAGGATAAGCCTGTCCTCAAGGACGACTTTATCCCGGACCTCCCGGTGCGGCTGCTCAAGAAGTTTAAGCCAACCCACCGCTGGGTGCTTGAGCCGGGAGACATCCTCTACCTTCCGCCGAGATTCCCGCACCACGGCATCGCCCGCGGAAAGGGCTGCATGACGATCTCTGTAGGCTTCCGTGCTCCAACCTCCTCGGAGATTCTCAATAGCGTCGTTGCCTCTGCCCTCTCGCAGATGGACGACAACGTCCGCTACTCTGACCCAGACCTCGTGGCTCAAGCTCCGGGAGAGATCCCCACAGCAGCCTTGCGCAAGTTCTCGAAAACGATTCAGGAATCAGTCAGCTCTGAGAGCTTTATCGGCGATTGGCTTGGACGCTTTGCGACCGAGACCTACGGCGACGTGAACCTTGAGTCCACTGCGCATCCAGTCACGCCAGCGAAAGTTCCTGCGGAGATAAAGAGCTCAGCATTCGTTGTTCGAGCAGAGGGCGCTCGCTTCGCCTACATCCGAAGCGGCAAGTCAGGCGTCTCTTTCTTCGCGAATGGGGAGCGCCATGAGCTTAAGGGCAAAGCAGCAGAGTGCGCGAAGCTGCTCGCCGATCACGTCGTGCTGCCGAGCGAGAAGCTCGTGCCGTTTGTGGGCGACGTCACCGTCCGAAAGCTCCTCTCAGGGCTCTTGTCTGGCGGTGCTGTAGTTTTGGAGGAGTAGGCTGTCGCGTCGACATTCGGCAATGGCGGCACTCACCGAAAGTGAGCTCCCTGCACATGCCGAACCCGGGCGCGGGCTAGGCCATCATGGCTTTTAGCTGAGAGACAACGCGGGGAATCCCCTCGCTGGCGGACGATTGCACGACGTGGAAGCTCTCGTCGGCTAATCCAGACGGCATCGGATCAATGAGGAACTTTGGGGACTCGTACGGCACGTAGTCAATCAAGCTCGCTGCCGGATACACCTCAAGCGAGGTCCCCACGACAATGAAAAAATCAGCCGATTTTGCGGCTTCAATCGCCCGCTCCATCATCGGCACAGCCTCACCGAACCAGACAACGTGGGGCCTAAGCTGGGAGCCGTCAGCCGCCCTATCGCCTAGCTCAATGTTCCCTAGGCACTCAGTGATCTTCGTCTCGTCTCTGCTGCTGCGAGCCTTGAGTATCTCGCCGTGCAGGTGGATTACCTTGGAGCTGCCAGCCCGTTCGTGCAGGTCGTCGATGTTCTGAGTAATAATTGTGACGCTGAAGATCTCCTCAAGCTCTTTGAGCGCGCGGTGTGCTGCGTTGGGCTCAGCCTTCCTGACAGCGATGCGGCGCTCATTGTAGAAGCGCAGAACGCGCCCGACGTCATTGCGCCACCCTTCGGGTGTCGCTACTTGAGACACGGGCACACCTTCCCAGAGACCACCTGCCCCGCGGAATGTAGCCAGCCCGCTCTCGGCGCTGATGCCAGCACCTGAAAGAACGACGACGTGGCGATCTCGCATAGAGGTTCCTGGTGAGCCCGTTTCGGGGCCTTACGCGCGTTTCCGGACCTTACGCGATCGTAACGTCTTTGCAGAGGTAGACGTCCTGAATAGCCTTCAGGATCTCGACACCCTCTTTCATTGGCTTCTGGAACGCCTTGCGGCCAGAGATGAGACCCATGCCGCCTGCACGCTTGTTGATCACCGCTGTTTTTACTGCTTCGCTCAGGTCGTTCTTCCCCGAGCCGCCGCCTGAGTTGATCAGGCCGATTCGGCCCATGTAGCAGTTTGCCACCTGGTAACGCGCCATGTCGATGATGTGGTCGCTGCACAGCTCCGTGTACATACGATCGTCAAGCTTGCCGTACGACGAAGAGCCAGAGTTTAGCGCCTTGAAGCCGCCGTTGTTCTCTGGGAGCTTCTGCTTAACGATATCGGCCTCGATGGTTGAGCCGAGATGGTTGCCCTGACCGGTCAGGTCAGCCGCTGTCTCGTGGTTTACGCCATTCACCTTAAACGCCGAGTTGCGCAGGTAGCACCAGAGGATCGTCGCCATGCCGAGCGAGTGCGCCTCAGAGAAGGCCTTCGACACCTCGACGAGCTGGCGAGTCGACTCTGCTGAGCCGAAGTAGATCGTTGCGCCGATCGCTGCACAACCCTGGTTCCACGCATCACGCACCTGCGCGAACATCACCTGGTCTGCCCGGTTCGGGTACGAGAGCAGCTCGTTGTGGTTTATCTTCATGATGAGCGGGATACGGTGCGCGTACTTGCGGGCGATGAGACCCAGGCCACCAAAGGTCGTGGCCACCGCGTTGCAGCCACCCTCGATGGCGAGCTTCACTATGTTCTCTGGGTCGAAGTAGATCGGGTTCTTCGCAAACGAAGCGCCAGCCGAGTGCTCAATCCCTTGGTCTACCGGGAGGATGGAGAGGTAGCCGGTGCCCCTGAGCCGGCCATTGTCGTAGAGCGACTGAATGGAGCGCAGTACGTTCACAGAGCGATCGGAGCTCGTCCAAACTCGCTCGACGAAGTCCGGGCCAGGCAACGTGAGCGACGAGGCGGGGATACCTTTACAGGTGTGTCCAAGAAGAGACTTTGCTTCCGAGCCGAGCAGCTCTTCGATGTGGCTGATATTCATACAGAACTCCTTAAACTTTCCGAGACTATAGAAGGGCTTAGGCGTTTGGATCAAGGGTGGGGGGAGGAAAAAGGGGAGAGGAAAAAACGGACTGCCACCTTTACCCCTGGCTTCGCCGGATTGAGGTGTCCTGGTCTTCCTCCTGCTCCTTCTCCTGCACTTGCACTGAGTTCCTGCTCTTAATCAAAAATCACCGAGGGCTGTTCACGAAGTTCTTGTCGAGATAGCAGGATTAGGGGGAGGAATCTGGTGCAAGTGCAGGAGAAAGAAGAGGATTAGGAGGAAGATGAGAAATGGGGTCTCCGCCAGGATATTGTTCGGGAATATATGCGGTTTCTCAGGAGCAGGTCTGGCGCGTTTTGCGCCTGTGGCGCAACAACTAGTCTCTAAGCAGCTCAAGCACCAGCCGCGGCTGGAGGTTTGCTTGGGCAAGCACAGCGGTTCCCGCCTGCTGCAGAACCTGGTTGCGGGCCATCTCGGCGCTCTCAGCCGCCACGTCGATGTCGCGGATGCCGGCCTCTGAAGCTTGGAAGTTTTCTCGGGCTACTGCCAGGTCGCGAATTGTAGTCTGAAGCCGGCTCTCGGCTGCACCAAGCGTGCCGCGATTTCTCGTTACCGATGTGACTGCTGCCTTGAGGGCGTCAATTGCGAACTGCGCTGCGAGCTGCGCTTCCTCAGTGGTGTTGCCGATAATTGAGTACTTTGAAACTGATGAACCAGCCTCAGCCAGCCCCAATGCCGCAAGCGTTGCCTGAATCCCTGAGTAGGTAATTTGAGAGAGGGAGGTTCCGTCGAAGCCAACCTGGAAGGCGAGCTCTCCGCCCCCGCTTAGAAGCTGCTGGCCATTGAAAGTAGTTGTGTGCGCGACGCGCTCAATCTCGCTTACCAGCGCAGAGAACTCGTTCTGCAGCGCTGAGCGTTGCACGTTGCTGTAGGCGCCGTTTGCTGACTGCTCACTGAGCTCGATCAGGCGTGAGAGCACTTGGGTAATCTGCCCGACCGCGCCGTCCGTAATGGCGATTATGGACATTCCATCGTTTGCGTTGCGAATGGAGACGGACGCGATGCGGGCATCACCCCTGAGGCTTTCGGCAATTGCTAACCCAGCAGCATCATCAGTCGAGCGGTTGATGCGGAGTCCGCTCGCCAAGCGCTGAAAGGACTGGTTGAGCCGGTCTGTCGTCAGACCTACGCTGCGCTGTACCTGAATCGATGAGAGGTTGCGCTTAATGCCGAAGCCCATACCAGTTTTGCCTGTCTAGCCTATTGGCCTACTGCTTGATCGTCACTACCGGAGGAGCTGCAGAGCCAGCGTTGGCTGCTGGTTCGCCTGCGCGAGGATGGCGGCGCCAGCCTGCTGCAGGATGCTTAAGCGAGTGAGCTCAGCGGCCTCTGTTGCGACGTCAACGTCTCGAATCTGGCTCTCTGCCGCCGTGAAGTTCTCTCTTGCTACCTGGAGGTTGCGAATCGAGGTCTGCAAGCGGCTTTCGAGGGCGCCGAGGCGTCCGCGGTTTGCATTGACCGATGTGACTGCCGTGTGAATGGCGTCGAGAGCAAGTCTGGCCGCAGATTGAGCAGCTGCTACTGTGTCACCCGAAACCGAGTAGGTAGACGCTGACTGGCCGGAAGCTGCTAAGCCGATCGCCTGCAGCGTCGTATCGACGTTATCGTAGCTCAGCCGTGACAGCGAGCTGCCATCGAACCCAATCTGAAAGACGAGCGCTCCACCGCCACTGAGCAACCCAAGGCCGTTGAACTTCGTCGTTACGGCGATACGCTCAATTTCGGATGCGAGCGCCGAGAACTCGGTCTGGATCGCCGAGCGCTGCACGTTGTCGAAGACGCCGTTCGCACTCTGCTCAGCGAGCTCAGCCAGCCGGTTAAGAATCGAGCCGATCTGGCCAATCGCCTGGTCTGCGATCGCTACAACCGAGATGCCGTCGTTGGCATTTCGTATCGCCA
>CANLJX010000025.1 GCA_947491545.1 Deltaproteobacteria bacterium
CGATGGGTTGAGGAATATCCCCCCTCTCTCCGTCCTCGCCGCTCTCTTTGTATAATTTCCCCCTTCTGCTCCGCCCACACACCCATGCTCATGCTCGGGAACGGGAACGGGAGCGGGAGCGGGAGCTTATGCGACCAGTTATTTGAACAAAGAGAGCAGCGAGAACAGCGAGGGGGCGAGAAATGAATCCCCCCTCTCTCCGTCCTCGCCGCTCTCTTTGTATAAATTCCCCCTTCTGCTCCGCCCACACACACCCATGCTCGTGCGCGGGAACGGGAACATGCCCGAACAGTTATTTGAACAAAGAGAGCAGCGAGGGGGTGAGAAACGAATCCCCCCTCTCTCCGGCCTAACCGCCCTCTTTGTGCAACTTCCCCCTCTCCACCTCCCGACGAGCTACTCATCATGCTACGGTAGCTGTCGCATGACAGACCCTCTGCAACCCGCAGCAAAACGGCTTCACATAGTCCTGATCGCGGGCACTCTCTTCCTAGCAGCTATCCTCT
Organism: Deltaproteobacteria bacterium; assembly: GCA_947491545.1. Classification (GTDB taxonomy): domain Bacteria; phylum Bdellovibrionota_C; class UBA2361; order UBA2361; family OMII01; genus OMII01. The sequence goes on from CANLJX010000025.1 coordinate 507, forward strand.
CATTTCGGTCAATTGACGATCTCGATTACGGCATCCATATCGCTACTGGACGGTGGATCCTCCAGAATGGCGCCGTTCCTATGACCGATCCCTTCTCTTGGTCCTTTTCATCTCACGCCTACATCGCCTACCACTGGGGCTTCCAGGTCATCCTGGCATGGCTAGAGGGCGTCCTGGGGCTCTGGGGGCCTGTAGGACTGCGCTGCCTCCTTGTAACTATGACAGCGCTTGCCGTCGCCTGGGCCTGCAGAGTTCGGCGAGTCGACCCACTTATCGGGGTTCTTTGCGGCGTTTTGGCTACCGTTGCCGCGGAGTGGCGCTTTGCGATGCGGCCAGAGCTCTTCTCCAACCTGTTCCTGGTGCTAACGGTGCTCGCGCTCGACAAGTATCACGACGGCTCTAAGCGCGCCGCGTTCGCGCTGCCGCTCATATTTTTGGGCTGGGTCAACACGCACGTCTACGTGCTCGGGCTCGCCGTCTTGCTCCCATGCATCGCCCAAGACGCGATCCGAGGAAAGCTGCGAGGGCCGTTGCTTCTGGGCACGGCTCTGAGCGTAGGCGCCCTCTTTCTTAATCCGTACGGCTGGGAGGCTGTCATAGAGCCGCTGCGCCTCATGACCCGCATGGAGAGCTCGAACGTCTTCGCGCAGCATATCTCGGAGCTTGAGTCGCCGTTCAAGGCTTCAAACGATCCAAACTCTCTCTTCCAGATGCACGGCCAGTACGGCGCTTGGATGGCACTCCTCGCACTCTCCATCCCCGCAGCCTTTGGCCTCATTCGATTGCGCCGATTCGCTGACCTCGTTTTCCTCTGCGCACTTGCGGTGCTGTCAACGCTCGCAGTCCGAAACATGTCGATCTTCGTTATCGGGACAGTGCCAGCCCTCGCAACTGGTCTCTCGGAATTTGTGTCGGCATCCCTGCCAATCGTTCGGCGAAACCGTCATCGCATCTCGATCGCCCTTGGAGTAGCGATCGCTATCCTGTGTGTGCGTGTTGCAAGCGGCGCTTGGTACGCCTCCCAGCGACGAGACCTGCATTTTGCAGTAAAGCTTGAAGAGTCGGCACTCGCGATCCAGGCTGCGGATTTCGTGCGTGACCACTCCCTCGCGGGAAAAGGCTTCAACAACCTCGATGTTGGCGGGGCGCTGCTGCTGCGCTCTCCAGACCACAAGATATTTATCGACGGCCGAAACGAGGTCACTGGAGAGGATTTCTTCAAGCGCTACCTGTGGCTTCTTGAGCCGGCGAACTTCATGCAATTCGTGGAGCTAGAAAAGATTGAGTATATCGTCGTTTCGCATCGACAAACGATGCGGCTGCTGCGTGAACTGCTGCGAAGCGCGCAGTGGACCGTTGCCCACTACGACGGCGTTGCAGTAGTGCTCGTGCGCAAAGCGGGGCCAAACGGAAGCCTGCCGGAGCAGCCCCTGCCAAATCCGATCACTGACGAAGAAGAGCGCTGGATGCTGCTCTCAAAGATCTTCGTTCAGCCCACGTTTATCGAGAGCCTCTCGCGCTGGCTCCTCGGAGGCGAGGAGATGCCCGAAGAGCTAAGCAAAACCGGCACGTTTCTGCTGATGCTGGATCGCTGGGCAAACGCGGAGAGGCCGCTGCTTGAAGCTGCTATCAAAGCGCCTGATTTCTGGGAAACGTCGAACAATCTCGGTGCCCTCTACTGGCGGCTACAGAGCTGGGAAGCGGCAGCAGCTAGCTACCGCACCGTGCTGATGCTGAAGCCCCGTAACGCCCTAGCACGCCGTCGTGCCGAGGAGGCCTGGGCGCTCTTCCAAGGGGCTTGGAGAAACAGGAAATGAAGCGCCGAAAAGCGAAGAGCGAGAAGAGCAGCTCGGCGAAAGTCGTCGTTATGCCACAGCAGGCAAAGGCTGCCCCGTGGCATCGCTCGCTACTGGTGCTCCTCCCGGCCGCAGCGTTCCTGCTGTGCGGGCTCGATCATCTCTGGGTGACTGAGGATGCCTACATCACCTTCAAGAGCGTCGATAACTTCTGGAATGGGTACGGGCCAAATTTTAACCGTGGCCTGAGGGTTGAAAGCTTCTCACATCCCCTCTGGCTCGTGATTCTCTCCGCATTTCGCGCATTTGGGTACCCAGCGCTGCCTCCACTAGCTGCTGTTGCGGGAGTCGTATTGTCAGTAGTCGGGGTGCTCGCGGCTACCCAGGCAGCGCGCCTTCGGCTTGATAAGCTCCCCAGGCTTGCCCCAATCGGAGCAATCGCCGTTGCCGCACTGCCTCCTTTCTGGGACTTCGCCTCATCAGGCCTTGAGACAGGGCTCACCTTCTTCTGGATAGGGTTGACGTCTCTGCTGCTCACACTTGCAGCGCGCGAGCACCAGCGTCCGACTATTTCGGCTCTGTTCTGGACTCTCGGATTGGCTCCCCTAATCCGGCCGGACTTAGCGCTCCCCTCAGCGCCCCTCGTCATGCTGGCACTGCTCTTGAGCCGCTCCGGCGGCGAAGGAGTGCTGCCCTCTGTGCTGCGGCTGCTTCGGGTGTTTCTTCCTGGGCTTATCTGGCAGCTCTTCCGAATGGGGTACTACGGCCTCACAGTTCCGAACACCTTCCTCGCAAAGGAAGGGTTCCTCTCGCGCTGGGACCAGGGGCTCGTCTACCTCAACGACACGTACGGTCTCTACTGGCTCTACCCGGTTGTGGTGCTGCTTCTCGCTGGGTCTGCCTACTCCTCAATAGGGTCGGCGCGGCGCTGCCAGGAACGTACGGCGGCGTTCTCATCGTGGGCTATCCCGCTAGCGCTCCTCATCGGAGGCGTGCTGCACACCACGGCCGTAGTGAGAACGGGTGGTGACTTCATGCATGCTCGGCTCCTCCTGCCAGGTCTCTTCTTCATGATGAGCGCTGCTGCCGTCGTGGCACTCCCGAGCGGCAGGGCTCTCCGATGGTGCTTGCTTGCTGCCGTGAGCGCCTGGGTCTTCACAACCTCTCTCTGCATTCGCTCTCCGCACCGCGAGGGGATCAGCTCCTTCGGCATAGCAGACGAGCGCGCCTGGTACTCGCACAGCTCAAATGCGGCGCGCCCGTTTACCCTGGACGACTACCGCTTCCACCGCTACTACCGGATCGGCGAGGAGGCAGCGCTCATGGTGCTCAAAGACAAGCTCAAGGCAGTTTACTGGGCACACATCGGCATCGCCGTTACTGCCCTCGACAAGGACACGATCGTCATAGACCCACTGGCGCTCAACGATCACATCGGCTCCCACATCGAGCTTGAGAGCCGTGGGCGTCCTGGCCACGAGAAGGTTGTTCGGGCTGCCTGGTTCTTCGCGCGCTACCCTGCCGGCGTGGGGATGGTGGTCAGAAACCAGCTTGCAGGCGCGTTTGCCAAGCCTGAAACCCCAGAGGCCATCGCGGCCGCCCGTGCGGTGCTCACTTCGCCATCCGTTGCGGAGCTAACCGACGCGGTCTCGGCTCCGCTCACATGGGAGCTGTTCTGGAAGAATGTTGGCCGAGCTCCCCGGCTAACTGCCCTGCGTATACCTGCGGACCCGATCCGGGCCCGTCTCGCTCTTGGGGAACAGCCAAAACCTCTGCCCGCTGCTCAATAAAGCTTCTGTCTAAAGGTGACGTATCAGCACCGCGCAAAAAAATGCTGTCCTGCTGGAGCACCTGCGTCTATCTGGTGTGTCCAAATCCCTCAGAGAGGATCCTATCGCATCATGTCGGAGCATACCTGGGGCGCGCTTAGTCCTCAAAAGCCTCTTTCGTCTCTCGCATCGTGTCCGCGAGCTCGCCGAGAGCGGACTTTGAGGGCTTCAGCGCGGCGATGACGGCGTCCCACTCCTCTTCCGACAGCATGCCCGGAATCTCTTTAAAGCGGGTCGTCCTTTCGCCAGCGTGCACGTTGATCTCTCTACGGTCGTAGTTGTCGACGGCAAAGGTTGCCTCGACAGACTCGAGCGGAGCCTCGAAGCGGTCGCCATCTTTTCTGACGATCACCAGAGTGCCATCTCTGACGGAGATCTCATCCAATAGCCAGCTCGCCGGATTCACCCAGTACATCTGCAGAAGCTTCTGCAGGAAATTAAGCTCTTGTGTCTTGAGGGCCAGGTTGCCTGCTGCTGGTTCCATAAGAATAAAGCCTCCTGAATAAATTGGTTTGCTATGGGCGCAACCATCAGTGCGGTCCGATGAGTGCCACCGTCTAATACGACTGACGACGCCAAATCGTAGCCGTGTCAACTTTCGCTCCAAGTTTCGGGATTTGCTCCTTCTGCTCCGAGCCCCCTAGGGGTCGGCCTGAGTGCCCAGGAACTTTAGGGTCTACTTCAAGAGAGCTGGAGCAAGTTTAAGTCGCGCTGACCATCAGGGTCGCCTGCCCGGAAAAAGAGGCCCAACCGGCTAACAAGTCGCTCGCACGGGGACCCAGCTGAGTCGGCTTCCTGCCCTTATCCCTTCACAGGCAGGGATCTCTCGGGCGGTACTACCCGCCTCATCCCAAGACGCAAATCCCTGCTGTGGCTGGCACCAGGACCTGCAATCAATTAAGATCCTCTGGGTCAATTCTTTAAAGTCCCTCCTTCAAGTAGGCTTCGAGAAGATGAAAGCACTAGGCTTAATGAGCGGCACGAGTGTCGATGGCTCCGTCAGCGCAGCGATCATCGAGACTGACGGTGCTGATGCCACTGCTCGCATCTCTACCTATGAGTATCGCTACGAAGATGAGGCAGGGCTGCGGCCGATTCACCACCTCACGAAGGCGGCTGAAGTTGCGTACCGTAAGGCAGCTGGTGACCACTCGAAAGCTGCCGCGTGCTACCAAGAAGCGTTGCGCGAATACTTGGCGGAAGCTCCTGGCGGTAGCGCAGCATCTCTGGATTCGCGATTGCACGAGATCCTGGCTGCCTTCTCGCCCTCCGCCGCGACGGTCGGCCTCAAAGATGTGGTTCAGCGCTCAACAGAGCTTCACATCGCAGCCGCAAAAGCGGTGCTTGCTCAATCCGGCATCCCAGCAAAAGAGATTAGCTACATAGGCTACCACGGCCAAACGCTCTACCACGACTCGCTCTTCAAGCGCGTTACAGTGCAGGTCGGAGAGCCTCAGCGCCTCGCCAACGAGCTTGGAATCCCAGTCGTGTTCGATTTCAGGAGCAACGATGTCGCTCTTGGTGGCCAGGGAGCGCCACTAGCGCCTATCTATCACCGGGCCCTAGTGCGTGCTGCAGGGATAGAATTGGCAGCTATCCTAAACCTTGGCGGCACAGCCAACGTCACTGTGGTGAGCGCGAGTTCCGAGCAGATGCTTGGCTTCGACACTGGCCCAGCAAATGGCTTGATCGACCGCTACGTCAAAGAGAAGCGTGGCATCGCGCTAGACCGCGATAGTCAGCTTGCTGAACGAGGGACGGTTTCGGAAAAAGGCCTGAAAGCTCTTCTCAGCCGCTCGATCATCTTGCAGGACGGGCGAAACTACCTAGCTATCCAGCCGCCTAAATCGCTCGACATCCGCGACTACACCTACAAGCTTCCCGAGTTTGAGTCGCTGACGGTTGAGGACGGCTGCGCAACGCTTAACGCCTTTACTGCCGAGTGCGTAGCCCGGGGCACCGAATGGATACGGCGCGCAGGGCTTGAGGTGCCTACTCAGTGGGTGCTGTGCGGCGGAGGAGCCTACAGCCCTCACCTGCGGGCCCAGCTCACCGAGCGGCTCAACGTGCGCATCCCACAAGGGGTCACCCTTAATTCTGCCGATGCACTCGGCTGGTCAGCGCAAGGGATGGAAGCTGAGCTCTTTGCGTACCTCGCGGTTCGCAGCGCGAAGGGGCTGCCGATTACGTTCCCTGGAACGACAGGGGTCGCACAGCCGGCTACCGGGGGCCGAATCTTTAAGCCGATGTAGGAGGCGAGCGACAAGACCGTGCACACACCAACCTCGATCATCCTCAAGCCCCCGACCTTCAACACCCCTCGGCTGGTCCTAGAAGAATTGGCCGAGGCTGATGCCCCGTCGTACGCAAAGCACTTCGTCGACTACGAGATAATCAGGCACCTCACGCATCACGTCCCTTGGCCGTATCCGCCCAACGGGGTGCTTGAGTACATCCGGACCTCAGTTGTTCCCGAGCAGGGCCATGACCGCTGGGTTTGGGGCATTAGGCTCAAAGAGAATCCTGAAGAGGTCATTGGCGCTGTTGACCTGTGGAGAAAGGGGCGCCCTGAAAACCGGGGCTTCTGGCTCGGAAGGAAGTTTTGGGGGAAGGGCTACATGACCGAGGCAGTTTGGCCAGTGATGGACTTCGCCTTCAACACCGCCGGATTTCGGAAACTGGTCTTCTCAAATGCCGTCGGCAACGATCGCTCTGCCCGCATAAAGGAGAAAACAGGAGCGCGGCGCATCAGCCAAATTGCCTCCAAGTATGTCGACCCGGCGCTCACAGAGAGCGAGGTTTGGGAGCTGACCAAGGAAGAGTGGCTATCTCGGAACACCCCAGCCAGGTGAGCAGATACACGCCCTTCCGTGGAGTCACCCGCCCTGCCGCGAAGAGGACGAGCCCCTCCCGCCCAGCACCGTTGAAATAGCCCTCTCTAGCTCATCAACATCCTGAAGATCCGTCGCCCGCGCTATCCATCTCTTGTACCGAACCAAAAGGTCTGGCCGCTGAACCTTTACTGTGAGCCCGTAGGCCTCTCGCATCTCGACGGCTTCAAAATCTGTCGGGTCATCCCTCCACACCTGCGCATTGGTATCGTAGACTCGGATCGACTCTGCAGCAGTAATGTCGATAAGCTGCCCTTGGTAATCGAGAGTCAGCAGGAACACGTCAAAGAGCTCGTCCTTGAAGCGGCTGGGGCCGCTCACCACGTACGGCTGCACTGCCGGCAGCAGCTCCCTAAATCGCTCTTCCGGAATATCGAGGTCGATGTCGTACACGGGGCGGGTCCCGCCGAAAAGCCGCACCGCGAACCCGCCACCGACAACAAAAGGGATCTTTCGTTCAGCGAGCAGCTGCCAAATCCACCGAAATGCTGCTTCAGTTTTATCCATGCACAGACCTGTTTACGTCAACGTGCTTCTGCACGTGAACGTTCCCAAAAGTGAAGTTTAAACTAGAACAACCACTCGGGCATGCTTTTTCGGAACCGTTCCCGTTGCCGTTGCCGTTCCCGCAATCTGGCCTGAAGGCTAAACGTGCACGTTACCGAAAGTGAACCCTCAACCGGCATGGCTACTTGAGCATGCCTTTTCGGAACCGGAACCGTTCCCGTTGCCGTTCCCGTAATCCGGCCCGAACGGTCACCGCGCGATATTATGGACCTTTCGCTAGGCTCTCTCGCTATTCACTCAGCGCTCTACTCAACGGTCCAAACCTTTCCTTCGCTATTGAGGTACATCTTCCTCATCTCTTCGAGGGTGAAGGGACGCGAGCCGATGCGGCCGAGAACGCTGACTTGATGGCCCGTCTCGTCAACCGCCCGGTCTCGGTCGAGCGGCTTAGACATTGCGAGTGCTGGCCCCGCTGTGTGCTTTCTGGCGATAACCTTTGGCTTCACTGGTGGCGAGAACCCATAGAACCCAGGCACACGGTCTGGGTCGGTGAGCTGCAAGACCACGAGTCCGTTCTTGCCGTCCGCCACGTAGCCGATCAGGCTCGCGTTAGTCGTGGCGACCTTTACGTCGTGCGAGTCGTTAATCTCCCCTTCTCCGTTGAACTTTTCGAAGATGAAGGGCTTCTCCGGACGCTCGACATCGATGATGACTACTCCTTCCTTGCCGCCCGCTACGTAGGCGTAGGTGCGAGCAACGTAGACGCTCCGCGCGTCTGGCAGCGAGATTGTTGCTCCCGAAACCTTGCGCGGTGTCTCCGGATGCGTGATGTCGAAGACGTGGAATCCGTCAGCATCGGTCATAAAAGCGTAGCGGAACTGGACGGCGATGCCAGTTGGGTTCCGCGCTGGCAGCGTTGCCTCAACTCTCGGATCGAGCGGATCGTCTAGGTCGATCACGACAACTTTATCGGGTGTGCCGATGAAAGCGCGGGCGCCGGTTAGGTATATGAACTGGGCTCCCGTCAGGATCCCGTCCTCGTTCCACGTCAGCTCGCGGTCCAGGAAGTTGTTGCGCGGCTCGCCATCCTGCAGCGTGTCCACATTGACCACGATCAGGCCCTCAACGCTGTCTGAGATGAAAGCGTAGTGGTAGATCGGGTGCATCGGCGTCTCCAGGTTCTCGGCGAGCTGCTCCTTAAATGGCGCCACTGGCATGTTGGTGGGAAGCGCGAGCCCTGTCGCGTTCTCGCTCGAGACGTGGGTGTCTTGCCCGAGCGGCGAGACTGGGCTCGTGACGATTCGCTCTGAGAAGCCCTTGTTGGCGATGTTTGCGATGTCGTACACGCGGAAGCCGTCTGGTCCGGCAGCCGTGTAGAGGTACTCGCCTCGCATCTGTATCGCGCGCGTGTTGCCGCCAACACCGTGGTGGCGATGGCTCTCCTGCAGCTCAAGCTCCTTTTCTTGGTGCGCCCTGTAGTAATCCGGGTAGGCGTACCTGTGCAGGTAGCTTCCGATCACAGCCTGCGGCTCATCCCACTCGGTGACCTGAACTGCCTCAAGCCCCTCTTCGCCGATCGCAACCCATGCGTAGTGCCCCATGAAGTTGACGAAGTTCGTTCCGAGCAGGAGGAGCTGCGCCATAATGGCGTTGTTGTCGTTCTCCTTCGAGACATGACAGTCCTTACAACCCTTGGTCTCCGTGGTGCGAACGGTGTGCGGGAAGTGCGGAGCAAAGGCTTGAGAGCTGTAGCCACCAGCGGAAGTGGGCGGCTGCTGAATGTAGATCTTCTGGCGATTGACATCCGTGGAGCTGAGAACCAAGGCACTAGACGAGCGTATCGGGACGATCTTGCCGTTCTTTGCTGGTCCGTGACGGCCGAGCTGGTACATATCATCGCGCGCTACCTGCGGATTGTACGACGCCCAGTTGCGCGTGGTCTTGAGCTCGTAGTGATTCGATTGGCTCTTCCAGTTCGCTTGAATCGGCAGGTGGCAGCCGCCGCATGCTGTTGTCCATGAGCTGTGGCACGCGAAGCACGACATGTCGCTGTTGGGGTGCGCAAGCTTCTCTTCGAACTCTGGCTTTGCCCCCTGGCTGCTTGAAGCAACCTTGTAGGTCTCGGCTCCCTCATCGAGCTTCATCACGAGCTTCGCCCTTGCAGCGCGCTTGTTGTAGTTAGGGCTCGATGGATCCACCGAGTCTTTTACCTGCTTCACTCTCCACTGCAGCCCCTTAGTCACGAGCGACCGCTGCACGAGCTGGTCGCCCTCCCAACTGAACTGCCGCTCACCCCACGGGGTGCGCTTGAGCGCGAGGTCATGGCCTCCCCTCGGAGCCGCCGGGCCAGAGGTCTTGAGCGAAGCTCGCTTCGTCAGGTCGCCGTGGCAATCCTCACATCCGATCTCAACCGCTTGGGCAACCTCGCCGTAGATGTTCCCGTCTCCGTGCGTGTCCTGCGCAAAGTGGCAGTCGACGCACTGCATCCCGAAGTCGACGTGGATATCTTGCAGGTGCACCGCTTTCTTGAACTTCTCTGGGTCGCTGAACGAAACCTGCTTGCCGCTCTTGTCGAGCAGGTTACCCTTTCTGTCCCGCTTGAAGACCGCGCGGAAGTTCCAGCCGTGTCCGTGGTAGTCGGCGAACTGGGTAGTTTTGAGCTTCGGGTTCAGGTCAGCAACGCGCTTTAGGAAGTCGATGTCCGTCCACTTCCCGCGCATCGCTGCCTCCTCCGGGTTGTGGGTCAACGAAGCATGCTTCTCTTCATCAGTCGGGTAGCGCTGCTTCTCCGGCCACATGCTGGGCGCGTCAGACTCATAGTCCCACATCGTGTACCCGATGTAGGTGTTCACGAACATGTTGGGCTGGTGCATGTGACACACCATGCACTGGCTGGTCGGGATAGCACGAGTGAAGACGTGCTTAAGAGGGTGCCCCTCCTCGTTCTTCGGGATGGTCGGATCTTTGGTGATAGATTTTCCGTCGTGGCCGTACTTCGCGTAGGGCCCAGAGTGGCGCGGATCTCGATCGTTAGCGTAAACCGCGTGGCAGGCGGTACAGCCGCTGCTGCGGTAGTCACCAGGGTGATCGTTGGTCCCGAGGAAGCTTAGGTGCGGATCGTTGAGCCGGGTCTTGTGGATGTTGAGGATTGGAACTGCGATTCGCGCGCCGGTGCCAGGCCCTCGGTTAGACGCCTTGACGTCTGGCTTCCCCGGCTCCTCGAGCGCGTTCGGGACGCCCACTTCGGCGAACTGGGAGCGGTTAAAGATGCCGCCGCGCTCAAAGACGCGGAAGATATCTGCTGGCGCGAGCACCTCCCAGGCCGGTAGCGGCAAGAGCTTCTCTAAGGCGCCTCGCGCCTTCATCTCATCCGTCAGAGGGCGAGACTCGTCGTGCAGCACCGACGCCGGCTCGCCCTTCTGCGTGTACGCTTCGCCGAGCAGGTAGCGCTTGAAGGGCAGGATGCCGTTATTGTACGCAGCGCCGCCCCAGAGCATAGCTGACGTCGTCATGAGGCTCTTCTTTACGGCGCTCGTTATCTCAGAGTGGCAGCCGCCACACGCTTGGGGGGCAGCACGCAAGTCTCCTGGATTGATGAAGCGCGCGAACTCAAGGGACTCCTCCGTGAGCTGGTTGTAGGTGTGCTTAGGGTTCGCTGACGTCGGCCACCACTCGGGGTGCAGCGGCTGAACGTGCGCCAGCTTCTTGGCTGCTTCGTACGCCGCATCACTTTCACGGAGCCCCTTGGCACGCACCGTGGCGTTGCCGCCGTGGCACTCCGCACAGCCGATGTGAATGGCCGGATTCTCGTGCATCGTGGGTGCGTCGGTCTTGGTGTGGCAGTCGAGGCATCCGACGCTCGTCTCAGCCATCCGTGCCGGGCTGCCGTAGGGCTCGATGACATCCGGGTAGCGATCCTCTGCCACCAGCCCCGTCGAGAGGGCTACAGCGATCGCTGCGGCAGCCGCCATCTTCCACAAACTCCCCGCTGCTGCTGCCCTGGCTATCATTACCTTGCTCATTAGTACTGGAAGATTACGTTTGTAAATGCGTCGTAGAGCACCTGGCTGCCGAAGAGGTTCTTCTGGCCGCTGCCTGGGAACAGCACTCCCGATCCGACTCGGATCACGACGTTGTTGTTGAGGAACGGCCGGTAGAAAAAGCCTGCTGACAGGTCAACGCCGATGTCCCGAGTGATTGAGCCGTCCTGGCGCAGGTCTTGGAGCACCGCGACCTCATCGAACTGCAGGAAGCTCGTGTTCGTTATGAGCTTCAGCTCTGGCAGGAGCTCGAAGTCAACTCCGACGTTGTAGACACGGATACCGGGGTTGACGAAGTTCGCCTGTCCGAGCTCCTTGCCGGCCTTGAGGTCGGGCAGCAAGCTGTTGCGGTTAGTGAGGTTGACGCCGCCGCCACCAACGAAGGGGATCGCCTCACGCTGGAAGAAGGATAGGTCGCCGCCGGCGAAGTTTGGGTTGTCGAAGATAGAGTCAAAGCCCTCTGCCTGCCCGTCGTACGGGTCATCGTCTCCTGATGCCCAGAAAAACGACGCCCGTATGCGCACGAAGTCGATGTCGTACGAGAATTCCTGGGCGAACATTGCGGCGTTGATGTCAACTTGTCGGTTGGCAATCTGGTTGTGACTCTCAGATCCCATGACGTAGTAGAACTGCGTGGTGGTGTTGACGCGCCCGACGTGGCCGTCGCCGCCGATACCGAAGTACGTTGAGTTTAGGTTCTTGAAGCGCTCATCCCCTATCGGGGCCGGACGCACGAGAAAGTTGTTGCGGTCGTACTTGTAGCCAGCGTCCCCTGCGTTGTCCTGGCGGTTCACTACGCTGAAGAGCATCGTGTGGCCGAGAAAGAGCATGTCCTGCCGGTACAGATTGGCTGCAAAGACGTTCTGGTGACGGTAGTCAAAGGTGGTGTTGATGCCAGTGTTCGTGTCCTTGTCGAGCAGGAAGAAAGCTGCGGCGTTAAACTGGGTCTTGTTGTTGTCGTAGTTGCCGAAGAAGCGCACGCCCGGCTCGTTGTCGTTGAAGAGGAACCCGCGGAAGTCCGCGTTAAACTGCTGGATACCGATACGTGTCGAGAGGAAGTCGTAGCGGTCGGAGAGGTTCGCGAGGTGAATATCCGCAAAGAGCTCCTGGAAACCGGTAGCGTTTGCTGTGCGAGTGTCACCGAAAGCTGGATCAGCCTTAAGAAGCCCGTTCTCGTTCGCGTAGAGCCGGTTAACCTGAAAGATCGGCGTGATGCGCAGCTCGAAGTCTGGCGGCTTGAACGCGGTGTCTCCCCGGATCAGGCTAAAAGATGCGATTACGTTCTCTACCCAAAAAGTCTGGTCACCATCGCCAAAAACGTTGTTGCTGCTCGGGCGGCGCGTCGTGGCATTTCCGACTGGAACTGGGAGGCGGCGAGTCTCAAACATCGAGTCTGAAATGAGGGATGTTTCGACGAACCACTCCTGCCCCGGCTTGCCGAACGCTGGGATGTCCGCCTTCAGGATATTCTGGTTGTACGGGTCGTAGTACTTCCCGGCGTAGAACATCCTCCAGCGATCTGGAACCGCGATGAACTCGGAGGCTGAGTCCTGTATCGGAGGCATCGACTCGTAGATGTAATCCGGGAACGGCGGGGTCTGCTTGTCGGGGAACTGCCGCTCAAGGGTCTCTCGCGGAACATGCTCCGCAGATTGCGGCTGAGACTGGGCTGAGGCCGGCTGAGCAGTAAAACAGAAGACCAGCGAGAGGAGCATGCCGAGGGATCCTTTCGCCGAGAGGAGCTCGGCCTCCACAACGCCCCGCTGCCGGGGATGTGAAGCGTGAGGCTCCCCCATCGGCTTAGCCCTCTCCTTCAATGCACACGCCCTGCTCGTTGCTGCCGTTGAACGGCGCTTCCGGGCAGTTCACGTAGCGCAACCGTGTGTTGGGCTGCGGCACGATCTGGTCTGAGCGGATAGCGTTCGGGGCATTGAAGCCCAGCAGCGCGTCTCCAACGGTTGTGTAGCCAGCGTAGTCGAGCCCACGGCGGCTTGCTCCGTAGTACCCCACCATGTCGTCCTGATCGACACCGTCACCACTCACGCCGATAGCTCCGATCAGCACCCCGTTACGGTACAGCGGCGTGCCTCCTGGGAAGATCTGCATGCCGTTCTTGAGCCGGCTTCCGAAGGCGCTGCTCGTGCACCCGTTCGGAACCGAGCCTGGGCTCACGATCGGCCCTGAGAACCCGCCAAGCACCAGGTCAAGCTGAAGGCCCGTATTAAACACCGACCAGCTTTGCCCAGGCGCAGTTCCCGGAAAGGGCAGCGAGAACGGGCCGTTGGCGGTGCCTTCAATTCCGTCTGGGAAGTACGGTCGCGAGAGGTTTCCGATCGCGCGCGATGTGATTGCGTGGCTGCCATCGAGCGAGGTTCCGGTGAAGGCAGCAAACGCTGACGCAAATCCGCCGAAGCCCCCAGCCGAAAGTGTTGCGCCCGCATCGGCCGAGCTCATGAAGGCGGCCCCTCGCGCTTTCTGCAGGGCAACATCGATGCCAAACACTGGCGCGTCCTGCGAGCGGATGAAACCGAGCGGGCTTCCCAGATTGTCGACAACGAAGATGGAGACACGCGCTGCGGTGTCACGCGGAGTTCGAATTGCGGCTCGGGCACGACTCGCGGTGATGAGCGCCGAGTCGAGCAGCGAATTAACCTCACTCGCCGTAAGCTGCTCCCCACCGGGGAGCGGGCGCCCTCCGATTGTTGGGAAGCGTCCAACAACGATAGCTGCGGGGAGGCCCGCCTTGACGGTATCTGCGACGCCTGACTGTGGAGTTCCAAAAGTGGTGCCAGCCTTGATTGAGCCGTTAGTGTAGGAGGGCTGGGACTTGAGGCATGAAGGATCGAGATCAGCCAGGTCCGTGGGGATTACGATTTCAGAGTAACTCGTGTCCGAGTAGCGCACCGAGCGCCCAGCCAGCGAGATGTTGTCGCCCACGCGCTGCGCCGGAGCCTCGAACCCAACGCTCGCAGAGAGCGCAACAGACTCTTCTGGGTCGCTGTCGTAGTCCTGGAGGTCCGGATCGATCGTGTAGAGGCCGTCGAACTCAACGCCAATGCCGCCGACGAGGTCTCCCTGCTTGTAGAGCGGGAAGCCGCCCGGGTCAGCCGAGAGTCCGAGCGGCAGTGGCCGCGGGCCGGTGGCAGCGTTCGCCCGAGTAACGTCACTGCATATTAGCTGAGAGAACTGCACACCGAAGAGCGGCCCTCCTGGCTGCTGCCGCTGTCCTGGCAGGTAGTTCTGCTGAATGATCTGTCCCGCAGTGCGGGTTGAGAAGGCGTTTCCCTGAGAGCTCAGGTAGGCGCCTGTGCCAGCCTTCGATATCGCCGCTAGCGTCGAAGCAACGGCTAGCCCCTCAAGCGGTCCTGAGGCGCCTGTCTGGCCGTTGATTGTCGTTGTCAGCGGCGCGCCATTCATCTGGTACAGCGCAAGAACGTTGCCGGTGCGGTCGACAACCGCGAACGTGCCAGCCGTCCCCATTGCGCTCGTTGCCGTCACCGCCTGGCGCAGGATCGTCGTGACGTCATCCACCGAGAGAGACTGATTAGGGCAGCTTCCGTCACAGTTGAAGTTCGCGTTTGGGTCCCCGCCGCTGCTCGCTCCACCCGAGCCTCCCCCGCCTCCGCAACTAGGCAGCGTTGAGAGAGTGATTGCTGCAACGAGGAGCAGAGATGCGTGCTTTTTCATAGGGGACAGATCCTAACGAGTAAGGCCCTTTAGGTAGTTCGCGATATCTTGCTTCTTTTCAGCCGGGAAACCAAGCGCATCGTGGTACGAGTGGCACTCGACGCAGTCCGAACGCACGTACCCGCCTTTCTCCGGTAATGCATGACACTCCTGGCAGAGCTGCTTGCGCGGCAAAAGGAGATCCGCGGTGTCTTTTGACTCCCGAGTCTTCTCGTGGCACGACTCGCAGCTAAACTCTTCGTGCGCTCCGTGGCTAAAGCGCGCCGCCGGGAACCAGACGTTGGGTATCTTCGGCGACACAATCTCGTAGTGAGAGTTGACCGACGTCTGGAACTCCTCTGGCTTCTCGCGGTACGAATGACATAGGAAACAGCCTGTCCTAGTGAAGAGCTGCCGCTCCGCCTGGCGGGCGCTCTCAACCACTCCTGGAATGCCGGTCGCTTCGATCATCGGCGTGGTTCGGGGCTCTTCCGTCCCTGGCATCTCTCGCTGCATATCCTGGGCTGGGTTCGGAAGCTCGTGATCCTCTCCCAGCAGGACAACTCTTGAGTAGGCCGCGAAAAGCGCGGGGAAGACAGCATCTGCGTCCCCGTGCGGAACCTGCGAGTTCGGCAACCGCGCGTCGAAGCCAAGCGAGTGGCAGTCGCGGCAGTGCTGGTCGAAGTCGATCGGCTTGAGTGTCTTGAAGTCCTTGTCGAGCGCGTGACAATCGGAGCACTGCAGCGTCACTGGGCCGTCCTGCCCCTCGAGACCCTGCTTTAGGTGCACCTTGTGGCCAAACTTAATCGGCGTTGGATCCTTCGCCTTGGGATCGTCCAGGCTTACCCGCGTCACCACGTCATTAGCCTCACGCAGCGAGACCCTAAACTGTGGGTGGGAATCAAACGACGCCACGTTCTCGACCGCAGCTCCGCTCTTGAGCGCCGTCAGGTCGCCATGGCAGGAAACACAGAAGCGCGAGTCCTCTGAGATGAGGCCGTGATCTCCGTTGTGCTCCATGTGGCACTCAGCGCATCGCCGCCCCAGATCCTTGTGCTGCTGCAAGAAGTCGCCCATGCCGTGAGCGTGTTCTGTCATCGAGTGGCACGCGAAACACTCCTGGTCGCGCACGGGCTTGAACGGCTCTGCGTGGCACTTGACGCAGTCGTGCTCGATGAGCTTGTGAGAATTCGAGATTGGGCCTGAGCTCCACTGCTTCTTGCTGCTCGTGGAGAGCGGATAGGCGAGCCACGCAACCACCCCAATTGCAGCCAGGACAATGGATATGGCCTTAATGGAAGGCAGGTACGAGTCAAGCTGAAGCTGCCGCATCCGGATTGCAACGCGCTCGCCATCCGGCATCGAGAGTGGCATCAGCTCAAGCCACGTTACCTCTGCTGTGTTTCCATCGAATGACACGCGCAGATCGATGTCACCCAACGACACAACATCGCCGCCGTGAAGCTCAGCGCGGCTCACCGGCCGACCGTTGACCCGGATGCCAGTCGGGGATTCAAGGTCAGTCACGACCAGCGCTTCGCCCTCACGCGTGAGCTTTGCGTGCTCAGTTCCTACTTTGTAGCTCGGCAGGATAACGTGGGAGCTGCCCCCTCGGCCGAAGACAATCGCTGACTCAGAAAACTCAACGACGCGCCGCTCAGCGCCTCCCGCCCCGGCTTTCTTCTCGTGAATGAAGCGAAATACCGAAGCCATGCCCTACCGGAAATACAACACAGACAGTATGTGCGCGATGAGCGCCACGCACAGCGCAAACGAGGCCGGCACGTGCACGTAGAGCCACAATTTGAGCAGCGCCTTGATGCGCGCTTGCTCCGCCAGCTCGCGCAGCATGTCGAGGCGCTGGTCAAGCAAGCCAATCATCGCCACAGCATCGGTGTGCTCAGCTCCCTCAAGGCGCGACAGCATCTCCCGCGCAGCCTTCTTGTCTACCACAGGCTGCCGGCTTGTGAAGAGCATCCAGGCGAGCGACGGCTTAAACGGCGCACAGAACTCATTGTAGAGGCGAACGAAGGCGTCGCTCTTTCCAGCACAAAGCTGGCCAGCCTGCTGCTGCAGCTCGTCCACGCGCTCAACGAGCAGCTCATCCTTGGCTCCTCCACGGTGCGCAGTAATGCGCCCAGACAAGGTCGAGTAGTTCACGGCGCCCCAAATGCCAGTCAGAATGGTGAGCACCATGAGAACGTACGCCAGCGTGTGCACGTTGCAGCCGAAACTAAAAGCAGCATGCAGCGGAACCACCAGCAGCAGCCCGATCCCGATCCAAACGTGCGCAGCGAGCCACCCCTCAAGCGTCCCAAGAGACGAATGGTACGAGCGTTTGCGAAGCCCAAAAGCCATCAGCCACACGATGCCCACCGCGGCGAGGATACCGTAGGCATAGCCTAGCAGTGAGCCGCCGCTTCTGCCGCCAAGCGGGTTGTCGACTACATACAGAACGAGCATGGCAACAAGCGCTGCCGCTGTAATCCATAGCCACTTGAAGCGACGATAGTTGAGGAAGGTGTCCTGGTGCACTCGCTACGCCCTCCTCGCTGACGCAATCTGAACAAGCCGCGCTGAATTCACGCGCATCGCTGCCCCTGTCGGGCAAGAGCGCACGCAAGCCGGGCCACCCGCGAGGTCGTGGCACATGTCGCACTTCGCTGCCTTGGCTGGCCCCTTCTCCTTCTTCTTGGCTAGACCGAGCATCGAGAGCAGGAAGCCGCCTGACGACGGACGATCGTACACGAGCTTGATGACTCCGTACGGGCAGTTGCTGACGCAATTTCCGCAGCCAATGCACGACTCCTTGATAATCACCTCGCCGTCGACTTGCCGAACGAGCGCGTCTGGCGGGCAGTCGAGCATGCACAGCGGGTTCTCACAATGCCGGCACGAGATCGGAAGCTGGATGGACGCGAAGCTCTTTCCGCCCTTTCGGTCGAGGCGCGAGTACCCGCCGTGCGTCGCCGCGCAAGCAGCTTCACAATTGTCACACGCGACGCACAGGTTAGAGTCGATGAGCAGCACATTTTCGGCATCCGTGAGCCCTTCTCGCATCATGAAGTCGAGCAGCTTGCCAGAATCCTCGCTCCAGTCGGACATCGCATTGTCCACCCGGCGCTCATCAGCAACTTGCAGCAAGCGCTTGCGCACATCAGGATCCTGGGAGATCAGCGCGAGAGCATCTTCTTTCTTAATTACGATGGTGTCGCACGCCACCGCCGCAGAGCACGTTGCGGAGCGCGGCACCGACTCTTCTTTCAGGATCGCCATCTCTCCGATGTAGTGGCCCGCCGGCACGTAGGTCTGCGCCACATCGACGCCACCCCGGTTGAGGCGCGAAACCTTCACAGAGCCCTTACGAATCACGTACAGGGCATCTCCAGGCTCGCCCTCACGGAAGATCACGTCCCCCTTCTTGTAACTCTTCATCTGAGCTTTCTGAGCGAGGGAACGGAGCAGTGCCTCGGGCGCATCTGGGAAGATTGAGGTCTGCATTGCTCGTAACATGAAGAGCTCATCGAGGGCGCGCTTCACCGATGGCACAGAGGCAATCAGCTTAAGCACCTGCTTGCGCGGGGTCTCAAGCAGGATGCTGCCGTCCTCTGCTGTCACCACAGTTGCCACACGGCGCCGTCCGGAAAGCAGTCCCATCTCACCGAAGAACTGCCCCTGAGAGAGCGATACGCGGCGATTGCTGTCGATGACGATCTCAACCGAGCCTGACACAATGCTGAAGAAGGTGTCGGTGTAGTCGTCTTTTTCGAAAACGGTATCGCCCGCGCTTTTCAGGTGCAGCGTCGAATCGATCAGCATTTCGCGAAGCTGCGGAGCGCTCAGGTCCTTGAAGAGGGGTATGCTCTGCGCGACCTTTTCGAAGTTAGCCTTGAAGCCGCCGGGCAGCTTTTCGAACCGCTCCTCAAGCAGCGGCTGGTCTGCTGGCTCCACAGGCTCGCCGCGGATGTGCGCGACAACTTCGTAGCCCTGGTTCATCGCCTGCTTGATGAGCGGGTAGCCAATCAGCGCACCGAGGATAAAGAGCCCAGGGACGTTTGACTCGTAGCGGTGCGAGACTGACGGAACGGAGTTCGCGTCAGGGTTCGGAAAAGCGACGCCGATTCCTTCGAGAAACTTTCTCGGCAGGATGCAGCCGAGCCGGGCGATCGCGTGGTCGCATGGCATCACCACCTCGCCCTCTGGCGTATTGACAACAGCTTCCCCCCCCTCAATCCCGGCCACCGTCGAGTTGTAGAAGCAGCGGATCTTCCCTGAGCCGACGGCCGCCAAGATCAGTTTGGAATTTGCGTCTTTTGCGCGCGCAAACTCGGCTCCGCGATTAATGAGCGTCACCGTGTTGTGTGCAGCAAGCGCTAGCGCGTTCTCAATCGCCGCATCGCCGGCACCGACCACAAGGATCTGCTTCCCGTTGAACGCATCCGGATCTGCCAGCGTGTATGCGACACTGCCCGAGTCTTCGCCTGGAACGCCGAGCTTGCGAGGCGAGCCCTGCACGCCGATCGCCAGAATGACGTGCTTTGCTGTGCAGGCCCCTCCGCCGTGAGTGACCTCAAAGAGATCGCCGCGCTTGGCAATCGCGGTTACCTCCGTCTTCATCATGTTTACGCCGCGCTTAGCGAGGTCCTCACTGTATTCCTGAAGGATCTTCTCGCGACTTCCCGCCTCGAAGCGACAGTGGGCGCGTAGCGGCAGCCGGCTCGGCTCCGCCATGACATGCTTGCGCAGCTGGTAGTCGTATATAGTGTTAGCGACCTGCCCCTTCTCGAAGAGGATGTGGGGGATCTTGTGGTGGGCGGCGCTGGTGGCTGCCGCGATTCCTGCTGGTCCAGCGCCGATAATTGCGATTTCAAAGTGCTGCGACATCTGGGGCGCTTAACCAACAAGAAGAGCCGAATAGCTCTGCATGAGACTATGCGACAGAGCGCCTCGAATATAGGTTTCTGAGCCTGTCGAGGCAAATCAAAAGACGGTGTACTGAGGCAAGCTTGAGCAGCCGACTCAACTTCACGCGCTTTCGATGGCGCGCCTCTCTTTGCTGCTTGAAAACCGCCCCCGTTTCAGGGATACAGCACTTGGCGGTTGAGGGGGCGATGTTTCCAAGGCAAATCAAACAGCTTTTTATAGCGGCGCTCTTGTTGCCCGCCATCGCCTCGGCGACGCCTGACAAATACGTCGGCACTGGCTCCTGCTCTTCCTCGAACTGCCACGGCAGCGTCAGCCCCCGCAAGGCCTCCAACGTCTTGCAGAACGAGTACTACACCTGGCTCAAGCACGATAAGCACTCGCAAGCATACACCGTGCTGCTAAAGGCAGACGCCAAGCGCATGGCATCCCTGATGGGGCTTGGCGAGCCCTCCAAAGAGCCGCTGTGCCTGAAGTGCCACGCCACCTATGTCCCAAGCCCCGAGCAGCGCGGCGCGAAGTACTCCGTCGAAGACGGCGTGTCGTGCGAATCATGCCACGGAGCGGCGGAGCGGTGGCTTGAAACTCATGCGGTAGCTGGCGTTACTCACCAGCAGAACCTCGCAAACGGGCTCGCTGACACCGCCTCACTCGACAAGCGCGCCCAGCTCTGTGTGTCGTGCCACTACGGCGACAGCAACAAGCGCGTCACGCACAACCTCTACGGGGCCGGACACCCGCGTCTCAGCTTCGAGCTCGACACCTACGGCGTGCTAGAGCCGAAGCACTGGGTCGTTGATGAAGACTACATCAAGCGCAAAGGTCCCTACGTGCCGCTCGCTGCCTGGTTTATCGGGCAGGAGACCCTCGCAGAGAGCGCCGTGGCGACGCTGCTCTCGCCGGAACTCTCAAGGAACGGAACGTTCCCAGAGCTGAGCATCTTCGACTGCTACTCGTGCCACCACAGCCTCGCCGACGCGCAGTGGAAGCGCCGTGACTACGGCGGAAAACCAGGGCGCCTCAGCGTTAACATCGCGTCACTCGTGATGCTGCAGCACGCACTAGCTGCGATCGATCGCCCGCTCGCAGAAGAGCTCGGGAACCTGACTGCAACCATTCAGGAGCAGTTCCAAGCAAACGGCGCGACTGAAGCGCTACAGAAAACCCAAGAGCTGCTCAAGGGCTCCATTCGCCCGATGGTGATGAAGATGGCCGCTGACGAGAAGAGCTCGCGCGCTGTCATGAAAGAGCTGTGCCTCTTCGGGACAGCCGCCGTGTCACCGAAGTACGAAGTCGCCGAGCAGATCGGAATGGGGATCCAGGCTGCCATGGCGACCTCGCCCATTCTGGCAAAGCGCCACAAAGCCTCGCTCGACAAGCTCTTTGCAACGCTTGCAAAGCCTGATGCTTTCAATCCGGAGGCCTTCGTGAAGGCGGCGAAGACGCTCTCTGCCGAACTATCGTAGCTCTAGCACCGTGCCCTAGGAATTTTTCTGAGCCGTCTGCCTTGTACAGTCTTCCAGCTGATTTTACCTGAAAATTCAATCGCTTCTGGGCCGGTGCACATTACCGTGAGCCAGAGGAGGAGCAAACAGCTGCCTGAATAAGACACACAAACCTCTTTTCCTCTCATACCACAAGGAAGCGCCATTTTTGGTGAGGATACGACATGAACAATTTCTCCGGGCTCAGCGCTGACACAATCGTTCAGCACATGGAGGCGCTGAAGCAGCGCAAAGCAATCAAGCAGAACAAGGCCGAGCTTTCGCTCGCGACGGCAATTGTGCTGATGGAGATCGCCTCCTCAGACCAGCAGGTCGACAAGTTTGAGCGATCGGTGATCCAGCATGGGCTCAAGGCTCTCTTCGACATCTCTGATGAAACTGCCGTTGGCGTTATCACTCGCGCAAAAGCGCACCTGGGCAACATGGGGAGCAGCTCATCGTATGCTTCAATGCTCAAAGACATCCTAGACCCAGGAACCAAGCGCCAAATGGCCAGCATTATGGACAACCTGATTCGCTGCAACGGAGTGGTCGACGGCATGGAGATCTACCTTCGGCGCCGATTCCGCGACCTGCTCGGATTGCCGGATGAGGCGATCTTGCCGCTCTCTTCTGAAGAGTAAGGCGCGCCTGGCGGGTTCGGTCCGCGAGAACGTCCGGGGAGGCAACGGGCAGTCTGACATAGCCGAATACTGAGCGATTTCCGGCAGATCTCTGGTCTCCAGCCGCCGTGAAATAGGTCCCGAAGAAAATCAGCGCCAAAACCTAAAAATATCACCTGACCTGCCGAACCTCACTCTTAGGAGGTAATGACCGTACGTGCTTCGCACGCACGCTATGGGGAGGACGCTTCCGACTCGGCGCACCCGTATGGGCTGATTCCGGGCAGGGAGGCATTACCGTTGGGTGAGGTGCCCTCCGGTCGGCTGGATCTACGTGTTGGCATTGAGTGTTTGGGGATCCCGCCCACTTGAGCGCACCTCGCCCCTTTTTTTATAAGTGAGTAGTACATGGCTAAGCTCAGCCCTATCGGCGGCGGCCTGTCAGGCATTAACAATTTAAACAACGTGCTCTCGGAGCTGTCTAACTCCTTCGCCAAGCTCTCTTCTGGGCGCAGGATTACCAAGGCTTCGGACGATGCGGCTGCTCTCGCCATAGCGTCCCAGCTTGAATCCTCACTAGGAACGCTCGACCAGGCCTCTCGCAACGTGCGCGATGCGGGCTCTGCCCTCGCTATTGCCGACGGATCGCTGGGGCAGATTCAAGACCTATCGGGAAGGCTGCAGGAGCTGGCTGTACAGTCAGCGAACGGCACTTATTCGGACGAGCAGCGCGCTGCGATTAAGAGCGAGTACGACTCGATCACCCAAGAGATCAGCCGCATCGCTGGCTCAACCGAATTCAACGGGGTGAAGCTTCTCGACGGCTCTCAGATCACGGCACAAGTGGGTACAGGGAGCGGAGCTTCCTCTCAGCTTGCGATCGGAGGAGCTGACATATCGGCACTCGTGTCGCAGGCGTCGTCACAGAACGTCGGAACGCAGGCCGGGGCGCAGCAAGCCATCGGCGCGATACAGCAATTCTCTCAGAGCCTAGGAAACGTTCGAAGCTCATTCATCGGAGCATCTCAGTCTCGGCTCGACACGATCGAGCAGAACATCAGCTCCCAACGGATCGGATCGGCTGAAGCGCTATCGCGAATCGTGGACCTCGACTACGCATCAGAGACCTCGCGAAACATCGGCTTCTCCATCCGCGCGCAGTCATCAGTTGCCCTGTTAGCACAAGGGCAGCGGCTAAACGCTGGGATCGTCGGTCGCCTCCTCGGGTAGCTCATTTGCTTTTCCCGCAATCTGGGCTCCGGCTCCGATGCGCTTTTTGCGTCGCCGAACGAACTGCTCAACTTAGTTGCTACGATTCGGGGTAGTCGGAGCCGTTCCCGTTCCCGGAGCCGACCCAAACGATTCCCGTGAGGAGTGCTCCTCGAAACTTTAAACAGCCTGGGTCCGAACGATCTTCCTTTGTATGTCCCACAGCAAAGGATTTACCCTAACCGAGCTGACCGCTGCTCTGGCCATCATGGCTCTCGTGCTCACGATCTCTGTCACGAAGCTGCCTGATGTGTCGCGCCAACAGCGACTCTGCCGCGAAACTCGCCGCGTGCAGCTTCTGTTCGACCGTGCTCGCGCCCGGAGCCTTGCGTTTGGCACCGCGCACACCGTTTCCCTACGAACGGGAGCGCTTGAGCTGCGCAACAGTGCCGGAGTCTCCCTCGAAAAGCTCCCGCTCCATCCCGAGATATCCGTGAAGACAACCAGCAATATTCAGGGAGAGGTTTCCTTCTACCCAACGCACACTGCCACGCCGGGCACCCTTACCATCTCACTCGACTCACTAGCCGCGACGTTAGTTGTCTCCCTGCGCGGAAGGACGCGAGTGCAGTGCTGAGGCAATCCAGAGGTCGCTCTGTCGCTCCAGATCAGCTCGTCACCGGGAGCAGAGCTATCAGGCCGGAGAACGGCTTCGCGCTCGTCGAGGGTATCGTTACCCTCGGCATAATCGCCACGCTCACCATGGGCCTCGCACTTTTCATGGCTCGCACGACGAAGGCTTTGCAGCAGGCGAGACGCGCGGCTCATGCGCTCTGCTCTCAGCCATCCTGCTCTCAATCTGGCGCAACGCTTCGATGCGAGTGCGGCGAGCGATCGTGGAGCGTTGTGCCATGAACACCAACTCACGCCAGCGCGGATTCAGCGCACTTGAGGCGCTCGTGTCGCTCGGCACTGCATCTCTGGTCGCAGCAGCGCTGTGCGCCATGCTTGGCGCCTCTGGATTAGCCTATCGCGAGGCTGCTGGTCCCATCGCCGACCTTTCAGTCGCAGCAGCGGCAGAGAACGCGATTCGGGCTGGCTCGCGCTCCGTTGGACGCTCTCGCCTGCCATATGCGCTCACCGTTGCGCCGAGCGCGTCCGCGCCACTCTCAAACGGCGCGCCGCATCCGCTAGCCTCTCTCACCGGCGCATCTGCTCCTGCTCCTGGCTCCCAGATCGTGTCGTTCGTCGAGCTCTCGCCGCTCTACGCTGGAACGATTGAGCGCACCACATACGACGGCTCATCCCTGCAGCTAGTGGCTTGTGGTTTCCAGATGCGCCCCTCTGCAAGCCAATTCAAGAGCTACGTTGCGCTCGGGGTATCGGGCTCCGTGCAGATCGTAGGGACGCTGCGGGCCGTGTCCATCTCGTGCGTCGAATTGATCGGCACCCCAATCGCGGGCCTCGTCAGCAGCCCAGCAACAGTTCTTCCGTGCTCGCTCCACAGGCTGGTTCCGGTAAACCGAGAACACTCCCTCCTCGTGGACCGGTCAGGCCAGCTCCGGATATCGTCCCATACCGGAGCTCAGCTCACCGAAAACCAGCCACTGGGGAGCGGAGCACGGGAGATCCATATCTCAGAGCTGCCAAACTCTGAGGCGCCTGTTGCGCTCTCCGTCTCGGTGAATGGAATCAACGACCACACCTCAAGCTTCATCCTGCCCCTCCCACTCCTCCCCACAAACCACTATGACTATATCTTTTGATCCCCCGCCCCTTTTATCGCATCCAACCACCAGCCCGACTCCGGCACCAGCACCGGCTCCGGTTCCCGTTCTGGTCCCAACTACCATCCCCACTCCGCTGCTCGCCCGCCACCCCGCCTCTGGCTACACCCTCCCCCTGGCCCTACTAGCCATGCTCGTCACCCTAGCCATGCTGCGCGGCTTCCACGACCGCGCGCTAAGCCTGGTTCAGCAGTGGCGCATCGGACAGGACGCTGATGCGGTGGAGGAGGCCGCCACCCAGGCCGCCGTTTCGGCGCCACCAACGCCTGGCAGATGCTCGTCCGTAATGCTGCGGAGCCCTCAAGGCTCAACCGAGCGGCTCCTCTGCCACGAGTCTCTCTCTCTGCTTCTCTCTTTTCCTGCCACGGAGCTTCCGTTCGGCAAGATCGACTACGGGTCGATTTTTGGCGCAGCTCTCCCATGCCCCGGAGCTCTTCGTACCGTGACTCGCACGATATTTGACTCGCCTACGGCGCGCCAAAACTGTGTGGTAGGCTTGGCTGCTGCCGCGCCACTGGTAGTTCTCGAAAACATCTCCGGTGGAGATCTCAGAATCGAGTCACCGAATCAGGAGCCCTTCTCTCTCGTAGCTACACCTGGCTCATTCGAGCTGCGCGGCGCTCTCCTCGTTGATGGAGATACGCTTGTGGTAGCGGGCGGAAATATCGCCCTGGGTGCCCTCGTGGCGCAGAAGCCCTCGGCTGTCACGCTGCTCTCCGCGCGCGGAACGATCTCGGTGCAGCAGGTTTCTGGAGGAGCGTCACTCGTCCTGCTCGGCACCAAAGAACTCCGCGCGCCTGCCACTACGCTTGCCGCCTCGCCGCCTCTTCCCCCTTTCCGCCCCCCGGGGCTCACCGCTGCCTATACTCTTGATGGGAGCGGGAAGTAGCTTAAATACTGTCGACGAGCGCCAGATCGGCTTAATCGCGTCGGTTGCCTCCTCGATGCTTGGGGCGGAGAGCTGCCCAATCTCCCCTTCGCGCTTGAGGAGCGCACAGAACGAGCCTGCGCCGAAGCCGGTGTGAGGGAAGAGTCGGTAGGTTGGATGGCTTGAATGCATGGAGCGAAAGCTCTCAAGCAGCGGCACTGAAACAACGGTGAAGTCTGGGCGCTGGCGCAGGAACCACTCGATATTCTGCTCGTTCTCTTCACGAGAGAATGTGCAGGTTGAGTAAAGGATATGCCCGCCTGGCTGAAGCATCGGGGCTGCACACGCCAGGATGCGCCGTTGGCGGCGCGCGTTCATCGAGATAGTCGCTGGATGAAAAGCGCCGGGAGCTGCCTGGCCCTTCACAACGAGCGATTGCCCCGAGCACGGCACATCAGCGACGAGCAGCCGCGCCGCTTGCGGCAGAAGCTTGGCGAGCGCTGATGGGTCGCGCGAGGTGACAATCGCTGGGTCGATCGAGCAGCGCTTGTAGTTTGAGATGAGCTGCGCTGTTCGCTTCCGAATAACTTCATTTGCGACGATAAAACCCGGCGAAAGGTAGCGTGATGCTAGGACGCTCTTTCCGCCTGGGGCGGCGCACAGATCGACCAAGAGATCGACCGGCCCTTCGATCGTTGAGTAAGCGGCGCAGGCAAAAGTCGACGAGAGGTCAAGGCAGTACAGCTCTCCCTGCTCGTGTCGCTCGCTCTTTCCTGGCCTCTCGTCTTCTCCGGCAACTGAGATCCATCCCGGCAGCCACGGTGGTTTGCTATCGATAGCGCCGTGGTAGGCCCCGCCGCGCAACGCCGCTACTGCGGTGATGCTGCCGCCTCCCGTCGAGAGAGCGCGCAGAAACTGCTCACGCTCGGCATTGTCGCCGAAGAGCGACCGCGCGACTCGCTCGACGTTGCGCGAGACTTCGTTGCTGCTTTCTTCTCTCATCGTCTTCGTTACGGCCGACAGCCACATTGGCGTTCGGATTCCACGCGGCATGGTAACCGTGCCTCGATCGATAAACAACATCGAGGTGATTCTAGCGAGCGAAGAGGTGAGTTATGCAGCTGTTTCGGCCCACAACTCACGCCTTCCGGCGTGAGCGTGCTCGTGCACGGGGTTGCCGGGGGGATGGGACAAAGAGACAGCGAGGACGGAGAGAGGGGGTGGCCTCGTACGCACATCCTACCCCTCGTTTCTCTCGCTGCTCTCTTAGTGAACTAATTGTTAGCTTGCGCGCTTGAAGGTCCAAGCGGGTGTGTTTACGTGGGGGATGGGACAAAGAGGCGGCGAGGACAGAGAGAGAGGGATGGCCACGTACGTGCATCCCACTTCTCGTTGCTCTCGCTGCTCTCTTTGTGAACTAATTGATAGCTTGCGCGCTTGAAGGCTTACGCGGGTGTGTTTACGTGGGGGATGGCACAAAGAGACAGCGAGGACGGAGAGAGAGGGACCGCCGCTTACGTGCATCCTACCTCTCGTTGCTCTCACTGCTCTCTTTGTGAACTAGTTCATAACTAGCGCGCTTGGGGGCTTGTTCGGGTAGATGCGTTCACGTCGGCACAACGTCGAGTCCTAACCACTCGATGTAACGAAGAGCCCATTTTTCAAAAATGAATGAAGCTGGCTTTAACTCGGAGGCGCTGAGAGCGTGGCTGAGCCGTCACTTCTTATTGTAGAAACGCTCAAGCTGCGTGCGCAGGTCGTGAAGCGCCTTGACCCGCATGCTGAAGGAGGCCTTCTCCTCTTTGGTCATCTCT
>CANLJX010000026.1 GCA_947491545.1 Deltaproteobacteria bacterium
GCCCAGTGCAGGTGCAGGAGAAAGAGCAGGAGAAGGATAAGGAGGACCAATCCGTCTCAGATATAGCCCCAGCCCGCTTTTTCGCGACTCTTCCCTAATCCTCCTCCTCCTGCACTTGCACCTCCCTCCTAATCCTAATCCTCGTCTCCCGACCGCCGCCTAGCGCGGATTCCGAGATGGTTTTGAGGATTAAGAGGAGGTGGCAAGTGCAGGTGCAGGAGAAAGAGAAGGAGAAGGATTAAGAATCCGTCACCGAAATGGTGTCCGCCCCGCTTTTTGCGCTACGATACGACCCGAAATGATGGACCAACCAACCCTCAGCACTCACCACAACCGCAACCTTCTCCTCGGTGCAGTAGTCGTCACCGCGCTGTGCGCGTACCGGCTCATGGTGACAGCCGCAGAAACTGGAAACTGGCGCGGGGCGTGGTTCTCGCTCGCGCACGTCGTGATCGTTGCTGTTGGCTCAGTTCTAGCGCTGCGGGAAACGCGGTAGCCGCTTCTCTTTTACTGCGGCTAGCCCTTCAGCAAACTCCGCACTCGCGTAGTTCACGCTCTGGCAGATCGCCTCACGGGCGAGGGCCTGCTCAAGGTGCGCACCATCGCCACGCATCGTCTCCAGGAGCTGCGCTGTTGCCGCCGGGCCGCAGGCGAGGATCTCTTGTGCGATAGCCTGCGCCTCATCGAGCAGCTTCTCGCGCTCGCAGAGCCGCGACACGAGCCCAATTCGAAAAGCCTCATCAGCGCTAATGACGCGCCCCGTGACCAGCAGCTCTGTCGCCATGCCCGGTCCCACAATTCGCGGAACGAAGTAGGTGCCCCCCATGCCCGGATGCAGGCCGAGCTTGAGGAAGGTGAAGCCAAGCTTCGCGTCCTTGCTCGCGATGCGCACATCGCACGCGCACGCGAGGCACAGCCCAGCGCCGACGGCTGCGCCGTGCAGGGCAGCGATCAGCGGCACATGCAGCTCAAGAACGCACAGGAACGAGTCGTAGAACTTTAGCATCTGGGCGCGGTTTTCCTCCCCGCTCAGTGCGCGCTTGGCGTCGAGCATCGCCAGGTGCCCGCCGGCAGAGAAGGCCTTGCCGCTTCCGGCCAGGATCACGGCTCGCAGCGACTTGTTCCCCTTAAGAGCCTGGACAGCCGCCTTGAACTCTTTGGCCATCTCCTCGCTCATGGCGTTTAAGTTCGCCTCGTCGCACAAAGTCAGCGTTGCGATGCCGTTGGGGTCGATGATGGTGGAAACGAGGCTCATGCTGGGCTCCGATGGTGGCAGATTCGAGAATCTGGTCTATCATCAGCCAAAACGAGCCTATGTCGCAACGTAAAGGTGTTCGCTCCCTGAAAGAGTTCCTCTCGATTCTCGGGCGGGAGCGCGAACTAGTAGAGATCTCGACCGAAGTCGATCCTCACCTCGAGGTCGCCGAAATCCATCGGCGCGTCATTGAGCGTGGTGGTCCTGCCCTGCTCTTCACTCGGGTGAAGGGCGCAAGCTTTCCGCTCGTTACGAACCTGTTCGGCACGACTCGCCGGGTTGACCTCGCATTTGGCGGGCGGCCTGAGGAGCTGATGCGGGAAGTCGCTGCACTGCCGCATACTCTGATGCCGCCCAGCCTCTCGAAGGTATGGGACCATAGACACACCCTTGCAGGCCTCGCGCGAGTCGGGCTGAAGCGCAGGCCGTTTGACTCTTCGTTGATTGTTGACCAACCGTCGCGCCTCACGCGGCTTCCGATGATCACCTCGTGGCCGCTCGACGGCGGGCCGTTCATCACACTGCCGCTGGTGTACACCGAACACCCACAGACGAAGGTGCACAACCTCGGCATGTACCGCATCCAGCGTTACGACGACCAGACGACGGGCCTCCACTGCCAGATCGGAAAAGGGGGAGGGTACCACCTCGCTGCGGCGAAGGCGCTGGGGCAGAAGCTCCCGGTCAACATCACTGTCGGCGGCCCTCCGGCGCTGATCCTCGGCGCGATCGCGCCGCTGCCAGAGAACGTCCCGGAGCTGCTCTTCACCTCGTTCGTGCTAGGCGAGAGGCTCAGGCTGCTCGACAACCCGATCGGAGAGCTGCCGATTGTGGAGAGCGCCGAGTTCACCCTCGTAGGAGAGGTCGATCCCGGTGAGATGCGGCCTGAGGGGCCTTTCGGTGACCACTACGGGTACTACTCGCTGCAGCACGACTACCCAGTTTTTCGTTGCAAGGGAGTCGTACGACAGCCGGATGCTGTCTACCCCGCGACCGTCGTAGGGAAGCCGCGCCAGGAGGACTTCTACATCGGCGAGTACCTGCAGCGGCTGATGAGCCCGCTCTTTCCGCTCGTGATGCCGCAGGTGCTCGACCTCTGGTCGTACGGTGAGACGGGCTTCCACGCGCTTGCGTCGGCTGTGGTTCAGGAGCGCTACGCGCGCGAGTGCCTGCAGTCGGCTTTCCGGATTCTCGGGGAGGGGCAGCTTTCGCTTACGAAATTCTTGCTCCTGACAGACAAGCGTATCGACCTCTCGAACTTCCGTGCGGTGCTGGAGCATATCCTGGAGCGCGCTGACTTCAGAACGGATCTCTTCGTGTTCTCGAACACGGCGATGGACACTCTCGACTACACTGGCCCAAAGGTTAACCACGGCAGCAAGGGTGTGCTCGTTGGCTGCGGCGAAGCGCGCCGGAGCCTGCCGCGGGAGGTGCCTGGCTCGCTGCCGGGCGGCGCTACGGGAGCAGGCGTTTTCTGCCCCGGGTGCCTCGTGCTCGAAGTGCCAAGCTTCGGTCGCGAGCGCGACTACCCACGGAGCGTTATTCAGCACTCAAGCCTGCACGACTGGCCACTCGTGGTGCTCGTTGATGACCTCAAGAGCACACTCAAGGACGCAAGTTCATTCCTCTGGACAGTGTTCACCCGCTTTGAGCCTGCGGCAGACATCTACGCCGCAGAAGAGTCGCTCGTGCGCCACCACGTGAGCTACACTCCGCCGATAGTGATCGATGCGCGCTTTAAGCCTTGGTACCCGGCGGTGGTTGAGTGCGACGAGGAGACGAGGCGAATCGTTGACCGGCGTTGGGGGGAGTACTTTCCGCGCGCTCTGCGAGAGTAGCAGCGCTACTTAAGCCCACTGGCGATCTTCTGTAGGCCTGCAAGGGCCGCCGCTGTGTCGGGGTTCCCAAGCAGCGCGGCATTCTCAAGGATCACCTCGATAGGCCAGTTCCACCAGCGCACTTCAAGCAGTGCTTCGACCGTCTGCGGGCTGAAGCGCTGCCGGAGGACAGAGGCTGGGTTTCCGCCGACGATTGTGTACGGCGGGACATCTTTCGACACAACTGCACCCGCTCCGACCACGGCGCCGGAGCCGATCCTCACGCCGCTCAGGATCGTGCAGCCAAAGCCGAGCCACACGTCGTGCTCGATGATGGTCGGCCCCTTCGTCGCGGGGTGGCCAACAACCGCCTTCTCACCAAGATGGAATATCTGGCTGAAGGGATAGGTCGATACCCAGTCGGTGCGGTGCTCGCCGCCTCCAAGAATAACGACGGCCTCTGCTATCGAGCAGAAGCTCCCGATCTCGATTCGATCAGCTTCGCCCCAGACTTTGAGGAGTGGCGTTCCGTAGGAGTAGCGACCGACGGTTATTCTCGAATCCTGCGACTCGAGGATCGTGATCTTTGGCTCTGTAGATACAGTGTGTGCGATCGGCATACGGACGATATCCTTACTCAACTCTCCACTCGTGCTCAGGAACGACCACACCTTCGGCAAGGTAGGGTCCGTGCACCTTAAACGGTGCACAGTGCTCAAGGAAGTCCCACTTGACCATGCCTGTTGAGTCAAAGACGCCTATCTTGCAGAAGTAGTCGCCGCCGAGCAGGTTGACTCGTGGAATCGTAAGGGTAATCGAATGACAGCCGATTCCCGCGGGTGCCTCGATGTTATCGAGCTTTGTGTTGAGGCCGGCGATGTAGAGCTGGTCATTGCGCAGCAACGCCACGCCGATGATGAGACCTGAGCTCTCTTGGTGCACATCGTACGATACGGTGACACGTAGTTCGCCGCCCATGCACACCAGATTTGCGGGCGCGCCGTTGTGATCGCTTACTGACACGGAGCGGATCGATGCGGCACCTGTACACTGCTTCTCTGAAATGCTGCTTAGGCTCCCGCCACCGTTGTCGTTGGCTGGTAGCGGCTCGCTCTCCGGAGCGCCAGACTTTGCCCGCATGAAGCTGTCGTACTGGTCGGCGATCTCGATAGCTGGTCCCGATGTGACGAGGTTCCCGCTGTCGAGCCAGAAGGCACGGTCACAGATCTTTCGCACCGCTGAGGTGTCGTGCGTCACGAACAGGATGCTCATTCCGCGCGAGCGGAGGAGCTGAATTCGCTCCATACACTTGTACTGAAACGCTGCGTCACCGACGGCGAGAGCCTCATCGACGAGGAGGACCTGGGGCTCCACGTGGATTGCAGTCGCGAACGCGAGGCGCACGAACATGCCGCTTGAGTAGGTCTTAACTGGCTGATCGACGAAATCTCCAAGCTCGGAGAACTCGATGATGCTCGGAAGCTTCTCCTGCATCTCATTCGCAGAGATTCCGAACAGGGCGCCGTTTAAGATGACGTTCTCTCGGCCCGTGAAGTCGGGGTTGAAGCCCGCACCGAGCTCAAGCAGCGCGGAGACTCGGCCGGCTACCGCGCAGGTGCCGCGGGTGGGCTCAAGCGTTCCGGCGATCATCTGAAGCAGCGTCGACTTGCCGGAGCCGTTTTTTCCAAGGAATCCGACGCACTCCCCGCGTTTGACGCTGAATGAGATGTCGTGCAGGGCCCAGAACTCGTGGAAGAACCTGCGCTGTCCGCGCCATAGCATCTGCTTGAGCCTGCTGCTTGGGGTCGGATAAATACGGTAGGCCTTCGCCAGTCCGCGAACATCAATGGCTACATCAGACGACATCGGCGAAGCCCCTCCGAAGTCGCATGAACCACCAGTACCCGGCGGCTGCGAACGCCCACGAGGCAGCGACAAGCGCCACGAGCGCCACCAGTGAGGGAGGCGTGCCGAAAAAGAGCGCACCTCGGATCATCTCGATGACGCCAGTAAGGGGATTGAGGAAGATAACTTCTCGGAAGCGTTCTGGGACGGCGCTAACTGGGTAAAAAATCGGGCTCAAGAACAACAGCACGGTGGTCAGGATCGCAGTGCCGTGTTGGATATCGCGCAGGTACACACCGATCGAGGAGATAAACCAAACAGCTCCAAGTGTTCCGAGGCACACTGGGAGTAGCAGGATTGGAACGTAGAGACTTGAGAGTGGCGGTGCACCGAAGCAGAAGAGGTAGAACACCAGGAGCAGGGCACCAGAGATAAGCGCCGTTATCAGTCCGGAAAGCAGCGTGACCCAGGGCAGCACCTCAAGCGGAAACACTACGCGCTTTATGTACGACGGGTTCTGGAGGATGAGTCGAGGCGCGCGGTTGAAGGCCTCTGAAAAGAGGTTGAAGATAATGAGGCCAGCAAACAGCACTAGAGCGAACGGAGCCGGGTCTCCGGCGTCGACCGACCAGCGCGCCTTGAATACCTGCGAGAACACAAAGGTGTAGACAGCCAAGAGGCAAAGCGGCTGCAGGATCGCCCACAGCAGACCCAAGAACGATCCGCGGAAGCGGCTCTCAAACTCCCTGCGAACGAGTTGGCCCACTAGTGAGCGATGCGCCCACAACGAGGTGAAGACCCCGGTGATTGCGCCGGTCGCTGTTACAGTGCGTGAGGTTGCAATTGGCAGCACAGAGGTCGATCTACAAAACGGGCGTGGAACGAAAAACACGCCAGGAGACGATTGCGGGTCCGCGGAAAAAGGGCTTCGTTGGGAGTCATTCCGCCACAGCTCGCCTGGGGTGAGCAACAGAGCCCGAACTTTAAGGGAATACACTGCCGACTGCAACAATCAAGCATGTGGTTTCAGCTAGTTATCAGCTCATTGGGGTCGCCGGTCGATTGAGACACCCCTGGGGGAGTGTGGTACAGTCGCGCGACGAATTCCTGAATGCCCACACACTGATGTCAACAGAACCAACCCTACTACAAACGCTCGCCAAGCCGGTGGTCTTCCAGATGCCGAGGAGGCTCATCGCTCCACCGTCATGGACGATGCACGCGCCGCTTGCAATGTGGCTAATCGAGATGCTTCGGCCATCGGTGTTTGTCGAGCTTGGGACGTTCAGCGGCACCTCGTACTGCGCTTTCTGCCAAGCGGTGCAGCACTTAAGCATCCCATCAAAGTGCTACGCTGTTGACACGTGGAAAGGGGACCCACATGCGAGCATGTACGGTGAAGATGTTTTCAAGGAGCTAAGCGCCTACCACGACGCGAACTACGCATCCTTCTCGCGCCTTGTCAGGGAGGACTTTGACTCTGCGCGCTCACATTTTGCGGACGGCAGCATCGACCTGCTGCACATCGACGGCTACCACACCTACGATGCGGTGAAGCACGATTTTGAGTCGTGGCGGCCGAAGCTGTCGAATCGCGGAGTAGTTCTGTTCCACGACACGAACGTGCATGAGCGCGACTTCGCGGTTGCTCAGCTTTGGGATGAGCTTAAGCGACAGTACCAGTCGATTGAAGTGCTCCACGGGCATGGTCTGGGTATTCTGCTGGTAGGAAGCGACGTGCCCGCACCGCTCCGCGAAGTAGCGCGGCATTTGATTGCTTCAGGTGACGATCTCAGGCTGTTTCAAGACTTCTTTGCGCACCTTGGTCGCGCCTGTCTGCTTGAGGTTGAGGATTCCCAGAAAAGAGCCGAGATCCGACGATTAGAGGAGCGGGTTGTCGAGCTTGAGCGAGACGGCACCAAGCTCCTCAACCGCTGCGCTATTTTGGAGGGAGAGGCCCAAGGGCTTAACCAAGAGGTGGGACGGCTTGCGCTTGAGATAAGAAAAGAGCGAGCACAGCCCAAGGGAATGCTCGCCCCTTTGCGCATCATGAAACGAGCTGTGGTGGGTCCTCGTTCCGAGTAGAGGTTGCCGCTAGAATCTTTTGCTAGAGCTGCTTCTCAGCAAACTGCGTAACGACGTAACAGGGACCGCTCTCAACCTTTAGGTCTGCAGTTCGGACATGCACCGGCGACCAGTTTTCAAGCTTCATCTCAGAGATCTCGATGCTTGAGCGGCTCCACACCTCACGCTGCGCAACGCCGGCTGTCCCGAAGTCGAGCCGGCTCTCCACCGTTGCTGCCCACGGCAACGTTATCGGCGTGAAGGGTGGCTGTGAATCGGGTGCAGTGAGGTGCTTGTAGGTAATCGTCACGGTGCTTGGCGAAGTGCTCTCTTTAAACCAGGGACTTGGCACGGGAACGCCGGTCGAGCCACGCACGCTCGCCATAATCTTTCCGGGCGCTCCTTTACTTGCGGAGAAGAGACCGTCTCCCTTGGTCTTGATGAAGTAACGTGCTGCCACAGGCTCGTACTTCGTTCGAACCAGAGTCCCGCGACCATCGTATGTCCTCGGGCAGAGCGCCACAGAGCGCACGCCGCACTCCTTTGTGGTGGGGAGCAGCACGAGCATGTTGGTGCCCTCTTTGCCCTCAAGCCAGATCGGGCGCGTGTGGTCGCTCGGGAAGGGGATCGAGAGTCCTGAGGCCTCAGTCGCAAAACGGGGAAACGACGAGCGTACGAGCACGTGGGTCTCGCTCATCTGGATCGAGAACGAGAACTTCTGGCCGGGGGTGTCGACTCCGTCGCCTCTCCCCTTCTCAAAGAGCACATCAGCGTTCATGTCAGCCTCTGCGACTGTCAGGGCAGCCTTAACTGCGTTCGGTGATGAGTCAGGCCGGTGGATCACCGAGCCGCAAAGCTTTTCGCGGGTTTCGTCACGCTCTTTAAAGTCTGAGCGCTGGGAGAGGTAGTAGAGTTGGGTGAGGAGGGTTTGGCGAGCTGAGTCGAGGGGCGCGGCGGTTATCTGAGCAGAAGCGGGGAATGGCTGGACGGGCGATGCGCCAGTTTGCGAAGGTTCCCCCTGGGCTGTTTGAGCGACTTGGGCCTCGACCGGTTTAGAGAGCAGCATAGCTGCTACCGCTAGAAGGACCACCAGGGTAGCTCTTCCGAGGAACGAGTGCGAATTTGCCATACAGAGTGCCCTGAAACGCAAGCATTGCACGTGGATCCTGGCGAGGAAGGGGTTGTTTGGCAACCCCCCAGAGATACCTGCTTAGACCGCACAAATTTCGGAAAGAGCTGAATCAGCCACCGACGATGAAATTGCCGATGGCCAGCACATCGAGACCTCCCAGCTTGTATGTCTCGATCGCCTCGTCAGGCGTATTGATGATGGGCTCCTCGTGCATGTTGAACGAGGTGTTCACCAGAACGCCGCAGCCGCTTAGCTTCTCGTATTCAGTGAGGATGTCGTAGTAGGACGGGTTAACATCGCGCCTCACGATCTGTGGGCGCGCAGTGCCGTCAACGTGCACGATCGCCGGGGCAAGTTGCTTGCACTTGTCTGACACGTCGCACGTCACGGTCATGAACTGGTACGGGAGCGTCTCGCCGACAACCCTGAAGTACTCATGCGCGTCGACGTCACGGACGTACGGAGCAAACGGCATAAATTCGGTGCGGTTGAGGCGTTGGTTAAGCCAGGTGTTCACCGACTTGTCCGCCGGCGAGTAGATGATTGAGCGAGCCCCTAGGGCGCGCGGCCCGTATTCCATGGGACCAACGAAGCGAGCAACGACCTTCTTGTTGTGAAGAAGCTGAGCCACGTCCGCCGCAACATTGTGGCTGTAGCGGAACGATACCCCCTGAGCCTTGAGCTTCTCCTCTATCTCTTGATCCGAGAATGGGCGCCCGAGGTAGAGGTGAGAAAACTCAATTCGCTTCGTGAGATTTCCTGAAGCAAACCCACCCGCGACTGCTGCGCCGAAGTTGAGGCCGCCGTCGCCCATGTTTGGGAAGACGTACAGGCTCTTGACGAGCGGCGAGGCACTTATGCGCTGGTTCAGCTTCACGTTTGCGAAGAGCCCGCCCGCGAGGAACACGCGGGTTGCCTGGCCGCCGTTGAACTTCTGGATCGCCGCGTCGACGAAGGCTCGTGTAATGTTTTCCGTGTGCGTTTGCACCGCGGCGGCGATGTCTTCCTTCGAGGCTCCATTGAGGTCTCTCGAAAGATTCGCCATAGCCTTGTGGTGGTAGCCACCGGAGTTTCGAAACAGCAGGGACTTAGCATCAAAGGAGATGTACTTCTCAAAGACAGGGAGGCAGCGATTCGGATCCCCGAACGCAGCGAGACCGGTAATCTTTCCTTCGTGCCGTAGCGGCTTGAATCCGGCCAACTGAGTAACGTAGGCGTAGTAGTACGCCGGTGAGTGGTAGCAGGGGATGCGGTGGAGCTCCTCCATCCGATTGTTTTTGCAGCGGTATACCTTGGCGCAGTAGCCCTCGCCACTTGCGTCGATCGTGATGGCTAGCCCCTCATCGTGGGGTTGCGAGAAGTAGGCAGAAGCAGCGTGACACTCGTGGTGGTCTACAAAGGTGAACTTTCCCTTAAACCCGCGATCAGAGAATTGATTCTTAATGTCCGCGTGAACCTTTGCGGTTTTTCCGGTTAAGCCCAAGCGTACCAGCTTGAGACCGAGCTCAGACCCGAGAAGCAGCTTGTCGAGGCCAAGCTGGTTCACAAAATCCTTCTTCCAGTCGCTTGTCTTCTCGTCGAAGCCAACATCGAACTGAGGCGTCATAGTCCTGCCCTCGATGGCTATCTCAGAAAGCTCTGAAATCGACACACCTTGTATAGCGAGGACCTCGTCGATCGCGAGGTGGGGGAAGCCAAGATGCATCTTCTTGCGGCTCAAGCGCTCTTCGTTAATGCACGAGAGACGACCCACGCTATCGATGAGGGTCGCGCCGCTGTCATGACCGACGTTGATCCCGAGAATTTTGTAGCTCATACCCATCTCTAATTGCTGCATCGCGATGGCTAAACCGTTGGGAGATTTGCCTTTTTGGAGGGCAAAGTCAAGGAAGGGGAGGTTGCCGAACGGAAGCGGACGGCGTCTTGAGCAGCGCCAGATATCCTAGGTCCTCACGACATTAAAGATGCTTACGATCGTTTTGGGCACGCTATCGACGACGGCGCTGCTGCCCCGTTCTTTCGTAGAGACCAAAATCAGCTGTTTTTGCAACAAGCTCCAACCCATCCCGAAACGACGGGGAGGCGAAGAGGCTGCCCTTTTGCTGCAACGGCATGACGAGGTATTTCACTTTTCGCTGGTCGAATACGAGTAGGGAAAGATCCTCAGGCGTGTGCACAGCCGCGAGCTGTTCGCTAAACATGGGGAAGTAGTACAGGCTTGAAATTACCCTCGAGCGGGCAAAATAGTTCACCTGGCTATCCACCAGAAGGCCGAGCGCGTTTTCGCCATGCCTGCGGTGAGCCACGCGGAAGAGGCGCTTTAAGGATTGGTGGTATCCCATCGATGAATGGCTGAAGTCTCCACTCATAGCCTCCACAATAGGGTAGGGATCTGCGGTGTTGCGGATTGAGAGCAGGGCGCAGGTGTTTAGAGCGACCAGCGCCGAAACGAAGAGAGAGACAATGAACGTCCTGGGACGCGAGCTAGTGGCGAGTTGTTCGGCTCCTAGTGCCAAGCAGAGGGAGAGCGGTGGCACGCATCCCAGCATGTACCGTAGGTAGAAGCCGGTCGTCTTGAATACGATAAAACTGTAGGCAAGGCACAAGGCGATCAGCCCGACAATCGCCAGGTGCCGCTTCGTTAACCATTCCTTGACCGCCATACAGGCCGCAACTGGCATGAGCAGGAACGCGGAGAAGCCGAAGGCGTACTCGATGTTCTCGACAAACTGGGAGCCGTGAAAGGTGATGTTCCAGAACGTTGCCAGGCTGAATGGCTCATTCCAGCGAGCGTCGACGAAGTTGGTTAGGGGAAGGAACGGAGACTTGAAAATTCCGTTGAAGAGCGGGTAGAGCGGATTGCCGGTGAGTAGGAGGTTCTGAACAAGTGGTGGCGCAATAAGCGCGCAGAAGAGCCCCGAGGAGGCCAGAGCGTATGACAGCGGCGCCCGCCACGACGTACGTAGCATCTTCACTACCCTGAGGACGACTGGAAAAGCGAGGGGTATGGCGATGTTAATGAATTGCTGCTTGCACAGGTACCCGATGGCCGCCACTACCGCGAGCGACGGCAACTGTTCGGGCAAACCCTTTTGCAAAAACGAGAGCGCGAGAATAAAGAACACAGCGGAAGTGAAGAAGAAGAATGCATCGACGAACGGAATGGATAGAACCCAGTACGTGTACGGCGTAGTGAGGGACAATAGAGTCGTTATGACAGCAGCACGGCTGCCCCACAGGTGACGCACGTATTGCTCCAGAACGAGTGCCCCAAGAGAGAAGATGCTCAGGTTAATCATTCGAATTGCATTCTCCCCACCGAGGAAGAAGAGGCTGGTGTAGCTGCCCATCGGGATGAACGCGATGTTGAGCCCGCCCATAAACTCGGGCGAAAAATCAAAATGCCCGAACAGCCTGGTTTGGTGAGGGATGTGGAGATGCGTCACTAGATCGTCCCAGCAGTACGAGGGAACAAACGCAAAGGGCAGGAAGAGGAGAGCGTGAAGGAGAACCACCTGTTGACCTATGCTCCAACGAGTAGGAATCGCGGGTAACTCTCGCCATGCAAGCCGCCCGAACAAGAGCAGCTCGAGCCCATACGCCACTCGGTATCCCCAAGCGAAGTTCCAAGGGGTGTGCATCAGCACCCAGGTAGCGTAGCTGTTCAGCGCCAGTCCAACCGTAAAGGCACAAACGGCCGAGAAAAAGCTGGGCTCTTGGAAGCATGGAAGCTTGATACTGCGGGATAGGAAGAGTCCCAAGCCGAGGCTAGCAACCATAAATGCGAGCCAGCTCAGGAAGGGAACGAAATTGCCAGTCGCTACGCAGGCGATCGGAAAGGCAGCGAGCAGAATGCGCGGTGACCCGAAGAGCTTGCGGCTCATGAGCACACCCATAAGTGAGGCAAGGATGACGTAGCTGCCGCGAGTGATGCTCGTCGCCTGAAAAACTGGAAGATTTCCCGAGACCTCCTGGAAGACAAGGACGCCGGCGACGGCCAGCCAAGCGAAGCTGATGAGGTCGAGAGCTGCGGTGGTGAAACGGGCGGCGTTGCTCACTGCTGAGAATCCTTTGTGTGCCGAAGACCTTGAGGCTTGGGTTCATCGAATGCAGGGCTGGGCGGTAGCTGCTCGAGTTCCGCACGGAGCTCTGGAGGCCAAGTTGGGTCGAGCAGGAGGGCTAGGAGGAAAGACTCGATGTGCTCAACGATCACAAACTTCGTGCCATCAGGGATGTTAAGGAGAGCCTGGCCGAAGTCGTGGTTCGAAACTTTGTACAGCTTGCTGAATGCGGCAGCGAACCCGCTCCGCAAAAAGGCGTCCGAAAACGAGTCTCCAATCAGAAGTGTGGCGGGAAGTAGCGATGGGTCGGTCGGGTGGGAAGCCGTGTAGGTCCAGCGATTAGGGTCCTTCGTTTGGTCGGTTGAGCCACTAGGCTTAGCAAGGGGGGCCTTGAGCTGCAGAGAGGTTTCAAGGGGAGGGAAGAAGACGGCGAGCGAATTGATCTCCCCGCCGGATGATTTCGGCACCTTCTTGACCGTTACTCGGCTAAGTTGTGGAGTCGGCAGACCCGCTTTAGAGGCAAGGAGAGCGTGCAGGTTCTTCCAGACCACAGCTCCAGCCGGGTCCGTCCAGTGAAAATCGGTTTTGTGAAAGACGCGCATGCGCGGCTTTAGGCTCTCAAGGATTGCTTGCACGTCTACCGAGAGAAGTTCCGGGTGCTGTCGTAAGCTAGCCCGGTAGCGCTGAAAAGCCGTGTCGGTC
Source organism: Deltaproteobacteria bacterium (assembly GCA_947491545.1). GTDB lineage: Bacteria > Bdellovibrionota_C > UBA2361 > UBA2361 > OMII01 > OMII01. Next base: position 12,877 of record CANLJX010000026.1, read on the forward strand.
GGGTACGCGGGATACTGTGTCGGAACATTTTCAGGATACAGCGTCGTCTTAGCTGGGCAGGCCACTACCACGAGCGTGATGCCTCTCTTCTTAAGGAGCTGATTGAGGCGCAGCAAGCGCTGTGTGAGAACCGGAAGCCGGCTACCCTCCGCTTCGAGTGCGCGCATGTCACGCTGGTAGAGCTTGCGGTAGAATAGCCAGCCATCTTTACCTACGAGGACTTCGTCAGAGACTCTGAACAACCAGAGGTCCAACTGGTTCTTCAGCTTAATCAGGAAGTCACGCAAGCCATACGTGTCGTTGTAGTACGCCTCATACTTTTGGGCATAGCCGTTGCCTGAGTCGAATATCCCCAGAAAACCCTCGGGACGGACTGCCTTAACGCGATTTTCGACAACGGCGTCGTACGAGAACGCCCCGGTGCGCTCCTGTAACGTGGGCGCAACGAGGAAAGCGGAAAAGACGGCGATGAATACGCACTGAAGACGTCTTGTCGCGGGACCTGTCATTGCTGGCTGGCGGATGCCCATCAGAATCTGAAGTAAATAAATGGATTAAACGCGGCCTTCGAAAGAGAGGCTGCCGAGTACACGAGCAGCAGAAGCGAGACAGAGCCTTGGAGGAAGACAGTTGCCGGGCCCGGTGGCCGAATTGCTCTAATTTTTTCGGTCGGCAGCCACGAGAAAAACACCGCGAGTGCCAGGCAGCATGACACATCCGGAGTCAGGTAAAACCACACTGGAAGAGCGTTTGCCGGGGGAGACGAGAGACTCAGCATGCGCGAAAGAAAATCCCACGCTGCAGGGAGAGTGTCCGCGCGAAATGGCACCCACCCGATTAGAACGACCAGGAACGTAAGCACATTCCCAAGCCCGCCGTGAGGCATCCATCCGAAGCGATCCTTGGTCCACCGTTCAGTCACAAGCAGAAGCCCGTGCCACATGCCCCACGCAACGAAGGTCCAATCCGCCCCGTGCCACAACCCGCACAGGAAGAACACGACCCAGAGGTTGATGTACGTGCGGCGCGGGCCCAGCCGATTGCCGCCGAGCGGGATGTACACGAAGTCGCGAAACCAGCTCGACATCGTCATGTGCCAGCGGCGCCAGAACTCAGTGACGCTCTGGCTCCGGTACGGCTGGTTAAAGTTCTCCGGGAAGTGGAAGCCGAACATGCGCGCAAGACCAATAGCCATGTCGGAGTAGCCAGAGAAGTCGAAGTAGATCTGGAAGGTGTAGCAGAGCGCGCCGAGCCACGCTTCGGCCGTGCTGAGTTCGCCGGAGGGGAGGCCAAATAGCTGGTCGGCTACCGAGCCAAGGGTGTTTGCGATCACGACTTTCTTCCCCATGCCGAGGGAAAAGCGCCAGATCCCCTCGAAAAAGAGCTGTACGCTCTCTTTCCGCTGTCGAATCTCATCATCGATGTCGGAGTAGCGAACGATCGGACCAGCGACAACGTGCGGGAAGAACGCGAGGTACGTGCCGTAGTCAAGCCAGCTTCGGGCCGGCTTGTGCTCTCGTTTGTACGCCTCCGTGAGGTACGCGATGCACTGGAAGGAGTAGAACGAGATGCCGACTGGGAGCGCGATAGGGGCGATGGCGGGCAGCTCTACCCCAGCGGCACGCGCGAGAGTTGAGAAGTTGTCGTAAAAGAAGTTTAGGTACTTGAAGTAGGTGAGCCAGCACAGGTTGTACGCCACACCGAGCCAGAAGATGATGCGCGCTCGTTTGGGCGGATTCCTGTCGATCAATCGAGCCAAGAACTGGTTGACGAAAACAGCAGCGAGGAAGAGGAGGGCTATCTGGCCGCTGCCCCAGAAGTAGAAGAGGCAGCTAACGAGGAAGAGGAAGAGGTTACGAAGCTGCGGTGCAACGCCGCGGACGAGGTAGTATCCGCACAGGCACGCGGGCAAGAAGGCGAAGAGAAAGAGGTTAGAGCTAAATACCATCGATCGAGTTCCCGCCGGGTTGGGGCTGCAGCAGGCATTGTGGAAAAGCCGACAGGTAATATCAAGGGGATGGCTACCCCAGGACGCTAAAAACAAAGAAAAGTTACTACGATGCTCTCGCGTCGCGGCTGTCCGGGGGGGCGACTGCGCGGTCGATGAACCCCGCCGTGGCGCTATAAAACTCCTCGTACGGCACCTTAAAGCGAATTTCGTAGAACAACCGCCCCTCGTGGGGGCGCTGACGATAGTTGCGTTGTTCCACCACCCGAAGAGGGAGAGAACGCCGCATCAAGATCTGAGGCAAGCAGAACGGCAGTAGGCCGAGGAAGGCTCGACGTTGAGATGGGAAGTTGCGGACCTCAAGAATCCAGGAGAGAGCGCCTTTGAGCGACACCTCTGCGTACGTGATGTTGCCCGGGAAAGGTATGAGCGACATGCAGCGTATGAGCGGATTGAATGCCCGATAGCTGTGATAGAGCGAGAACTCAACTACTTCCGCTGCCTGGACTCTAGCGAGCGCTACCCCTAGCAGGTGAGCTGCATCGTGGTCGGCGTGTCCTCCCTCCCAAGCTGGGACGTAGATTCGAGAGAATCTCTGCCCGCCAAAGGCCGCTGAGAGCCGCTCCCAAAGCAGGTTGATGGAGCGGTGCGATACGCCGTCTCGCACGCCGAGTTGGTCACCTAGCGGGATGATGTCCTGCACGGCAACACCGCGTGGACAGAGAACAGAGAGGCTCTCATCGAGGCGGCGCTTCGGGCTCTCGCCGTAGGCTGCCCCATCGGTGGTGTAGATGCACACGACTCGGTGCCCGGCAGCGACTTCGCGCTCAAGCCGCGGGAGAACGAAAAACTCGTCGTCATTGTGCGCAAAGAGGAAGAGAACGGAGTCTCGATTGTGTAGACAGTCGCTAGAGGTCATCGGAGTCGATCCACATGACGTCAAACGCCGAAGGCTCAAGGAGCCCGGCCTGCTTCGCACGCTCTGAGAGCAGCTTCACGATGAGCTTGAAAACGAAGGGCGTCCTGATGAATCCGTGCCGGGCGAGCGAGGCGTGACGAGCGCTGTTTCGATTGAGCATTACCGCTATCGCCTCGCACCGCTCAGCCTTTGCTAAGCGCTCCAACTCCCGCAAGACTGGTCCTGCGGCGGCTTCGTTGCCCACTGGCAGCATAAGGTCTAGCACCGCAAGGCATGGAATACCCTTGAGCTCGGTGCAGCGCACAATCGCAAGAGCTGATATCTCTGACCCCCGTTTGGCAGCAATAACCTGATACTTAGTCTCAGGGGCGCCCAATCGCCACGCTAAAAACTGCCGGTCTTTAATCAGGTGCACACTGCGCGACGACGCCCACTTCTCAAAGAAACGCTCGTACGCGCCATCTTCGCGACAAAGAAAAGCCTCGACCGCCTCCACTGTTACAGACTCTTGCGGGTCGCGAGAGGAGCGCCCTCTTGTGACAAACGAGAAGGCAGATAGTCCGAGATTGACGAGAGGGGCAAGCAGGCGTGCGGCCGAGCTGCGCAGGATTGCGTTGCTGCGAAGCACTTTGAGGTACATCGGGAGATCTTGGACAATCTGCCATCCGACCTTCAGGTGACCGGGAATGACCTCCGGGCGTATCGGGTAACCAGAGGTAAAGTCGAGACCACTCGATTGCAAGCTATCGGTTGAGTAGCGACCGAGCTTGGTGAAGATCCCCTGTCCGCGAGCAGCAGAGTGGGTCATGACGTCGCACACCATCCCGCACGCAAACTCCTCGCCTCGCACCGAGTATCGGTACGGCAGCGCAGCGTAGTAGCCCAAGAGCTGCCGCGACTCAGCCCCTCGGACTCCGTACTCGTACGAGGACGGCGAGGCTTTCAGGGAGTGGAACTTCCATCTGTAGTGACTCTCAGACTCAACACTCGTTCCCGCCGCTTCAGGAAAACAGTCGCGAAACAGCTCTCGCTGCTCCGGCAGGCTGACAGCGGCATCGAATTGGCTGAAATCAAGAGGCACTAGAACTGTCCGCCGTTGATGTGAATGACCTGTCCTGTGGTGAAAGCGCTCTCGTCACTGAGCAAGAACCTGATGTAACCGCCCACATCAGTCCCTGTGCCGAAGCGCTTCATCGGAATCCGCTCCTTGATTTCAGCCTGCAGCTGCTCATTCACCTGGTTAATGAGTCCGTACTGAAAGTACCCGAGCGCAAGAGAGTTCGCAGTTATGTTTTTCGAGGCAAGCTCAAGCGAGAGAGCCTTTGTGTATGAATTTATCGCACCCTTGGCTGCACAGTAGTGTGAGGCGCCAACAGCGCCGGTCGATGCAACAACGCTCGAAACGTTGATAATTCTGCCGGACCCGGCCTGGCGCATCGAAGGTATGAATTCACGACAGGCCAAAAAAGTGGACGTCAGGTTGTCGTCGAGCACTTTGCGAAAATCGGCCAGCGAGGTCTTCCAGCTCATCGAGTTGGAGGAGCCGCCTGCAATGTTGACGAGGCCCCAGACCGCACCGAGTGACTGCTCGACAGAGGTGCGTAGTTGGGCAACGTCACTCTCGTTGCTGAGGTCCGCCTTGAACAGGTGCCTCTTGGGATCTAGGTCGAAGCGCTTAAGGCAGTCAGAAATCCTGTCGGAGGATGATCGGTAGTGAAAAGCGAGCGCGCGGTGGCCGCGCTCGAGCAGGTGCTCCGCCACGGCTAGTCCGATTCCGCCGTTGCTGCCCGTTAGTAATGTCACCTGGGTCATCGGTTCCTCCTAGGGTAGCAGCTCGCCACCGTATCTACTGCCATTTGTACACGGCTGCACCCCAGGTCCAGCCCGAACCAACTGCCGCGAACACAACTGTGTCGCCGCTGCGGAGTTCGCCGCGCCTGTTCACCTGATCAAGCAGCAACGGCACCGTCGCGCTGGCAGTATTGGCGTGCTTGTCCATGTTGGTCTTAAACTTCGAGAATGGGATGTCGAGCAGCTCAGACGTTCGCTTGAGGACACGAACTGAGGGTTGGTGAGGAATGACGGCAGAGACGTCGCCAACGGAAAGCCCATTCGCAGCGAGCACCTCCCGGATGGCCTGCGTCAGAACGGTCGTTCCAGTCTCGTACACCGATCGAGCGTCCATCGTAAAGAACAGATCGCCTGGATAAACGGTGAAGCCATCCTTTCCAGTGCCATCGGCGAAGAGCTTGCTTGAGAAGAAAGACGATGAACCGGGCGCACTCTGCAGGACAACGGCGCCGGCACCATCGCCGAAGAAGACGCAGTCCCGACGATTCCAGTCAGTGATCTTTGAGAACGTATCAACTCCAACGACCAACACGTTTTGGTAGGCCCGGCTTTCGATGAGCTGGAACCCGAGAGTCATGGCATACAGGAAGCCTGAGCAGACTGCGTTTATGTCAAAGGCAGGACAGCGGTTGGAGACACCGAGCTTCTCCTGTATGAGGCAGGCAGTGGAGGGCGCCCTGCGATCTGGTGTTGCAGTAGCCACGATGATCAGATCGATATCGTTAGGAGCGAGACCGGCTGATTCAATCGCATTCTTCGCGGCCTGGGCACCGAGGTCTGAACTGAATTCGTCCCCCCCAGCGATGCGTCTCTCCACAATCCCGAGATTTGAGTAAATCCAGTCTACGTTGGAGCCGAGCTTGTTCGCCAACTCCTCGCTCGTCACCACCTTTGACGGCGTAAACGAACCGGTTCCAGCGATCTTGATCTCTTTGAAAAACGCCATACGGATCCCAAGGACTCTACGTGGAATTTCTACATCACCGTTTGCATGCGAGGCTCCGGTGGACCCGGTGCCGTGGCAGTGCCACGACTTGCTGCGCGGCCCTTCCGCACTCCCTATAGTCGCCCCCAGCCTTGCGGAGCAATTTTTCTGGAGACGCCCTTCGAAAGAGACTTCAGGTTCTAACGTACTGGGCGCCCAATTTCAACAAATCGGCGGCGGCTTTTCGCGTAAGTGCCCTAGATGCTTGCAGGTTTGTATAGAGCTGCACGCTCTGGTACTTTAGGCGCCTTGGACCTAACGCTCGTTTTCGCCCTTTCTTTGTCCTGACGCATGAACGTTGCAGTTGTCATTCCCACCTACAAAGTCCGCTCCCACATCCTTTCGGTGGTGGAGCGCATCGGTTCCGCCGTAAGCAAGATCTACATAGTCGACGACAAGTGTCCGGAGGGTTCAGGACAATTCGTTCTTGAGCGCTGCCGCGACTCGCGTGTCGAAGTCATCTTCAACCAGGTGAACCAGGGTGTCGGAGGAGCAACGATTGCCGGTTACCGGCGCGCGCTCCTCGATGGCGCCGACATCGTGGTAAAGCTCGACGGTGACGGGCAGATGGATCCAGCGGCGATCCCATCGCTCATCCGGCCGATTGAGCGGGGCGTTGCCGATTACACCAAGGGAAATCGTTTCTACTCATTTGAGAACCTTGAAGGGATGCCGGTGCTGCGCAAAATCGGCAACACAGGACTCTCGTTCATCACGAAGGTATCCAGCGGGTACTGGGATGTGATGGACCCCACGAACGGCTACACGGCAATTCATGCGGGCGCACTTTCGCTTCTGCCGCTCTCGAAAATTGAGAAGCGGTACTTCTTCGAAAGTGACATGCTCTTCCGCCTCAACACGATCCGCGCAGTGGTGCGCGAGGTGCCGATGAAGGCGATTTACGGAGAGGAGAAGAGCAACTTGAGCATTCTCAAGGTTCTTCGAGATTTCCCAGTCAAGCACCTCTCTCGTTTCATCAAGCGAGTTGGGTACAACTACGTGCTGCGGGACTTTAACGTTTGCACGATCGAGCTGTTTTCAGGATTGGCGCTGCTTCTCTTCGGGTTCTCGATCGGGTCCTACACCTGGTACCACTCGTGGCAGAACCAGGTCGGAGCTCCAACCGGAACGATCATGCTGGCGGTCTTGCCGATCATCGTCGGAGTCCAGCTTCTCCTAGCTGCCGTGTCATCGGACGTGGCGAATGTGCCCAAGGAGCCGCTCCAGGACAGCTTCGATAGCTCGCGGGCGGCTGTAGCTCCCCGCATCCCGGCCCAGAAAGTCGCCAATAGCTAGCGTGATGCAAACCGCTACTCGGCCCGCAGCTCCTCGGGCAAAGAATCTTCATTAACTGCGACGATAGGAATCCCGAGAGACCTCGCTTTCGCGCTCAGCAGGTGCTCGCTCAATATGCAGCAGGTCTTCTCGCGAAACGATTCGGCGTTTTGCCCTGATATAGGCTGCTTGGAGTGCCACTCGGGCTTAAAGGAATCGTCGGCTGGAACATCAGAGAAGAGCCACCAGCGCAGAAATGCCTTGTACCACTCTGAGAGCGGCGCGCTTAGCGCAAAGAACGCAGGCTCGGCACCGGCGCAGAATAGTGCGTGGCGGTCAAAGCTCGGGTTAAACGGCGCGAGCCGCTTAACCGTTCCGTACGTTGAGATGATGAGGCTCGTGCGCACCCACTTGCGAAACTCCATGCCACAGAGCGATTCCGCCTGTGGGAAGGCGTCTACCCACCCAAGCACCCCTTTCTTGGCGAGGGTCCGAGCGAGGCGCTGTGGAGTGAAGAGGCGCAGGTAGCCGTCTCCGTAGTGGTGGTGAAAGGTGTCGTTGGCGATGACCACCGGCGTCGCCAGATCGATCTCGCCAAATGACTCATGCCATGCGAGCCCACGATCGTAGCCCGAGAATTCTCGGCATGAATTGTCCCCCGAGATCAGGTTCACGTTTGGCGCGAGCTGCTTCTCCTGGCGCTGGGCAAGCTTGTTGTCGACGATAACAAAAGATGGAAGGAGCTCGGGGAAGAGGCGCTCTACGAAGGAACCGAGCGCCTTCATGCCCGACTCTTGGTGCTGAGCCGAGTACTGAAGGAAAACGACGAGGACCTTACTCGGCATATATCGCTTCGAGGTTCCTGATGATTGGATCCCACGAGAAGGACTCAATAGCCACTTCGCTCGCCTTGGAGCGGATCTTTTCGTAGAGCTGGTTGTCGCGCAGCAGCCGCACTACGTGTTCCGCGAACTCGCTCGGGTCGTCGGCTATCATGATCGACTCTTCGTGCTGGTACGGCGTGCCGCACGCTCCGATCCGAGTTGAAACTGTTGGCCTGCGAACGCACGAGTACTGGTTTACCTTGCCTCGGATGCCGGCACCGCTGATGAGCGGGGCGATGCAGATTTTGGCGGACTGAAGGGTCCCAACGAGGTCATCAACCTCACCGATGAATTGGACTGCCGGGCTGCTGTCCAGAAGCCTTTTGATGCTTGAGACATCGCCTGCGCCAGCAACGATGAACTTGAATGTCGGCACTTTCGCAGTGACCTTGGGAAGCACATTCAACACGAACCACTTCAGGCCGTCCTTGTTTGGGTAGTGATTGTAGTTGCCGATAAAGACCGCGCTATGCTCACCGAACGAGGGCGGAGCGTCTCCAGCCTCCTGGACCCGGTCAAGAACGAACGTCTTTGAGATCCCTTGCGGAATGACCTCAACTTGCGGGACGCCGAAAAGCTGAGACGTGAAGTTAGCATCAGCGTCAGTGAGAGCGATGACACGATCAGCGTGCGACACGGCGTCGTGCTCAAGCTTCCAGTTGTCGAGGAGGTAGAAAGCGCCCCTTCCGACCGCGTCTAGGTTGCCGAGCTTCAGGTAGCGCTCTAGGTCCATCAGGCAGCGGCGTGAACACGACTCGATCAGTTCGAAGACAGAGTTCCTCGTCCACGACTTTCCGGTTGGCATGAGAGCGCTTGAGTGCGGCCAGACGTAGTGCGTCGCGTCGTAGTGCACATTCTCTCGGCGAAGCCACGCTTCGAAGTCATCAGGCAGGAAGCAGCCAGGCTTCACGAGACGAAAACTCGTTAGTTTGTCTTTGAGCAGATCGAGCGTCTTTGTAGTTCCCCCAATATCCTCAGGAGAGTAGAGGCTCACCTGGTGCCCGCGGTCAGCCAGCTCCGTGATCATGTCAAACACTCGGAGCCCACCACCGTGCTCTGCGCCCGGGAACATCGAAGTGACGAAGAGAATTTTAAGTTTCTGGCCGTCGCTCCGCGGACTGCGCTCGATTCGGGTGCCGGAAGGAATCTCGCTCGAGATGGCGCGGACGGTATTGAGCACGTCCAAGATCGAGCGGTCCCAGCGGCCGCAGATCCAGAGGTAGCTGTCGAAGACTGCGCTGAGGTATCTGCGTGTCAGTGGAGCGTCCGTGTTAGGCAAGCGCTCACTCGCTTTGAGAAGAAGGCCAAACGCCTCTCTGGAAGCCTCAGGGTAGTGGGCAGCGAGACGGTGGTTAAAGGCATCCTGTGCCAGTACGCGGACAGCACGCAGCGCCTTCTTTGCTGCGCGCTTGAGGCGCCCGAGCCGCGAGTTTTCGGGAATTTTGCGCAGTAGGGATCGCATGCCGATGAAACCTTTGATCTTTTGACTGTGTAGCCCGGTAAGAGTTGTCCGAGCAGGATTAAAAAACAAGTATGGCAGGTAACATCATGGAATAGCAGCCTTTTTCGACGCCGCTCTGGTCGAGGCGCCCTTAAAAGCCTGCTTAGTTTCTGGCGCCGTAGCTCTCGCCGAGCCGTTCCTCGTCGACTTGTCATCTTGAGTAGTTGGAGGGACACCAAGCGGGCAGAACTGCGCCCAGCTTCCGACGCCATGGCTACCGAGATCTCAAACCCCGAAAAAGCCGCCCTAGCTCTCTTGAGCCTAGGGAAGGAGCTCGCCACTCAGGTCATGCAGAACCTGACCGAGACCGAGGTCAAGGCGGTCAGCCGTGCTTTCCTCTCTGTCTCGGGCGTTGACCGTGAGACGCAGTTCACGACTGCTCGCGACTTCTTGAAGATGCTCAAGGCGAGCGACACCATGCTTGTCGATGGGCGTGACTTTGCGAAGAGCGTTATCGCTGGAGCCTTCGGCGAGGCGCAGAGCGAGGCGCTGCTTGAGTATATCTCAGGCTCCAAGCAGCAGCCGATTGGAGCCATCATCGCAGAGGTGCCGCAGAAGGCGCTTTTGCCGTTCGTTACATCCGAGCACCCACAGACGGTAGCATTCCTGCTCAGCATGATGAATCCGGACCAGTCTGCTTCGGTGCTTAAGCAGATGCAGCCTGAGATGCAGACTGACGTGTTGATACGCATTTCGAATCTCTCCAACGTGAAGTCCGAGGTTGTAGACAACGTCCGGGAAGTCTTGAGGCTTCAGCTCCGCTCGGGCGAGTTCCAGGACGAAGAGCTTGGCGGGCCGAAGTCAGCCGCCAATATCCTCAACTTCGTCGACAGGACGAGCGAGGAGCGCATTATCACCGAGATCGAGGAGGCTTTCCCCGAGCTCGCCGAGAAGATCCGCAACCTCATGTTCACGTTCGAGGACATCAAGCGCATCGACGACAAGGGCATCCAAGCGGTGCTCAAGGATATCCCTCGGGAGCAGCTCGTTGTGGCGCTCAAGACGGCGAGCCCAGAGCTGCGCGATCAGATCTTCAGGAACGTGTCGCAGCGCGCCGCCGAGATGATCAAGGAAGACTTGGAGGCGCTTGGTCCAGTCAAGCTCCGCGATGTCGAGAAGTCTCAGCAGTCGATCGTGGACGTCGTCCGCAAGCTAGAGGCGGAGGGCAAGATCGTCATCAGTGGCGGGGCAGGCGAAGAGCAGCTTGTGTAACCCTGCGTCTTATGGGCCCTGCGTCAGTGGTACACGACCTTCTTGCTGTCGAGATCGGTAATGTCGATGTCCGGCTTCTCCATGGGAAACCCCTGCGAGGCGAAATCTCTCTCGAAGTTTCTGGCCATCTCATTGAGCTGCCGCTTGAACTTGATGACGCGATAGGCGACGTAGCAGAGCAGGATCCCGAACGCAAAGAGCATCGCTGCGAGTGCACCGAACACCAGCTTCGGAGCCACGATGATTACTACCGCGAGCAGCATCAAAAAGAGCCCTGGCAGAAACGGCGCGCCGCGCCGGCCGGACGAAAAGACGAAACCGGACATGTTGGGGTTGCTTGGGAGGCGGTGTAGTCGCATTTTGAAAGTGTATCTCACCTACATATTCTTAACCACGCCTTTTGGGCATTTCCACCCTCTTGCTCAGATACTCTGTGGTCGGGTTCGGGGCCAGCTTTGTGGCGGGGTGCAAGCGGGGCAGAGTGTGATAGGCCACGCGAGAGTTCCAAACAACAGTGCGGCAACAGCTACTTCTCAGGGGGTGGTTTGAGCTATCGTAGGACACGGGAGAGTCGGCCAGTGACGGGACAGCGAGATTTACGGGGAAGGGTGCTAGAGGTTTCTCGCCGATATGTCACTCTGTTCTCTGAAGGGGTCGGTACCCTGACAGGAACCGTTTCGTCGAAGGCACTCGAGGTTGTCACGGGCGACATCGTCACGTTTGATATGCGCGACGAGGGAGTGTTTGTGACTGGGGCGTTGCCCGCGACTCGCAGCCTCTACCGCTCGTACCGCGGCGTGCTAAAGCGCATGGGCGCTAACATCGATCTCTTGTGTGTGATAACCGGCGTGGGACAGGTGCTCAACCCAACGGTGATCGACCGGATGCTGGTGGCGGCGCGAGTTCAACAGATTCCCTCGCTGCTTGTCATCAACAAGTCTGACCTCGGGGTCGAGGATCTTGGGGCCATTACTGATGTGTACCAGGAGATCGGTGTTGAGATGATCTTCTGCAGCGCCAAGTTCAACAAGAACTTCGAGGAGGTCGAGAGACGAATAGCGGCACCGAGCGTGCGAGTTTCGGCGCTGTGCGGCGTTTCGGGAGTCGGCAAGAGCACGATCCTCAATCGCCTCGTGCCGGGCGCAAAAGCTAAGACCGGCGAAGTGAGCGAGCGGACCGGGCAGGGGAAGCAGACGACGACACAGCCACGCGGGTTCCTTTACGGGCCAAGCAATGAGAAGGTGATTATAGACTTTCCGGGAGTCCAGTTTTTTGGGCTCTCGCACGTCACCCCAGAGGAGGTGGCTTCGGCGTTTCCCGAGTTTGTTGCGCTCGCGGCCGGCTGTCGTTTCGCGAACTGTCGCCATCTCCAGGAGCCAGACTGTGCGGTCCGAGAGGCGCTCGAAGCCGACCGAGTAGCCCCGTGGCGCTACGACTCGTATCTGCAGATCCTCAAGGAGATCGAAGAAGCCCGGAAGTACTGACCCCTACTCCTCCTAAACGCTAGGGTCCCCGGAACGGCTTCGGCGCCGGCTCCGGGAACGGACATGGCAACGTTCCCGTCCACGCTGCGCAGAAAACAAGGGTGCTCCGAGACAATATCGTCGAGGGAGATCCTCTTCCTTCTCATCCAGGTGTTGTGGCGAGCATGTGGTAGGCAATGCGCAGCGAATGCCGGATTATGACGAGGAGGTTGGTGCAGGTGCAGGAGAAGGAGCAAGGTTAGGAGAAGGATAAGGAACAACAGAAAGTACGGCTCGCTGCCAACTGCGCAGAAAAGAAGCGAGTTGTAGGCCGAGTGCCGAAGCTCCGTTTCTGGTTCCGCGCCTCAAGAAAAATCCCCACTCCCGGACTTACCCCGGCCCTTGCGACCTATCCCGTGTTCGCCGTTGCTATTTGCGCCAGTCGTTCTATAAGTTATCCCATTACGGAGCTTTTCAGTGAGCAACACAGCACAAGCAACTCAGGCAGCAACCTGGGCAGACGTCCTCGCCGGAGAGCGAGAGCAGCAGTATTTCCGTGAGCTGCTTGAGTTCGTAGAGGGCGAGCGACGGGCGGGGAAAACCATCTACCCGAAGAACTCTGAGATCTTTAACTCGCTACACTGCACGCCATTTGATTCCGTTAAGGTTGTGATTCTGGGGCAGGACCCGTACCACGGGCCAAATCAGGCCCATGGACTTTGCTTCTCTGTGCGCCCGCCAACCGCAGCGCCGCCAAGTCTCGTAAACATCTTCCAGGAGCTTGAAAGTGATGTGGGTGTGAAGCGGCCTGGTCATGGCTGCTTGGAGAGCTGGGCCAAGCAGGGAGTCTTGCTGCTCAACGCTGTCCTAACTGTCGAGGAGGGCAACCCAGGTTCTCACGCGCTGCGTGGCTGGGAGCGATTTACAGATCGAGTAGTGAAAGAGATCAATGAGAGGCGAGAGCACGTTGTGTTCATGCTATGGGGGGCGTACGCACAGAAGAAAGGTGCGCACGTCGACCGCACCAAGCACCTAGTCCTGGAAGCTCCGCACCCTTCACCGCTCTCGGCGCACCGGGGATTCCTCGGTTGCAAGCACTTCTCGCAATCCAACGCCTACCTCGGGCAGCAAGGCCTGACGCCGATAGATTGGCGCCTGCCGGAAAACCCACACAGCGAGGCAAGCTAACACTCTGTAATCACTTGCTCAGGCGGGTGGCACACCTAGTGCAAAAGCGAGGGAGGGGGAATAGGGGCCCCACTTCGCTATGCGGATTGATTTTGCAGCTTCCTACAAAGACGTGTCCAGCCTGCTTAAGGCATCGTCGAAGCCAGCTTCTGCTGCCGATGGCGCCACCTTCGAGCAGGATCTACGGGGCGCATCGGCACAAACTATCAAAACCTTGGGAGATCTGCCTGAGCCGCAGCAGCCAGCGGCGCTCGTGTCGCACTCGTCCACGGACTATCCGGAGATGCGATCAATGCTGAGGCTTGAGTCGCCTGGCATTGAACCGCAGCTTCATACCCCCGCCGTGCCCTTCGAGACGACCCCTCTAGATGGTGTTGTCACGTCGGAAAGTGTCAAAACTCCGACACTCCTCGAGGTCAAGCGCGTGCAGGTGGAGAAAGAGGTGATTTCTCAGGACCGAATCCCACAGCTCGGCAGTGAAGAGGTGAGGGCACGGCTCCACACGATGAGCGAGAAGGTCGGGCTCGACCCGAAGCTGTCGATGGCGGTCGTTAAAGCTGAGTCGAGCTTTAACTCCGTAGCCGTAAGCAAAGACGGACATGCCTCCAAGGGGCTCTTCCAGCTTCTGGACACCACCGGGAAATTCCTTCTAGCTAAAACGGAGGGTGCCGACCGGAAGTACGACCCGTTCAATCCCGACCTCAACATGGAGCTGGGCACCAACTACCTGAAGTACCTCCATGACATCTTCAGCTCCTCCACTGAGCTTCCTAACAACCTAAAAACTCGTAAGGCAGCAGACGGCGAGTCATTAGAAAAGCTCGCTGTTGCAGCATTTAACGCGGGTGAGGGGCGTGTGGCGTCGGCTCAAGGGCGGAGTGAACGGGCAGGAAAAGACCCCTCATACTACGACCAGGTAGCACCTTTTCTTCCCCGTTCGACTCGTGAGTACGTTGCGAGGGTCGTATCGGGCAAGAAGCTCTTCTAGCCCCTTAAGACCACAAACAGCCATGCTGTGCAGGCACTTAGCGATCTCCTGAGGTTCTGCGCCTTCTGCTGTCCCTTTGCTTGGCAAGCTCCTTGCTCCATCTCACTTGTGAAGTGTCATGACGGCAAAGTTTGCCGTTGGGATGAAAGGATGCGGCCCGTTTAGGAGGTTAATGCGCCGTCAGCGCCTGGCGTTGACGGTAAGCCACGGAGAATAGGACATGGCGATTAATATTAGGACAAACCTTCCCTCGCTCGTAGCGCAGAGAAACGTCGACAGCTCAAGCGAGAGGCTCAAGTCATCGTATGCGCGATTGGCCAGTGGCCTTCGCATTAACCGCGCCAGTGACGACGCTGCGGGCCTCGCTATTGCAGAGAGCCTCAAGGCAGAGTCGGCGATTGCGACCGTGGCGATACGAAATGCCAACGACGGCATCTCGGTCGTAGCGATCGCAGACCAGGCGATTGGCCAGATCGGCTCGATTCTTAACCGGCTGGCTGAGCTCGCTGAGCAGAGTGCGAACGGCGTCTTCGACAACGTGCAGCGCTCGGCGATCCAGACCGAGTTC
>CANLJX010000027.1 GCA_947491545.1 Deltaproteobacteria bacterium
GCACAACCCCCCGTGCTGTCTCATTCTCTTTCGGGAGAACCCACCACGAGCTCTCTGAGAATTCGTGGGGTGGTTCTAGTATCCCAAATCGTTCCGCCCAAAGGGGTGCGGGAGCAGCGCATCGAGCGTCGTCTTGTAGGCGCACGTGTTGCAACCGAACATCACATCCACGTCTCCGTGCTTAGAACGAATCTCTTGGAGCAACTGGAGATCGCAGCCCGTCGGTGCGCGAAGCACGTCGCCATAGGTGAAGAGCCCTACCGCAACAACACGAGATGTGTTCTCTACAGGTCCTACGAGCGCGTTTCTCACAGCCATAGATATCGCGGTGCCGCCCAATCGAGTCGTAGCGTCGATCACCAGGAAGCCCTCATGCATCTGACCGTTTTCGGTGAGGAGCGCTGCTCCTGATATCGGCTCATTTGAGAAGGGAGGCCTATAGGAGCGACCGGCGGCGCCCATCGCACGAGCGATCAGGTAGTCACTGGCTGAGGACGGAAGCTGCGTGATTCTGCCTCCGCTCAGGCGCCATGACTCAATCTCCTCCTTCACATCTCCACCCGGCCCACGACCAGCCAGCGGCAGGAGCTCGCCTATAGTAAAGCCTGAGCGGCTTGGGCCCTCGCATTGTGAGAGAACCTCCGCCCCCGGGGAAACAGCCGTGGCCGCCATATAATCCCGACAGATCCCGCACGGGGTTATTGGTCCAGGGGTGTTGGCCCAAACCGCTGCTCGTCTCCATCCAACGGTTCCGCCAATGCCATACTCACTCAGAGGCCCCATTTGATTGTTGGCCGCGGCGAGCACGTTTCGCTCCGCGCATGCGCCCACGACAGTCTTTCCTCGATCCTCAGTGTTTCCGCCGGATAGGATTGCACCATTGGTGAACTCGAGCGCGGCTCCGACTTTGAAGTTGCTCGCCAACGGTCGGGCTCGATGTTGTCCGGCGTCTTTCGCTGCCTGTAGTAAATGGTCGATGTTCACGGTGGGCCTCCTGGAATTTGCTCCACGGTAATGTACCACTGCGGTCGCACTAACAAAGTCTGGGGGGCCCCAGAGAAGCCAGCCGGGGCCTACCTGAAAGAGCTAATCTGATGGGGGTGAACTACCAAAGCAGTTAAGCCCGCGCGCGAGTTCCCTAAGAGTTCGAGCGGCATACGTGTATCTGCTCTGGATCTGCTTTCAAGCCAAAGCTTCGATAGCCAGGATACCCCCTAACCCCCGAAAACATACCGAGTTTTCCTCCTGCGCCGACCGCGAGTTCTCTGAGAGTATGGGGTGGGTATGGGGTTGGACCAGCCGGCTGCGCGGCATCTTCAATCGGCTAAAGCGGCGGGTGGGGCTGCGATAGGCTACCACGACGCTGCCCCACCGCGCGCCCCACCGCATAACAAAATCTGCTCGCAATCCGCCTTCAAATACGAGCTTCGTCTGCACCCCAACACGCAACCCCGCGTACCGTCTCACTCTCTCTCGGGAAAACCCCACCACGAGTTCTCTGAGAATTCGTGGGTTAGCCCTTGGTGACGGGGATGGCTGTGGGGGCTTGGGTTTCGCCGTTTAGGGTCTGGGCTGAAACCATCGCTACTCGGCCGCGTATGCTGCGGCGGTTGAGGAGGTAGCTGTATTGGCCGGCGGTGTTGGTCTTGGTCTGCACCGTCTTGGAGCCGATCGTAAGAAGAATTGGGGTGTTTGCTACTGGGTTGCCCTGGATTGAGGTGAGTGTGCCCTCAAGGCGCGCGAAGCGGCGAGTCGTGCCTGCGGTGCGCGTCAGAGTCAGCTTAGCGTTGCGAAGGTTCGCCGGAGCCTTTTCCGTGGAGAGGCACGAGCCGTACGTAGCAAGGTGCGAGTTAATCTGGCTTACCGTCGTAGCGGAGAGGTACGAGTTCGGGCGGATGAAGGTGTACATGATGCCGTTCGGGTCGAGCGGGTCATGCTGCGCGCCGAAGTTGTGCCCGATTTCGTGAGCGAACGTTACGCTCGTAAGCAGGGTGCTCTTGGTAACGCCGTACGCGTAGCTCGGGGTCCAGCAGAAGGCTGAAGTGAATGCGATGCCCGTGGTGGTCTTCGTGCGCGTCAGGTCCTTGTACAGCTCGCCGCCCGTGAAGAGGTGCTTGAGGTCAACGTCCTTCTCAAACGTCGTGGCGTCTGTTCCCATGATGGTCGGGTTAGACGGGTTCTTCATGAACTGAGCGAGCAGGTCGCCAGCGATATCAGAGGTGAGTGGGTACGAAGCGCTGTCAGCGAAAACGTTCTGCTTAACGATGCGGAAGCGGATGCCGAGCTGGCGCTCGTAGATCGTCTCAGCCGAGTTTACGATCTCAGCGATCTTGGCGTTGCTCAGTGCGCCGTACTTGGCGTGCCAGGCAGGATCAGCAACCGTGCTGAGTGTTGCTACGCGGACGGTGTCCTCGTTGTCCTGGGCGCGGAAGGCCGCAATCTCACCACCGTGCTGGTGCGCGTCGCTGTGCTGGTGACCAAGAGTTTCACAGGTCTTGTTGGCGAAAACCGATGACGGGATGCTCGAAACGCGGGCGGTAACCTTGTCGTCTGAGCCAACAACGAACTTAACGCGGTACACACGCTGGCGGCGTCCCTCGGTTCCACGAGCCTTGCCAGGGAACTCAAACGTCGCCGTGTTGCCAACGACAGAAGCTGCTGCCGGGTACATGTTGCGGCCCATCTTCCAGCTGCCGTTTACTGCAACCGAGCCCTGAAGGAGGGTCGGAACGGTTGAATCAACGACTTCAACGCCATCGCGCGAAACAGTCGAAGTCCAGGTAACGTTCTTGCGAGTGTCGAAGCGTGCAGAGAAATTTCCGAGGCCGTGAATGCGACCCGAAACCGTCACCGCGCCGATCTTCTCGTACGATTCTTTGCGCTTTGAATTTACGCGAGCCGACTTAATCTTCTTGGCAGAGGTCGTAACGTTGGCAGTGTACGGGGTTCTGCCTTCGGCGTAACCCGCGCTACAGAAGAGAAGGATAACTGCGACTGCCTTAAGTGACTTCATAACCTCAAATCCGGTCTGTTAGGATTCATGCTTCCGGGAAAGGGAGGATCTTTTTGCCTTCAGGAAATTGCCCTAGCTTCCGGCGCTAGGCTAGGGCGAGTCGCGTACCTAAACTTACTGGAATCTCGTGGCTTGGCTACGAATTTCTCGTACCAGCTCTCGAAGCTGGCGATTAGAAAGGGCCAATACCCCTCTCTTCCAACCCAAACCGACACCCCCGATCACTCCGTTTTATTCCTTAGCCAGGGGCGCTGTGAGAGGCTCCGGCTGGGTATAGAGAAAGGAGGTTTTACTATGGTTTCTCTATCTACCTTGCAGCCTGTGAATTCGTTCTTCTTTTGGGGAGTGGCAGGCTTGCTGGTTTTTGGCGGTGTTCAACTTGGTCGCAAAGCATACGCAATGCGGACCGCACCGTGGTTGAAGAAGGGATGGCGATGGGCAGCTTCAGGGCTGCTTCTCTTCATCGGCGCTGGTTCGTTGTTGATGTCCCGAACGGTGCCCACAGACGATGTGGGGATCAGCAAGGGACAAGTCTTCGAGGTTGGGACCTACGTCTGGCCGGCTGAGCGTTTCGTCTCAGTCAACCGCAATGGGTCGTTCCTGATACCGTACCCCAACGAGAGGATCCTCTTGTTGGTCGAGTACAAAGTCAGGGATCCTGAGCGGCTCAAGGGCTTGTACGAAGAGCTCCTCAGCCATCGAGCCGGACTCGGCAAGGAGCACTTCTTAAGCTCCTGCGGAGTTGACGGCACGTGGAGGCACTCCAACGATCCCTTTGCGTCGTGGCTACAAGCCAAGACGCGAGAGCGGATGCCTTCTAACCCGACGGCAGAGGGATACATGCAGTACGCCCTCGAACCGGTATCCCAGCTACTCTTCGAGTATGGGGTAAGCGCTAAGCTGTCACTCGTCCGGAAGGATCTCCTTCGGATCGTGTGAAGCACCAAGAGTTGAGGCAAAGAGAAAGGGGAAGGAATCCCCCTCTTTTGCACCCAATACGGCTCTAAAACTTTCTCTGTGCCCATCTTTCCTCCCCCACCCCGGGGCCAGCTCCGGCCACGGCCCCGGCTCCGTCCCCCACCATCAAAAAACACTCCTCAACAACCACCCAATCCCCCGAAACGGCGCACCCAAGAGATCAGCCGCCATACGCGACAGATCTGGCTCATGCGGCTCCGGCGGCACAGGATGAGTGTGCACCTCTCCAGGTGGTATTGGCGCAGGCGTCGGCAAGATCGCCTCAGGGTTTAACATCGCGCGCGCGTACTCCTCCTCCCACGGCTCCTGCATCTTCGCCACAATTTGCGTCTTCGGAGCGCAGCCCCACGCAGCAGCGGTGGCTGCGAGAATTAAGGCAGCCAGGAGGGCAGCAAGATTCTGCATCGCGGGAGTCATGGTAAGCAGGATGCGCTGGATGCGCGGCGGGAGTATGCGGGCGGGCAGGTACGCTGCCGCTGCCGGGAGAGAGCGTAGAAGATAATGGAGGGAACGGCTACTCGTAACGCAGAGCGTCTAGGGTCTCGATCTTGGAGGCGCGCCAAGCCGGTATAACACCAAACGTGATGCCAACCACGAGTGCTAGCAGGAAGGCGGGTCCAAGGATCCACCCTGGAGCTCGCATATCAAAGGAAGGGAAGATAAAGTAGAGCACGTAGGTAAGGGTGAGCGCGCCGCCAACTCCGAGCGATCCTCCTAGGAGCGAGAGCCCGAGGGCTTCCGCCAAGAACTGCTGCAAGATGTCGCGCTTGCGCGCGCCGACAGCGCGCCGGATCCCAATCTCCTGTGTGCGCTCAACGACTGAAACCCACATGATGTTCATGATCCCGATCCCGCCGACAAGCATCGAGATGGCAGCAATTGCACCGAGCACGTAGGTCAGCATGTCGAGGATCGTGTTAAGGCTCTCCATCATCGAGACCTGCGTCAGTACTGTGAAGTCCTCCTCTCCATCGCGCCGCTCCTTGAGGATCTCCGTTATCTCGGCGACAGCATCATCGATGCTCACCCGGCTCGATGCTGTCGCGCGGATGCCGAAGAGCTTGTCATCATTGAAGAGCTTAAGGGCTGCCTCCGTCGGGATAAAGCCAAGCTCATCGAAGCTAAGCCCAAGCTTGTCGCCCATCGGCGCCATGACGCCAACGATCTTAAACTCGCTCTCGTTGAGCTTAATCGAGCGCCCGAGCGGATTTTCGTCACCGAAGAGCTCCTGTGCCACGTTGTGCCCGAGCACCACAACTCTTCGGCGATACTCATCCTCTTCTCGAGTGAAGTACTCTCCCAGCGCTATTTTGATCGTGAGTATCCGCGGGAACTGCTCGTTTGTCCCAAAGACCGTGATGTTGCTAATCGAGTCCTCGTTGCGCGCAGAGACCGTGCCGAGCACGAGCCCTGAGACCGCCTCTAGGTTAAGCGCCCGACGCTCGATCGCACGCACGTCATCGGTCGTCATCTTGCGCTGCGCTGCGCCGATCGGCGGCCCCATGTGGGTCTTCTTGTCTGACTTTCCCGGCTGCACTACTATCAGGTTCGCGCCGAGGTCCTCAAACTCTCGCGCCACGTAGTTCTTGGCACCGTGTCCGACCGACACAAGCAGCACGACAGCAGCTACGCCGATCACCATCCCGAGCACAGTAAGCCCGGTTCGTAATCGCTGTGAGAAGAGAGATTCGACTGATAGGCGGGCGATCTCTTTAAGCTGCACGGATATCCTCCAGAAGCTTACCATCCCCCAGCACCAGCCTGCGCCGCGCCCGCTGCGCGATGCTCGGGTCGTGCGTCACCATTATCACCGTCACCCCTGCGGCGTTAAGCTGTTCAAAGAGCGCAAGGATCTCCTTTCCGCTGCGCGAGTCGAGGTTCCCTGTTGGCTCGTCGGCAAAGAGCAACTTGGGCCGATTGACGAGGGCGCGCGCGATCGCAACGCGCTGCCGCTGTCCGCCAGAGAGCTCGTTTGGAAGGTGCAACATCCGGTCTGCCAGGCCAACCGTCGAGAGCGCCGCCTCTGCTCTCGCTCTCTGCTCTGGCTCAGGAACACGCTCGCCGTAGCCACCCGAGTACACGAGCGGCATAGTGACGTTCCTGAGGGCAGAGGCGCGCGGCAGGAGATGGAATCCTTGAAACACGAAGCCCATGAAGCGGTTTCGCAGCTCAGCGCGGCGGTCGTCTGATAGCGACTCAGTAGGAGAGCCGTCGAGGAGGTAGCGCCCGGCTGACGGCACATCGAGCAGTCCCAAGATGTACAGTAGGGTAGACTTGCCGCTGCCCGAAGCGCCAGTGATAGCGATAAACTCCCCAGCCTCTACCTCAAGCGACAGTCCGTCGATCGCCCGGATCTCTTCATCCCCTCGCGTGAAGAGCTTCGTGATGCTGTCGAGCGAGAGGAGCGCCATGCCGTCTCCTTGCCTACTGCGGATCGACAGCTAGGCCGTCTGAGAGCTGAACCTTCTCTGAGGGCAGCGCCACACGGTCTCCCGCGGCGAGCCCAAAGAGCACCTCAGTCACAGCGTAGCTTGAGATCCCGACCTTCACCGGCACCTTGCGTACCTGCGAGCCTTCAAGCTTGTAGACGTACCGGTCTCCTCCCCGCCCGAGGACTGCGCGTGAGTTAACAACCAGTGCGTCTTCCCTCCTCTCAGTAACTATCTCAACGTCTGCCGAAGCGCCCGGTGGCAAGAGCACCTGCTCGTTGTCGACCGTAAGCTCAATCTCAGAGGTGCGATCCTGCTCACGGACGCTGCTCACGAAAGGGACAACCTTGCGGACTCTCGCCTGGAACGGCTCCTTGCGAATCGCCAATATCTTTATGCGCGCGGGAAGCCCTTCTTTTACTTTGGGCAGGTCGACCTCATCGATCTCAGCTCGCACGTAGCGCGGCTGTAGATCGACAATCTTGATGAGGGCCACCGGATTCACCGCCGTAATCTGCGCCAGCTGACCCTCTTCCAGATTTTTCTCAACGACGACGCCGTCAAATGGTGCCGTAATCTTGCTCTTCTGGAAGGCCATGAGCGCTGCGTCGTAGTTGCCCTGCGCCTGAGCTACGTTGCTGCGAGAAGCAGCCTGGCTCTGGCTTAGCCGCTTTGCTCGCTCAAGCTCTTCAGCAGCAACGTCGAGACGCGACTTGAGGTCATCGTTCTCTACCTGCGCCAGCACCTCCCCCTTGCGAACTGGCTGCCCGAGGTCACAATTGACCTCCTTCACCCGCCCTACCGAGCCGAACGCGAGCTCCGCAATCTGCTCGGCGCGAGTCGTGCCGGAGTTGACGCTTGAGACCGTTGCCTCGATAGGCCCGCGCCCGGCCGTGACAACTGCAACGTCAGGCCGCTTGCCACAGCCAAGAACGCCGAGCGTTGTCAGGAACGCGGCTAGAACAAGCGCAGCGGTCTTGGTGCGGGAGTTCGTCACAGGAGCTCCTTGCTACAGGCAGCTCCTTACGGCTTGGATCGCCTCGGCGTAGTTAGGCTCGTTCGCGACCTCGGTCACGTACTCAACGTGCTTCACCTTGCCGCTCTTGTCGATAACGAACACTGCTCGCGCCAGGAGCCCTAGGTCAGGCAGCTCAACGCCGAAGTCTTTTCCGAACGAGCGGTGCTTGAAGTCGCTCAGCGGAATCACCCGAGCAACCCCTTCTGCTCCGCACCAGCGCTTCAGCGCAAACGGCAGATCTCGGCTAACCGCGACGACAACAACGTCGCCTGAGAGGCTCGATGCCTCCTGGTTGAAGCGCTTCGTCTCAGCAGCACAGACCGGAGTGTCGATGCTCGGGATAGACGTGAGGACAACTACCTTGCCAGCGAATGTCGCGCTCGTTACCTCTGCCATGTCGGCTCCCGTGAGCGTGAAAGACGGGGCTGGAGAGCCCTCCTCTATGCAGCGCCCCTCAACCTTGAGTGGGTTGCCCTTCATCGTGATAGTGTCGTTACTCTTTGCCATACGTTCTCCTTCCTTATTGTTGGATACTCAGTGTGTTTTAGTTAGTCGTCGCGCATGAACTCTTCGAAGGCATTCTCAAACTTTGCCGCGAGGATAAAGTCGTTCTCAGAGAGGCCGTCCGCGGTGTGCGTCCAGAGCGAGAGCTTCACTCGACGCCACCTGATGAGCGCGTCCGGGTGGTGATCTTCTCTGTCAGCTATCTCCGCCAAGCGAGAGAAGAGTTTCACTCCGGCGAGGTAGCTTGAGAGCTTGTACTCACGCTCGATCCCCTTCCCGCTCAGCTTCCAATCCGGCACGGCCTCAAGCAGCCGCTTCACTTCTTCGCTAGGGAGCGCCGGGCTGCCCTTCGGAAGATTCACGCAACGCTTAGAGGCGAGTTCATTTCGCAGTTCTGAGTTCATCGTGCAATATCTTAAAACACAATAGTATCAGCGGGATAGCAAATTATTCCGGTTTCTTAGCAGTCGCCCAGGGCAGCCCTCCCCACCGCTAGCCCGATTTCAGGCATCAAAACTCAAGTATCCCAGGAACTTCCCGACCCTTTAACCGGCTGGATTGCAGCAGCTCTGGCCGAAAAGACAGCAAAACAGCAGGCGCATGACACCGGATATACCAAACACTCCGAAGCAAGGCGGTGGTCCTACGGCGGAGGCAACTTCTCAGACGCCAGCAACCGGCGCTGATCTATCTGCCCTCTCTCAGCCAGAGCCGTTCGCTCCCGCGATCAACCGGATGCTAGAGACGCCATCCGCTCCAGCTGTGACTCGGGAAACAACTGTCGGCAAATTCGGCAGTTTCTCAGTTGGCGCCGTCTCCGCGAGCTTCAAGCCAGGAGGCAATTCATGACAGCAAGCGCCGAGATAGCTTCCTCGGTTGGAGAGCCACACTTTCTCACCCTCGTTGGCCCTTCCCAGCGAGGAGAGCGCCGCAGCCTCCTTACACTAAAGCCGTGGTCCGGAACTGAGTGGCGGCGAGTTGTCGTCAGGCTCGATGTCGGCAGTGAAGAGTGCCCGACCTGGGAGCGCGCGAATGTTATCCTGACCGCTGTACAGGACCTGCTTAAGCTTGCGGGCGGAGTGCTCTCTGACGAAGTAATCGACGCTCTCAAAGAGCACATGCGCGTGGTTTCGTACGAACGATTCCGTGGGCCTCCAGCACAGTAGCATCGAGCGCCTGGGCGCTACGCTAACAGCAACCGCTAACTCCACACTGATCCGGTGCCAGGCACGCTGTCGGCTTCGACTCAAGGCGCACAACGAGCTTGCCGAGAATCCGGTCCGCTGAAGCCACTCGGTAGACACTGAGGGAATTTTGCTGATACTCGACCTGCACATCGAGGTCCTTGCGCGGAATCACCGACTGGGTGTGATCGAGAATTGAAGCTACTTTCGATGCCTTGAGCTGGTGATCAACATCGCTTGCAACCCAGAGCTGCAGCGCACAGTACTCGTCCGTGCGGCGCACTCCGCCGCAATCAACGAAATCTTTTCGCACGTAGCCAACTTCCGTGAGGTGAAAGTGAGGCGGCACCGCCGAGCCATCTGGGAGCGTAAAGCTAATAGGCGCATCCCCCGATGCCCGAAGAATAGTCTCGAAGTCAGAGAGGTTCATAAAACGATACCAAAAATGGCGTGCCCGATAGGGTTCGAACCTACGACCTCCAGCTTCGGAGGCTGGCGCTCTATCCAAACTGAGCTACGGGCACGGACAGGAGGTGTGGTGGGAAATCTACCCGCCTTGGCTAGCGGATGCAAATGTTGGCGATAAGGTTGCAGATACTCACTGAAGAGAACCCATTTCGCCATTAATTTCGCGGTGGGGGCCCCATCCATCATCCAAATCATCGTCCTAATCTTCCTCTTTCTCCTGCACTTGCACTGAGTTCCTGCTCATAATTACGAAACTGCCGCCATACACTGGGATGAGACAGAGAGGAGTTAAGTGCAAGTGCAGGATGATGAGCAGGAGAAAGATTAAGAGGGGATACGTCAGGCCGTTACAACTCTCTCTTTCTCCGCCTAGAAATTGATAAGGTAGAGGACGCCAAGCAACGCCAGGCCAACCACAACCGTAAGCGGAAAGCCGACTCGCATGAAGTCTCGGGAGCGGTACCCTCCCGCGCCGGACACGAGCAAGTTCGATCGACAGCTCGTCGGCAGCATAAAGGCCAGCGAGCTGCCGAGCGTTACTGCAAGGAGGAGGCCGTGCGGCGAGCTGCCAGGATTCGAGCCAAGCGAGAGCGCGAGCGGCCCAAGGAAGATGACCGCAACAGAGCTGTCGATCGCCTGGCTAATGAGGCTGCCAAGGATCAGCAGAACCGCTGCGATCCCCATCGGCGGAACTGCCTGCGCCAGATTATCGAGCCCCTGCGCCATGTGCTCTACGTCAGCCACGTGGTCGACTGCCCGGCCGAGCGGGATCATGAGTGCCAGGAGAAAGACAACCCGCCAGTCGATCTCGCGGTACGCCTGCTCCATCGTGATTGCGCCCGTAAAAACCACAACAGCCGCGGCGAAGAAAGCTGTTTCGTGCACCGGGAGCCCAGTAAGGATCGGCACCAGCATCAGCATCGCTAGCGCCAGTATCGAGAAGACCGACTTCCGGCTCAGCTTCGGCGCGATGCGGTGCTCGGAGAGCAGCAGGAAGTCTGGATCTTTCGCCATGAGTGGGAATGCCTGGCGCGGCCCCTGAACCAGGAGCGCATCGCCGTATACGAGCGGGAGTGCAGAAGAGAGTGAGAGGAGCGGCTTGCCATCACGCCACAGCGCGAGCACCTGAGCATCGTACTTCTCGCGGAAGTGGAGATCGGCGATAGTCTTGCCGATCAGCTCAGAGCGCGGCGTTAGGATCAGCTCGATGATGCCTACGTCAGGCGACTCGATCTCCGATGAAGCAGCCTCAGCCTCAAACACGAGCGTCCCAAGCGAGGCCCTGCGGCGAGCTTCCTCAACGCTGCCACTAACGAGGAACACCTCTCCCTCCTTGAGCACATGCTCGGCCGACAGCCGAGTAGGCCTCACCTCTCCGCTCGACTCGAGCACCGGCACATCAAGCCACTGTACGTCGCCGCCCTCGCCGATGCGGGCCAGGATCGGAAGCTTTGTCTCGTGCGCCAAGCGATGCAGCGGCGCGCCCTGCCAAGCGCCCTTCTCGATCCGTACCGTGAAGGTCGCGCTGCTCAGCAAACCCTGCGGGTCCTCAACCTCAAGCATGTCCATGTCGACGAGCGGCGAGTCCTCGCGGAAACGCCCTGAGATGCAGCCGATTATCACGTCACCGTCGTGAACACTTGAGTCAAGGAACCACGATGGCGGACGGGACTCCCAGGCGTGCTCGCGAGTTGCGCGCTCCACTGAGACAGGAACAACTCCTGTGCTCTTGAGCAGCTCACGCAGCAGCATCACGCGGCTCTCCGTGTGCACCTCTCGAAGGGAGAGCTTAAGGACGTCAGAGCCTTGCGAGATGCGCGCCAAGAGCTCGGTGCTCGGCTCGTTGAGGGCAAGGCCTTGGAGCGCTTGCAGCTCGGCGAAGCTCTCCGGATTGCCGCGCACCAGCAGGACGTCCCGCTCCTGGAGCCGCTCGCTCGGCTTCGGTGAGAGCAGCTTCTTGCCGCCACGGATGATTGTGACCACAACTCCTGACACGAGTGAGCCGAAGCGCAGTTCGGCGAGAGACTTGCCGAGCACCGCTGAGCCTTCTGGCACTCGCACCGAGAAGATCCTGTCCTGGAGGCGGTACAGAACCCGGAGGTCAGTTATGCGACGAGTGACCCCGTGCGTCTTTCGCACCGGCAGGAGCTTCACTCCGTACAGCATCATGAAAGCCGTGCCGACGAGGAGAGCCGTAATGCCATAGGGGAAGAACTGAAAGAGCGAGAGCGGAGTCATGTCGTGATTGCTCATCAGATCCGCCGCAAGAATGTTCGGCGGAGACCCGATCAGGGTCAGCATTCCGCCCAGCGAGACCGCGAATGCAAGCGGGATGAAGAGGCGCGAGGGCGGGATGTCGCTGTCGTGGGAGAGCATGGCAACCGCGGGCATAAGGAGCGCCGCTGCCGACACGTTGTTCATGAAAGCAGAGAGGCACCCTGAGATAATCATGATGATGCCGATAGCCACACGCTCATTTGAGCCTGCATATCCGCGGATCCAGCGGGCAACGGCGTCGCTCACGCCTGTCACCCGCAGGGCTCCCGCAACAAAGAGTGTTGAGACCATCACGATTACGACTGGAGAAGAGAATCCGCTGAAGGCTTCTTCTGGTGTCACGTACTTGCCAAGCAGCAAGAAAACCAGCACGGCCATGGCGGTAATATCGACGGGGATCTTCTCTGTGACAAAGAGGGTGATCATGACAACCATCACGATCACAAGCCCCCAGGAGTGCGCCGCAGCGCCAAGCAGCTCGAAATTCATCCTGGCTTACCACTCCCCGTTACACATTGCCTCGCACCCTTCCGCTATGCCACCGAGAAGAGGTCATCGCAGGGGCGCTCTGCGCGCCGAACCTCAACCCGCCCGTTTGCCGCGAGATGGCGGGCTATAGCGAAGATCGTTTCTGCAGAGTCTGTATCGCCGATCACTTGCGCTATCTCGTCTGCTGACATCGGCTTGCCAGCTTGCCTCAAGCACGTCTCGACTTGGCCCTGGATCTGCAAGACTGCGGCAGCGGCTTTCTTGCCAGCTTCAACTCCCGGCTGATGGTACGCATTGATGTTAATCAGCGATGCGTAGAGCCCCACTGCACGCTCGAAGAGCGCGATGAGCATCCCGACCGACTCTTCATTGACCTCGGTTACCGTGACAGTCACGCTCTCGCGCCCCTTCTCGTAGAGCGCCGAGCGCGTCCCAAGCCGGAAGCCCAAGAGGTAGTCGCCACTCGTGAAGCCCGGCTCCACACTGAACGCTTCAGGCGCGAAGCCTTTAAGGCGCCCAAGCTGTGGCGTGCGCTCGGAACGATCACGCAATACCTCGATGAAGACCGCAAAGAAGTTGTTGAGCCCCTCTCGGAGCTGCTGCACGTAGGCGTGCTGGTCGGTGGAGCCCTTATTGCCGTACACAGCTATCCCTTGGTTCACTACCTTGCCGTCCAGGTCAAGCTCCTTGCCGAGGCTCTCCATCACAAGCTGCTGCAGGTAACGGCTAAAGAGCTCAAGGCGATCCTTGTAGGGCAGGACAACCATGTCCTTCATCCCTTTGCCGCACCCGCAGTGGAACCAGGCGAGCGCGAGCAGCGCCGCCGGATTCTTCGCGCTCTCGCGCGAGCGAGTCAGGCCGTCCATGTGCGCTGCGCCCTTGAGGACGCGATCGACGTCCACGCCCTGCAGGGCGAGCGCTAGGAGCCCAACAGCACTGAACTCGCTCGTTCGGCCCCCGATCCAGTCCCACATCGGGAATCGCTCAAGCCAGCCCTCCGAGACAGCAGTTTTGTCGAGCTCGCTCCCCTCACCCGTCACGGCCACAAAATGCTTCCTGAAGTCGAGCCCTGCCGCCTCGAACGCGCTCTTGGCAACAAGCTGCCCGTTGCGCGTCTCTTTTGTGCCGCCGGACTTTGAGATAACGATGACGAGCGTCTCTTCCAGCTTCGGAATTGAGAGCACTACTTTCGCCATCCCGTCCGGGTCCGTGTTGTCAAAGAACGATATGCTCATCGGGTCTCTTGGAGTCCCGAGGGCCTGATTGGCGAACTGCGGCCCAAGCGCGGAGCCGCCGATGCCTACCAACAAGATGTGCGTGAACTTCTCGCCTGGCTGCGGAGCGATGGCCCCGGAGTGCACCTGCGCGGCGAACCTCTTTATTCGCGCGAGCGTGCTCGTGATTTCGGAGGAGATCTCCGGTGACGGCGCACGCTGCGGGGCGCGCAGCCAGTAGTGGCCCACCATGCGCCCTTCATCTGGGTTAGCTATCTCGCCAGCCTCAAGCCGCGACATCGCTTCGAAGGCAGCCTGCATCTTCTGCTCCATCTTGGCGATGTACGACTCGTCGTAGTTGAGGCGACTCGTGTCGAGCGAAAATCCAGTGGCCGAATCGAAGAAGAGCCGCTCCTTAAACTTATCCCAGAGTGATCGAGCTCGCATGTACGCCCCTCCTAAAATCCGGCAGCCTGCCCCTACGCAAATACCGTACTGTCGACTAAACGAGGTAAGGTCCTCGATGCTGCGAAGGCGGAATCCTGAGGCGCTCCTTCATTTGTCAGGCGGACGGAAGCCATAGATGTATCCTAGCGGATACACGTCTGCAGCGTGCCTAGCCGAAAAACGAACTCCACCCCAACTTGCCGTCCCCTCGTGGGATCGGTTTTGCCAGGCTTACTTAGCCTTTTCTTTTACCCTTTTAGCGCCGTTTTATGAAGCTACTACTGTGACCGGCCGACCTAACCAGCAAAGGGTCGGGGAGTAGGACCGGCTCAA
This sequence comes from Deltaproteobacteria bacterium, assembly GCA_947491545.1. Lineage (GTDB taxonomy): Bacteria > Bdellovibrionota_C > UBA2361 > UBA2361 > OMII01 > OMII01. The sequence continues at coordinate 14,355 of CANLJX010000027.1, forward strand.
GGCAAGTCCCTGATGGGTCACATGTTGCACCAACACAGCTCTGATACTACTAGGACCGGCGTTTGGTTTAAGCGAGACCCTGCTCGTTGGCCGGGGCGTGCAGGGAAAATTCTTCTAGCCGGAGGCTGGACCGAAGGCGGCTGGATCATTACATTATGCAACCTTGCGCTGGGCGGTCGGTACTCTCCCTCGCAAAAAGCGGGCTTTCGTTGCTACGTCTGTCCGTTTTACAGCCATAACACCCTACCGGCTGCAAGGGTCGGGAGGGCTTATGGCGCTTAGGCTTACCGATCCGGTCTACGGGGAATCATTCGTTGGTATGATCAAAGAGAATCTCGTCTTTCTGCGTGAGTTCCTCCTTGAGTTTAAGACGACAGGGGCCTGCTTTCCTACCTCTCGCTGGGCCGCTCAGGCGCTCATAGCTCCCCTCCGTGAAACCAACCGCAAGCCGAAGAACATCCTCGAGCTCGGACCAGGCACTGGCTCGGTCACCATGCCGATGCTGCGTGAGATGCGTGATGGGGACACCCTCACCATCTGCGAAATCAACCCGCGGTTTATGAAATTGCTCCGCGACCGACTGGGGCAGAACGAGGACTTCCGGAGACACCGCGACCGAGTGACCTTCTTTGAGGGTCCAGCTCAGGAAATTCCGTTGGGGGTTCGCTACGACATGATCGTCTGCGCCCTGCCCTTCGTAAATTTTGACCTCAATACCGTGCAGGAGATCTTCCAGCGGCTGCGAGAAGTAAGCTCTGCAGAAACGCTCATGACCTACTACGAGTACATCGGCATGCGCACTTTTAACGGCGCACTTGCTCCTGCCGATCGTGCAGAGCGTATTCGAGAGGTGAACGACTACCTGAAGCGCTCAGGGTCGATAAACTACCTGGCGCGTGAGCGGGTTTGGCTCAATCTTCTGCCGGTAAATATTTACACGGTGAACCCAACAGCGAAGCCAACGGCGGCCTAGCCCCGACCAGCCCTTTAACGAAGCAGCCTCACTCACAAGATCGACACAACCAGAAACCCTACGCGCTCTGAGCGGGCGGAGAGTCGTGCCACTTCGCCGCTCGCATTCCACCCAGCCATGTTGGAAGCCTGCTGCGCACTTTCGTGAAAGGACCGCTCGCGGCGTATCCGCCGCCGAGGGCAAGAAGCCCGAGCCGCGGATCGTACCACGTGAGAGCTATCAGGAGCCCAAGGGCGATGTGCCAACGCACCTTCACGCCGGAGAGCTTGAACTGCTTTATGCTGAAGAACTCAATTGTAGAGACCATCAAGTAGCCGATACTGAGCATCGCGAGCGCTCCGACGATCGTCATCGGGTACGAGTTCTGCTCGTACGGGAGAGCGTGCACAAGCGCAACGACGAAGATCGCAGCACCCGGAGTCGGGAGGCCTGTGAAGCTTTTCAGGTTCTCCGCGGAGACGTTGAAGCGCGCGAGGCGGCTTGCCGCACACAGGGCATAGAAAAATGTGAGCGCCACTCCGAAATCCGGGGCGAGCCGGTGAAATGCCCAGTGATAAATCATGACCGCAGGCGCAACACCAAACGAAACGAGATCGGAGAGCGAGTCGAACTCGATGCCGAACTTTGAAGTCGCGTTGAGGCGCCGAGCGACTCTGCCGTCGAGGCCATCGAGGAGGATCGCGATCAGCACGGCGATCGACGCTTTCTCGAAGCGCCCCGTCGATGAGTACATGATCGCCAGAAAGCCGCAGAACATATTGCCTACGGTAACGGCGTTCGGGATTGCGTACCGACGGCGGTAGAGGAGCTCCTTGAGCTCTTCGCGAGAGATCGCCTTATCAGAGAGTCGTATGCCCATCATCGCTTTACCACCTCAGCGCGAACAGCACGGGAGTGCCGAACGTCGTACATGCGGTGGCCCACCCTTTCGGCTGCCACCTCGCCACAAGGGCGTAACCGTAGCACAGAGCCGAATCCACTTTCGAGAGCTTGTGGCACGCCAGCGCAAAGTATCGTAGCGCCTCGATCATTGAGCTCGCAGATCAGCTTCCAAACGGCTCCCTGGCATTCGCACGAGAGGCTAAACGGGGCATTGAGGAGCAGCAGCTCGCCGTCGAGCGGCGCCAGGCGGTTTCCGCGCTTGGCTGAGGCAACCGCAGCTAGAGCGCCGAGGACCTGTAGGGTGCGCTGCTCGGGGCCACTCAGACCAGCAGTGCGGGAAGCGAGCGTCAGGCGTTCCACTAAGGCTTTCGGCAGCGCAGCGGCGATCGCCCCAACCTGGTCTGATTTCCAGAGCAGTCCCGCCGCCACCGCCAAAGGCGCGTGCAGCACCTCACTCCAGCGCATCTTCCCAAAAGGAATGTCGCCAGCCACGAAGTCGATCTCTGTCCCGCCGCACTCTGCGCAGCCCTGTTCCTCAGTTTTCTCGGCGCAGCTAGAACAACGGAAGCGTGAAGTAGCAAGGCTGATATCACGCGCCTCAACCCCGCGCTCTCGCGCGACCCGGGTGCCGGCAAGCTCCTCGGCCATGATCGGCGTCATGCCGACTAGATCGCCAACCAGGCCCGGCAGCGGAGCTAGAGGATCAACGATGGTGCAGCGGGAGAGCCCAGGAAAAGAGCATCGCTGCGCCAACTTTCGGCGCCGCGAGAAGAGGAAGGCGATCTCTTCTAGCAGCAGCGACTTCCCGCTTCCACTCTCTCCTTGGACCACGCTCAGGCCTCCAACCGGGAAGGAGATCTCAGCTTCGTGCAGGGGTCCCCGCTCAACGAACCGCACAGCGAATCTCTCGCTTGCCGCGCGCCAAGGACGGGTATGTATCTCGACGACCCGCGGAATAAAAAGCTGAATCCCAACAGCACCGGGCTCAGTGCCAGAAGGGAACAGCGCTGCCCCATCTGAGCCGATTGAGTAGCCCTCTATGCGAGACAGCTCAACGCACAACGATGAGAGCCTCGCACGCTCTCCGGCGGAACAGGTGCCGAGCGGTGCGCCTAGAGGATACTCGCCGAAGCCGTGGCGCAGAGCGCAATCGAGAGCTGCCACCAAAGAGGAATCCGGGGACAGCCTCGCTCGCACAAAGTTGAAGGCGAGACCAGGCAGGTGAGAGAGTTTTATTCCGTGCCACTCGTACCGTGCGAAATCTGAACTCAGGCCGAAGCCGTCACACGCTTCGCACGAAGTCAGTCGGCCGCGATCTACCTCAAGCCACCCCTCGCCCTTGCATCGGACGCACTCCGGCGCTGCTGACAGCTCGCCTTTCGACGCGGGCCTGAAGCCCGTGCTACAGCTCACGCAGTTCCAGACAGAGTGAAGTCGTGCCAGCTCTCGGGCCGGCGCTCCACGCTCCGTCAAGTGAAGCAGCCGCAGCGTCGCACTGCCACGCCGAAGCCAGAGGGAAATAGTCGACCGAAATTCGTCTTGATGAGACGCCGACACGAGCGCCAGCACTGGCTCTCCATCCGATTCGGGAGCCTCATCCACCCGCACGACAGAATCGCCAACAACCGCCCGCTCAGTGCCGAGCAGCTCGCAACGCTCACGCAGCGGAACATCTTGCCGATCATCCACGAGCGCCACGGCAAGAAATCCTTCGGATGGAAGCGAGATGCTGCGCAGGTCACCTGGAGGCTGCGCCAGCTGGCCGCACCCTGGGCAGCGCGGAGCGAGTTGCGGGACGATCTCATCAGCAAGTGGGGCGAGGATTCCCAGGTGCTGCGCGAGTGACGGTGCCAGCATGCCAAACGGCGTGAGCCGCAATCGACCAAGCCGCGCCTCTTCAGCGTTTGGCTTAAGCAGCAGCGTATCGCTGCCCGCTCGCAGCTCACTCTCAAGCCCGAGGTAGCGGCGGTCGTCGACCTCAGTCGCCATCGGCCCCGGCCCCGTACTGCTCGCTTCTGTACTGTTCACGTATCCTTCTCGCCTGCTCTATTTCCCAAGTGTGGACCGTGCGTTATGGTGGCAGAAGCCCGTTTTGAAGCTCGCACGCTGCCCGTCCGTCTTACGATGTTTGCCGCGAAGAGAATGCGCGATTTTGCATCGTACTGGGAACCCAGAAGGGGCAGTAGAAGCGCTTTACTTTCGAGCCGAGCAGTGTGGGATACTTTTCCACACTTACCCACAGAGCCTCGCTGCCTGTGGAAAACTGGCTCAAGATGCTGACATAGTTAAATGAAAAACAACCTCGCCAAGTCCATACTGGAGACCCCACGGGCAGTTTTCCACAAGTTGGGCTTACGCTCAGGTTTGGGGCCACTCTCCCCCAGGGCCGTAGCACTCACTCTATTTACTACGTATCTCATGCTCGGTCCGGTGGCGAAGCACTCGGATGTTGTGTCGGCTGCGCTCGCGTACGGGCTGCTTGGGGTGATTTCGGTAGCCGCCGTGGTGGTGCTCGCTCAGTCCTTGCTGCTGCGGAGGATGCAGGTCGCCCTGGTTCCTCCTGCAGCAGAGAGCGTGTCTGGCGAAGCGGCTCGAGTTGCCGTGGTCCTTCCCTCCGCGCGCATCCTGCCATTCACGCTCCTGGAGATCTCGCTTGAGAGCCCGATCGCCGAATTTCCAAAAGCTGCCCTGCGCGTGACTGGGTTCAGCGCCGAGGAGCGTCGTCTCACCCTCGATCTCGCGTTCCCGCACCGCGGCAGTTGGGAGATCTCCGCGATTCATTGCGAGCTGCGCGACGCAGCTGGTCTCGTGCGCGTGGTGTGGCGACAAGCTGTCACCGCATCCGTACTTGTCATCCCACCCGCAGGCGAAGAGTCGCGGCTTCCGCTTGTCAGCTCGACACAGCGCCCGGGAGACATGGTCACCGACACGCAGAATCGCCAGGGAGATCCGTTCGACATCAAGGCCTACCACCCGTCCGACGGCCTCAAGAAGATCGTCTGGAAGGCTTTCGCCAAACGCGGAGAGCTGCTCTCTCGCCACCCCGAAGCCTCGATGACACCCGAAGGGTTCGTCGTCATGCTCGTGCTGGCACGCCCCGAAGATGACAACGCGTGCTCGGCAGCGCTTTCCTACGCGCAAGCCACGAGCGAGCTTGGGCTTGACATCGTGCTCGGCTGCGAAGGAATCAGAGGGCGGTCGCCCGCTCGCTCTGTCGATGCAGCTCAGACACTCCTCGTTGATGCCGTGTGGGACGCGCAAGCTTCTGCCGGCGCATCGATCGAGCCGGACACCACCGAACTCATCGACTACTGCACCGGATTAGCTGCGGGACTCAGGGTGCGAAAGCTGCTCCTCTTCTGTGCCGGCAGTCGCGTTTCGGGGCCCGACGGCGCACGGCTGCTCAAGCTTGCTGCCTGGCTTGCCGCTCAAGGGATTGAGCCGATCTTTGCGCTCTCAGCGCCAGCTCGCCTGGCAGACTCTCGGCAGAGGGGCCTTACGCGATTTCTCTCGCCCCTCATTCTGGAGGAGGATCGGCCGACAGAAGCTGAAGTTCCTGCTGCTGGATACCAGAGCTTCTTGGCCCACTGCCTCTCGAGCCAGTGGGAGGTGCACGTATGAGGCGCCCAAGCTCGGTTCTTTTCTGTGCAGTGGTAGCGTTTCGCTGTGTTGGTGCGGTCGTCGCGCTCGCCTTCATCAACGCACTTCTGCCACTGGGAACGGCGCAGCTTGCGCTGGGGCTGTTCGCTGTTGCTGGCATCGTGACTGCCTCGTTGGCAGCGAATTCGCGCTTGACCACGCTCGGTTTCTGCCTAGCGCTCGGTGCTGTCGCGGCTGCGCCTTCGTGCTCGCTGCTTTTTCTTAACTGGCTGCTCTCCTTCGGTGGATTCGCATCGCTCAAGATTGAGGGGCTCGCCATGCACCTCGCCACAGGGGGTGCTGTTGGCGCCTTGGGAGCGCTTCTCACCTGGTTCTTCTGGCGTGCTCGCCGGGCGGTGACTATCGAGGCGCTCGTGCTCCTTGCTATCACCATCGCTCTCTTCTCGGGCCACAGAGATTTCCACCTCGATCGCCCTAAGCCGATTAACTCTCTCGCGTGGCGCCTCGGCATAGACCAGCTCTCGATGCTGTTTGCTGTAGGCGGCGCGATCATCGCTGCAACGCTCGCCTACCTGTGCTTGGCCTCGATCGCCGTGCGGCCACGTGCTGACGAGGCGGCTGTGCGGAGCGCTCCGGCACGGAGACAGCTCCTGCTCTCTGCTCTCGCGGTCGCCTTCGTTGCAATCCTCGTGTTTGGCATTGAGAAACTCCTGTGGGGCCACTTTAATGTAATTCGGCTCGCGCGGATCTCAAACGGCGTCGGCATGAGCTCGGAGAGCGGCGTCAGCCCCCTAACCTTCCAGTCGGCCCTTGGCAGCTCGAGCCAGCCAGCGGCCTTGGTGCGCCTTGAGGGCGACTACAACAACAACCCTTTTAGCCCGATGATGTACCTGCGCGAGACTGCGCTCTCGGCGTTCAACGGCAAGGAGATGGTTTTCGCAGGGCGGGCTTTCGACACCGACCTTCCGGTGATCAAGCCGCGCGAAACGTTTACAGGGAAAGAGGACGCCGAGCTTTCTCGACGAGTGCCCCTGGTCCAGTCAGTCTACCTGCTCGCTGAGCATGAGAACGCCTTCGCGCTCGACTACCCAGTCTCGATCGTGCAGCTAAAAAACCCGAAACCGACTCGCTTTAAGGGCGCCTACCGCGCGTACTCTATTGGGCCAGCGTACGACCTGTCAGAAATTAGCCAGGATCCTGTGGGAGACCCGCGCTGGACGCCAGAGGTGCGAGCGCACTTCCTCGAGCAGCACCCGGATCCGCGCTACAAGGAGTTTGCAGAGCGCTCGACCCAGGGAATAGCCGGTCCGGTCCAGAAGGCACAGGCGCTTGCCCAGGCTCTCTCGCAGCAGTCGATTTACACCCTCACGCCTCGCCACGAGGTGAAAGATGGTGAAGATCCGGTGGCTCCGTACCTCTTCGGTGACATGCGTGGGTACTGTGTGCACTTCGCGCACGCGATGGTGTACCTGCTCCGCTCTCTCGGTATTCCGGCGCGCGTTGGCACCGGATACCTTACAGACTTAAGCCAGGCCAAAGACGGCCACATCCTGCTGCGCATGAGCGACCGACACGCTTGGAGCGAAGTGTACGTCTCCGGCGTTGGCTGGGTCCCCTTCGACGTGCAGCCTGAACAGGTAGAGAGCCACGCGGAGACTCAGGTCGACGCGAAGATGCTCGAGGAGCTGATGGGTATCCTGCAGCCGGGTGAAGAGCTGCTCCCCCAAGAGCTGGTTAAGGACGAGAAAGGTGTCGAAGAGGAGTCTACGCTGTGGGTCCCTGACCGCAACTCAGTGGTCGCTGTGTTTGCCGCCATCATCGCTCTCTTTGTCCTCACCAAGGCTGCGCTGCGCCACGGGTGGCGGCTTGCGCCAACACCGAGCGGAAAGCTGCGCTGGGCGTACGTCTCTGTCAGCTCAGCGCTGTGCGATCTTGGCGTGACGAGGAACGAGGGCGAGACTAGGCTAGAGTTCGCTTCGCGCGTCAGGCTCGTGTACCTTGAGCCACTGGCGCGGCTGTACGTGTCAGACGCGTACTCTAGGAGCTCCGCGCTCGATGCGCAGATTGTCAGCGACGTGGTCGCAACGGTCGGCTCTCCACTCGGCAGGCTGCCAGCCTGGAAGCGCTGCCTTGCTGCCGTCAACCCCGCCTCGGTAGCGAAGCTGATCGGAGGTGGTGGATGGTAACTTCACTGCTGCGCTTCAGAATCTTCTGCGCGACGCTCCTCGCCTCTGCACTCCTTGCTGCAGCGCCACCTGCCCATGCCCAGGACGACCCCGCCCTAGACCAGCAGGGAGAGGCTATCGTTGATCCCTTCGACCCCTTCGACTTCCTCGGCACAGAGGAGATCGTGTCCTCTGCAGACGACGACACGAAGAGCGCCGATGAGCTGCTCCGCGATGGTGTGCTGCTCCTTCAGCTCGATCGACCCCTCGATGCTCGCACGAAGCTCCTCAAAGCGCTCAAGAAGGACCCCGACAATTACCGCACGTACAATCTTCTTGCGGCCTACTACCTCATCCACGTTGGGCACTACCGGCTCGCACTGAAGTACATCAAGAAAGCCGAGGAGCTGTTCGAAAAAAGCTACGGAAAGGCGCCGTACGTCGGCCGAGAGCTGCGCAAAGAGCACGGCGACATGCTCTACTACCTAAGCCAGGTGAGGCTCAATCTCGACAACTACGAAGGGGCTCTTGAGGCGCTCGACCGCTTCTCGTCGCTCGGCTACTCGGCCGACTGGTACTCCGGCTCGCGAGCCTGGATCCTGATGAAGCTTGGGAAGATCCCGGAGGCTATTCGAGTTGCCCGGCTCGGCGTTCTAGGGGGTGAGGACGGAGCGCGCACCCTCAACATGCTGGGCATTCTGCTCTCGATGAACGATCAGCCACAGGAGGCGCTTGAGGTGTTTCGTCAGGCGATCGCCTACGAGATGTCCCTCGGCTCTGAGGGACAGCCCGGCACACCGCTCAACAACTCAGGGGAGGTGTACAAAGAGATCTTCGATGACGAGAAGGCGGAATCGAGCTTTCTGCGCGCTACCTCTTTCAAGGATGGCTGTGAGCATATCCTCCCCAGCTTAAACCTGTCGCTCCTGTACGTTGAGCAGCTGAAGTTCGAGGATGCTGCGGCAACGATGGACGCATTCGACCGCTGCATGGCCCAGTTCCCGCTCAAGAACAACGAAGAGCACGCAGCGCTTGAGAATCTCGCGCGGGGCCGAGTCGACCTGCACACTGGCAGAGTTGACCGGGCGATTCGGCGATTCGAGTCGGCGCTTGAGGGCACGCAGTGGTTCGGAAAGATCGGCACCAACCAGAACGACATGATAGCTGCGTCCCTGATCTCTCTATCGCAGGCTCTCACTGCCAAGAACAACATCTTGCTGACAACGGTCCCGCTCTCGTGGAGCGAGTGGCTCAGTGCCAAGGAAGAGATGGGCGCCAACCGTATCCGTGCCTGGTGGCTCATGCGCCGCGCACGACAGATGCTTGTTGGTGAGCTCAAAGAGATCGAAGACCTAACGGTTCGCAACACCGACAGCCTGCTTGAGTACCCAACGCTCGGCGATGCGCTCTCTGGGCTCTCAGGCTCTGCGCTCGATGCGCGCTTGGGGAAACAGCTTGGGATCGACAGGCGCCCGGCGGCCCAGAATTTCTACAAGGCGTACGCGGCCCAGGCTAAACTCGGCTGGTTTGGCAGCTCGGAGGCGAACCGCGCTCTTGAACAGGTCATCCGGACCTCCCGTCCGCGCTTCGACGATCTGCTTAAGACCCACGCTATGCTGCTCCGCATGCGGAGCCTTGGCCCAAGCAGCGACCAGTACCGGGATCTCGCCTACCGGGTGTTCTACACCGCGCCGGCCGAGCTCAGGAACCGGGGCTTCAAGCTCCCAATTGCAGTCAATGAAGCCGGGCTGCCATCCTCTATCCCCTCTCTCCTTGCTGAGGGGCCGTTCTATCCAGTAGCGAACGGCTCCTCTCTGTGTGCAGTAAGTGCAGCCGCTCCGAATGGTGGCGCGCCGAACGAAATTAGGCTTTCTTTCTCGTGCCCTGGCAATCCAACGAAGAGCCGTATCGTGGGGGATATCGAAGCAGGGGCAGTTGTGAATAAACTATCCGATGCCCTGTTTAGGGAGGAGGTCCGAAATGGTAGTGACAGCTGAACAACACGCTGCAGCGCAGCGTACCGTAACAAATCTCTGCTCTGCGCTTGAGCGCGTCATCAAGGGAAGGAGCGACACTATCCGATTAGTTGTCGCGGCGCTCGTTGCTGATGGCCACGTGCTGCTCGAAGACTATCCGGGCTCGGGAAAGACGACCCTCTCCAAGACACTCGGGCGTCTCATCAGCGAGGATGCTCACGGCTCAAGCCGCTTACCGTCGCTAGCCTCAGATCCGATCCTCCCCTTCCGTCGCATCCAGTTCACTCCCGACATGCTTCCAGGCGACGTTCTCGGCGTGAACATTTTTGATCCCAAGAGCGGGCAGTTCCACTTTATGCACGGTCCGGTGTTCGCCCACATCGTGCTCGCCGATGAGATCAACCGCACAGGCCCCAAGGTCCAGGCGGCGTTCCTTGAGTGCATGGCAGAGAAGCAGGTGACGATGGACAACGTCACTCGGCCCCTCGACCAGCTCTTCTTCGTGCTCGGCACCCAAAACCCGCTCGACATCGCGGGCACGTACCCGCTGCCGCAGGTACAGCTCGACCGCTTCCTCTTCAAGGTGCCGATGGGATACGTCGACGCCTCAACCGAGAGCGCGATTCTCGCTGGCCACACCGAGATCCGGGACGGCTCTGTGTCGATCGCCCCGGTTTGCAGCCGCAGCGACATCCTCGACGCGCGCGCCGCGTGTGAAGCCGTCCACGTGCAGCCGTCGCTGCGCGAGGCGATCGTGGGGGTTGTGCAGGCGACCCGCAACAATCCGATGATTCAGTTCGGCGCTTCTACCCGCGCAGCCCTGATGCTGCAGAGCGCTGTCCGTGCATGGGCAGTCGTTAACGGGCGCGACTACGCTACCGAAGACGATCTGGCCCACATTGCCCCCTTCGTGCTGCTGCACCGTCTCCGCTTCCATGCGGGAGCGGGAGACGCGAAGAAAGCGCTTCAGTCGCTGATGGCGCCGGTTATGGAGCGGCTGGTGCGGGCGGCGTAGGCCAACTTGGACGCCACAAACCGGCGAATTGCATGAGGATGACAACGAGGGCTTGGGTCTTGGCTTAGCTCCTCCCTCCGAGGCGATTATCCAATCGAGAAGGCGAGTCTCTGAATTTCACAAAGAGAGCGGCGAGGGCAGCGAGGGGGTACTCTTGCCCCACCTCCCCTCTCTCCGTCCTCGCCGTCCTCTTTGTAAACCCTCCCTCCAAGGCGATTATCCAATCGAGAAAGCGAGTCTCTAAATTTCACAAAGAGAGCGGCGAGGGCAGCGAGAAGGTATTCTTGTCCCCCCTCCCCCTCTCTCCGTCCTCATTGTTCCCGTCCTGTTCTTGGTAGATACCATTACCGGGAGCAACCAACTCATCCGCAGCGCCTGCCTCTACGCCACTCCAGCAAGCACAGACCCCCTCTTTTTGGGGCTTTTTACAGTGAAAAAGAGGCCAAACTCTCAAGGTAGTCGGCGCAAGGACCGAACCATTATGTATGCAGTTGCTGAACACCCCCTGGCTCGCACTCATTCTGGCTTTCGTGGCTGGGATGGCCACCCTAGCGGTTTTCCGTATGGCTTGGCCGGCCCTATGGCGGCACCGTGCGAGCCGCGAGGTTGCGGCGAAAGCAGCCTGGTTCCACGAACGGGTCGTAGACCTTCGGGATCGTGCCACGACCCTCGACCAGCACTCAGATGAGTACGTGGCGGTGTTCAACGATGACCACTGGTCATCGCTCATGAAGATGCTTAGCCAGCTCGAGACAGTAGACCGCCAGATTCAGCGGCTGCTCGCGTCTGGCAAGCGAGACGATGCGGCGACTCTGCTCAACTACATCTGCGACTCGCGCCGGAGCTCGTCGATGGAGCAGGTGGCTGACGGTCTCGACGAGGTTGCTGAGCTGGTCAACTGGGAAGTAGTCGTAAACTCGATGCTCAAGCGCGTGCTGTCAAACCTCGAGGCAGCGACAGTTTCTGCTGAGAAGGTCGCAGCCCTTCCAACCTCTCGCCGCAGGCAGCCGACGATCGTGACTCTCGCCGATCTTAAGAAGAAGCTGCTCGAAGATGAGGCTTTCCAGACGGAGAGCTGATCGCCAGCTCGACCTTTGACGCGTGCACCCCTCCGTGACCCAAGAATAGCGCAGCGAGCTGGTTGAATTGCCCGACAGCGTCTGTAACGAAGTACGAGGTGCTCGGAACATCGCTGCTCGGCCGCCCGTTAGCTTGCGCGAGCGCTTTGATAACGTCCTCAAGCATCGCCTTGGAGCACTCAACGACCTGCACCGCATCACCAAGGTAGCGCTTGATTGGCGAAAGCAGCAGCGGGTAGTGAGTGCATCCGAGGATGACAGTGTCCACCCCTTCCGCCTTCAACGGGGCGAGGTAGAGCTCAATGACCTTGTCGACTATCTCGCCGTCGAACATCCCTGCCTCGACCAGTGGAACGAAGAGCGGGCAGGCTTGCGAGACGACTTTGACGCTAGGGTTGAGCTTCTTGAGGGCATTCTCATACACCGCGCTTGCAACCGTGGCGTTGGTGCCCAGCACACCGACCTTGCCTGAGCGCGTTGCGGCGAGCGCGGCACGAGCCGCCGGCTCCACCGTGCCGATGACGGGCACTGGAAGCTCAGACTCCAAAACAGCCAGCGCAGCAGCAGATGCCGTGTTGCACGCGACAACGATCACTCCAACGTCACGCTGCATGAGGAACTCCGCACACTCACGCGAGTAGCGCACGATCGTCTCTGGGCTCTTCGTCCCGTACGGAAAGCGGGCGTTGTCGCCGAGGTAGGCGAATCGCTGCTCTGGAAGCGCGTGCTGCAGCTCGCGCAGGACCGTCAGGCCGCCCAAGCCGCTGTCAAAGAGCCCTATCGTTTTTACTGAAGACGAAGCCATCGCGGCATTGTAGCCACGCCCGGCAGCGTAGACAAGAAAGCCTGGGCCGAAAGCAGCGGGCGCGGGCGTTAGCGCAGCCGAGAGACTCGGTGGGGCGCTGTGGAGTCGGGCCGCAGAAGCAGGTGGCTGATTTTACTGCCCTCGCCTTCGGCAACCGAGAGACCAAGCAGGTCTCATCACTCCACTATGGTGGGCGCCTTGCGCTCGAATGAAGGCAAGCCTTCACGCCAGAAGCAGAACAGGTCGCCCTTGTCGCCGCCCGTGGTGGCGACAAACGGCTCTCCGTCCCGGCTGAGCGCATGAACGATGACCGGCCCAAGGTAGCCGCCCTTGAGGTAGCGCAGGTCTGCGACGGCCTCGCGCACTGCCTCCTCGACTGTTGCGCCACGCTTCATGTAGAGGACCACCGATCGCGCAGTGCCGGCGCGGATCGTCATCTCTCCGGTGTGAGTGCAGGCAGCACCACCAAAACGATCGTCGACGTACATCCCAGCACCAACGATCGGCGAGTCGCCGAGCCGCCCCGGGTACTTGTACGCCCAGCCCGAGGTGCTCACGCCGCCGAACAGGTGGCCAGCGCTGTCGCGAACGAGAAACGTCACAGTGCCTTTAGAAAGGTCAGAGCGCGTCTTAAACGAGATGCTCGGAGCGAGGGCTGCTTCGCTGAGGTTCTTGCGCTGCTTCTCAGAGAGATTCTCCGCTGCCCACTTTTCGTACGCTAGCTTCGCCTCGTCTGCAAGCAGGCCTGACTGTTC
>CANLJX010000028.1 GCA_947491545.1 Deltaproteobacteria bacterium
CGAGTGTTCCCAGAAACGCGGCTACTTCACTCCGCTGAGGCTCCGTAATCCCTCTCTCAAGCGTAATAATCATGTGCTACCTCACCCCTGCGATAAAGTTCTTAGTCACCTCTCGAAGCCCAGCGTCATCTTTCGCCTCGGCGACTGCCCGCACGAAGGCGCTGCCGATGATGGCACCCGCCGTGTGGCGCGTGACAGCATTGAAGCTCTCCCGGTCCGAAACTCCGAAGCCCACAATCAGCTTGCTCTTGAGCCGCATCTCCTTAAGCCGCTTAAAGAACGCATCCCGCTCCTCGCTTACTGCCGCTCGTCCGCCTGTGACGGCATCCGACGAGAGCACGTAGAGGAAGGCCGGCTCCTCTGCATCAAACGCCCGAATGCGCTCCTCGCTCGTGCGCGAGGTCACAAGAAACACGGGCTTGAGCCTCTCTTTCTTAAACAACGCGCGGTAGCGATCCAGGTACTCGTCAAAGGGCATGTCCGGAAGGATAAGGCCGTCGACTCCGCACTCTGCTGCCCTGGCGAAGAAGCTCTCAGCGCCGAAGCGCTCCAGTGGATTGAGGTACCCCATCAGGAGCACCGGCATCGTCACCCCGCTGCGCCGCAGTCCAGAGAGCTGCTCGAAGAGCGTCGCTACCGTCATGCCGTTCCCGAGCGCCACCAGGTTGCTCTCCTGAATCGTCGGGCCGTCGGCAACCGGATCTGAGAACGGGAAGCCTACTTCGGCCATGTCGACTCCCGACTCCTGAAGAGCTTCAAGGATCGGCATCGTGTCCCCGAGCCGCGGGAAGCCTGCTGTGAAGAACACCGAGAGCGCTCGCTCGGCTGGAAGCTGCAAGAACCTGCTGCACGTCATCGTGATATGCCCTCCCCGAGCCGCTCTAGGTACGTCCCCATATCTTTGTCTCCACGCCCCGACACAACCACCACTACGCGCTCTGAGCCCGAGAACCTCATCTTGCTCAGGTACGCCACGGCGTGTGCGGTCTCAAGCGCAGGGATTATCCCCTCCTGACGCGCCAGAAGCTTCGCGCCCTCAAGCGACTCATCATCCGTGACGCTCACGTACTGCACGCGCCCTGTCGTGTGCAGGTGCGCGTGCTGCGGCCCTATCCCTGGGTAGTCGAGCCCGGCAGAGATAGAGTGCGCCTCCTCCACCTGCCCGTCTTCGCTCTGCATGAAGAGTGTGCGGCTGCCGTGCAGGATCCCTGGCTGGCCAAGAGCTGTCGTCGCCGCAGAGCGCCCGCTTGAGATGCCGCAGCCCGCTGCCTCAACCCCAATCAGCGCCACCTTCTCGTCCTCAACGAAGTGAAAGAACCCGCCCATGGCGTTGCTCCCGCCGCCGACACACGCGATTACGTGCGTTGGCTGGCGCCCTCCTAACACGTGGCACTGCTCCTTAATCTCGCGGCTGATAACCGACTGGAAGCGCGCCACCATGTCAGGGAATGGGTGCGGCCCAACGACTGAGCCAATAATGTAGTGCGTGTCGTGCGGGTTGGCGATCCAATCGCGCATCGCTTCGTTCGTTGCGTCTTTAAGGGTTTTGCTGCCGGAAGAGACTCCGCGGACCTCTGCACCCAACATCCGCATCCGCCCGACGTTGAGCGCCTGGCGCTGCATGTCGACCTCTCCCATGTAGACAACACACGGCATCCCCATCAGGGCGCAGACCGTCGCCGTTGCAACGCCGTGCTGACCTGCGCCAGTCTCGGCGATGATGCGAGTCTTGCCGAGCCGCTTGGCGAGCAGAATCTGCCCAATCGTGTTGTTGATCTTGTGCGCCCCAGTGTGCAGCAGATCCTCACGCTTGAGCAGGATCTCACAGCCAAAGAGCGCTGAGAGGCGCCTGCCGGCAAAGAGCGGCGTCGGACGCCCTGCAAAGTCACGCAGCAACTCATTGAGCTCACGCTGAAAGGCAGCCTCACCCGTAATCTCGACGTACCGATCCTGGAGCTCGCGCACGTTCGGGTAGAGCATCTCTGGGACGTACGCCCCGCCAAACTCACCGAAAAAGCCCTTCTCGTTCGCTTCAAGCCTCATACCCGTATCCCCTCACAAAACGACCGAACTAGGTTAATGTCCTTCACTCCCGGGCTGCTCTCGAGACCTGAGTTGAGATCGAGCCCAACACACGCACTCACCGACTGAGCAGCCGCTACCGCCTTCTCGCGGTTCTCGCTGCGAATGCCCCCGGCGAGCAGGAAGGGCGTCGACGCCCGGTACTCGCTCAGGCACGACCAGTCAAACGGCACTCCGCTCCCCCCGCTCCCTGAGTCGAGCAGGAAGAGGTCTACCAAACCGGGCAAGTCCTTTACCTCTGACAGATCAGCGCCGCTTCTCACCGCGACCGCCCGCACGATTTTAACTCCGCCGATAGCGCCCCGCAGCCGCTCGATGTAGCGCTGGTCCTCGCTGCCGTGGAGCTGCACTGCCTTGAGCCCGAGCGCTTTAACTTTTTCGCACACGAACTCAAGCGCCGCGTCGCGAAACACCCCAACGGTCGTTACTCCATCGGGAATTGAGGCAAGGCTCTCGCGCTTCACAACAGCCGTCGCATCTCGTGGCGAGCCCGCAACGAAGACAAAGCCTATGTAGTCGGGCGCTAGCGCCGCAACTTGCGCGATGTTGTCTGCCTCACGCATCCCGCACACCTTGAGCTGAAGCCGCTTCATGCCCTCTCTCCTGGTTGAAGCTCGCTTACGAGCTTGCGGCACGCCGCCTGCGGCTGGCTGTGGCGCATGAACGCCTCGCCTATCAGGAAGCCCTCGAAGCCAGCGCACTTTAGCCGCTGCATCGTCGCAGCATCCGAGATCCCGCTCTCCGTCACCTTTCCAAACTCAGCCGGAATCATCGGAGCAAGCCTCTCTGAGAGCGACACATCAACCGTGAAGTCAGTCAGGTCACGGTTGTTTACCCCGATTAGGCTCGCCTCAGGGCAGACGTGTGTCTTAAGCTCGGCTTCGCTATGCACCTCAAGCAGCACCTCCATCCCGAGCGACTGTGCCAGCGCTCCAAGCTCGCGCGTGCTGGCAGGCGAGAGAGCTGCGGCTATCAGGAGCACCGCATCAGCGCCTGCCGACTTCGCCTCAATCACCTGGTACTCATCGATAACGAAATCCTTGCGCAGAATCGGGCAGAAGTTAAACCTGCGAGCCGTCCGAAGGTCATCGAGCGAGCCGCCGAAGAACTTTTCGTCCGTAAGCACCGATAGGGCCGAAGCTCCAGCCTGCATGTACCCTAATGAAAGGCTCTCTACCGAGATGTGGCGATTTATGTCGCCCTTAGATGGCGATCGCCGCTTGATCTCAGCGATGATTCCAGAGAGGCCCGCGCGTCGAAGGTACGACCGAAGCGACACCGGCGCCGACGAGAAGTAGAGGCTCTTCTCAAGCAGCTTAACTGGATAGAGCTCCCGGCGTTCCGCTACCTCCTTCGCCTTCTGCTCAAGAATCTTGCCAAGAATCGTGCTCATAAAATCCTACTCCCTTGAAGCCGCTACACTCGCCTGCAGCGCCGCCGCTGCTCTCCCAGAGCGGATGCTCTCTCTCGCCTCCGCTACTCGCTCCTTAAGCGAGCCCCCTTCAGCTCGACAGAACAGCGCCAGCCCCGCGTTCGCCACCACAACATCTTCCTGTGCCCTCGTGCCGCGTCCCTCAAGCACCGCGCGCACGATCTCAGCTGACTCTTCGACCGACTTTCCTGCCCGGATCTCCTCGGGCTGTACCGGCGGGAGCCCAAAGTCCTCAGGCAAAAGCTCACGCGTCCCCTGCCGAGTCGCCAGGTGAACTGGCGCGGTAAGCGTCACCTCGTCGTAGCCGTCCGCGCTGATGAGCGCCGCAAAGCTGCCGCTCCGGCGGCTCAACACCGCGCTGTAGAGCCGCAAGAGCCCACGGCTAAAGACGCCTGCCATCTGAAACGAGGGGCGGGCCGGATTAACCAGCGGCCCAAGCATGTTAAACACCGTGGCGAAGCCAAGCTCCCGCCTCACGGGAGCCGCGCGCTTAAGAGCCGGGTGAAAGAGCGGTGCGTGGAGGAAGCACACGTTCGCTTCCTCTAGACTCTGCAAAAGCTTCTCTCGCTCAGTAGTAAACCGCACACCGATCGCCTCGAGCACGTTCGACGAGCCGCAGGACGACGACGACGCGTAGTTGCCGTGCTTCGCCACCTTGCAGCCAGCGCCCGCGAGCACGAAGGCAGCAGTCGTTGAAATGTTAAAGCTGCCTCGCCCGTCACCGCCGGTCCCGCACAGGTCAAGCACCTCGTGCGGCGAGAGGTCAGCCGGGGCAGCTAGCTCAAGCAGCGCCTGCGCAAAGCCGTCTAGCTCGTCTGCCGTGACAGCCCGCGCCCGAAACGCCGTAAGCAAGGCGGCGAGCTGCGCCGGCGGTGTGCTCTCGTCGAGCGCCGCGCGCATCAGGAGCCGCGCCTCTTCAGTTGAGAGCCGCTTTCCGTCCAAGATCTCTTCAAGCTGCCGCTTCATAGCGCCACCCAGTTCTCTAGCATCTTCTTGCCGTGCTCCGTCAGGATAGACTCCGGATGAAACTGCACCCCGCGCACATCTAGACGCTTGTGGCGCAACGCCATAATCTGCCCCTGCGCATCACGAGCCGTCACCACTAAATCGTGCTCGGGAAACCCGGCCTGGTCGACCACCCACGAGTGGTACCGCCCTACTGCAAAGCGCTGCGGAAGCCCGGCAAAGATAGGCTCCGTCGTATCAAGCACCTCTATCGGCGTCGCCTTGCCGTGCACCGGCGCCTCGATGTTCTTAAGCTTAGCTCCGAAGCACTCCCCGATGCACTGGTGGCCAAGGCACACGCCAAAGATGCTCCGGGTCTCAGCGAAGTTGCTCACTACCGCCGGCATGAGCCCTGCTTCTGAAGGGATTCCCGGGCCGGGCGATAGCACGATTTTTCTGAACGGCTCAACGTCTGCCAACGTGAGCTGGTCGTTTCTCCGTACAGTGACCTGCACGCCCGGCAGCTCTTCGAGCATCTGCACGATGTTGTAGGTAAAGGAGTCGTAGTTGTCGATCATGAGCACGTTCATAACTCTCTCCTCACATCTCCTGCGCGCGCTTAATTGCGGCCCGCAAGGCTCCTAGCTTGTCGTGCGCCTCGTTCAGCTCCTTCTCGGGACTTGAGTCACTCACGACCCCCATTCCTGCCTGGTACACAAGTTTTCCGGCGATGCTCAGGAACGAGCGAATCATTATCCCGAACACTGCATCGCCGTTAAACCCGAAGAAGCCGATGCAGCCTCCGTAGTGTCCGCGGCGGATCGGCTCGAGCTCATCGAGCAGCTGCATCGCGCGGTGCTTCGGCGCGCCAGAGAGGGTTCCCGCCGGGAACGTGTCGCTCATAACCTGCGGCGCCATTCCGTCGCGAGGCAGCGTCCCTTCAACCTCAGACACGAGGTGAATGACGTGCGAGAAGTAGTGCACCTCCCTAAACTTGGTGACGCTCACTCCGCGGCAGTGTCGGCTTAAGTCGTTACGCGCCAAGTCGACCAACATGCAGTGCTCGGCGTTCTCTTTTGGGTCTTCCAAAAGCTGCTCGACGCGCTCGCGGTCGTGTGAGTCGTCGCCTGTGCGCTTGGTCGTGCCAGCTATCGGGTAGATGCCGGCAGTGCGCCCGCGCACCACGATCTGCGCCTCAGGCGAGGAGCCAAAGAGACGGTAGCCGCCAAAGTCACCGTAGAAGAGGTACGGCGACGGGTTTATTGAGCGCAGCGCGCGGTACACCTGGAAGTCATCACCCTCGAAACACTGCGAGTAGCGCCGTGACGGCACGATCTGGAAGACGTCTCCGCGCGCGATGTGGCGCTTGCACGCCCGCACTAAGTCGAGGAACTCTTCATCCGTCACGCCCGGCAATTCAGGGCCTGAAGCAACAAACGGGAAGGTCTGCACCTGTCCGTCAAAGGCAGCCCGCACGAACTCCTCTCGCGAAGCGCCGCTGCTTGCACCATCGAGCGAGTTCTCAAGGATGTGGACCTCGTTGCGAAAGTGGTTGAAGGCGAGCACGTAGCGGTACACCGCGAAGCGCACCTCAGGTATTGCTACCTGCTCGTCTCTCGGCTTGGTTAGCGAGATGCGCTCCATGTAGGGCACAGCCTCCCACGATGCGTACCCAAACGCACCGTTTACGACCCCCTTCGGAAGCGTTCCAGAATCTACTGAAAAGGAGGCCAGAAAGGCCTTAACTTCATCCGTAAAGCCGGTAACCGGCGCTACCGTTCGCGCAGCCTGCCGCTCCCCTAGCACCGTCACCGTCGCCTCTCCCTGGCTAACCACCAGCTCCGCCAAAGGCTCGCAGCAGATAAACGATCGGCAATCGTCAGCGCCGCGGTAGTCCGAACCCTCAAGCAGGAGCGCCCGCCCGAAGCGATCTCGCAGCCGCAGGTAGACAGCAACCGGAGAGGTCAGGTCTGCTATTAGGGTTTTGCAAGTAGTCGTAATCTTCATAAGCTCAAGCCGATATACCCCGGAAAACAGGGCGGTTTTTTGGTCAGCGATGTAGGGGGGAGTATGATGAGGGCTTACGCCCAGGTCGAAGAAGAGGCCCACGAAGGGGACCAGAAGGAGGAGAAAGGTGCGGCAAGCACGCGGATCATCATCTTTCAAACCCTACGCTCCTCATCTCCCGTGGTCAAGCAAAAAGAGCCCGCTCAAGTTGATTAGCAGGTGCCCTTCTCCTAGCCTAGCCACGGGGTTGTCCCAGGTTCTTTCACTTTTTTCTAGGAAGGGAGGTGTGCTTTGAATGAGCACAACTTCATGGAGGGAGCGGAGCCGGATTCCGTTCGCTTGAATCGCTTTGTTGATGCGATGCCCTACAAGGAGCAGAACGTCGCAAAGCTATGGTTCGGTCTCGGAGATGGATACAGCTACTCGCTGAGCGAGATAGCTCGTATCTTCAAATCCGAAGTGTTGGAGATGGATGAACTAATCGGCAAAATCGAGGAAGACCTCGAAAGCGAGGGATTAATCACCATAGCTCGAAAACACGGTCAAGACTGAAGGGTTTTTCCGTTCCGGCGCAGAGACTCAATCTCTCCGCGCCGGAACCACCCCACCCTTACCGACGCCGCGCGCCCACCGTGCGAATGTGCTTCGCCACCGTCCGCATCACCGTCCCCTCCTTCGAAAGCACAAAGATCCAGCCGCCGTTGATACGGAAACGATCGCCCTGCACCCCGAATCGCTCGAGTGCTCCAGAGATCTTAAACTTCTCGATCGGCTGCGAGAGCTGGTAGAGCGACGAGAACTTCTCGAAACAATCAGCCGATGTGTGCCAGCCGTTCATCTTCTCGCGTGGCTCGCGGGACCTGCGGATAAGCTCTGAAAACTCGCTGAAAGCCCGAGCGTGCACTGACGTGCGGCGGCCGGCAACTTCGTAGAAGCCCATCAGGTCGCGGTGCTTCGGCGTTAGCCGGAAGAGCCCGAGCTTCTCACGTGGAGCGTTGTTGATCTCGTGGCGCAGCAGGTCGCTCAGGTGCCGTCCGTTTAGTTCGAGCACGCGGAAGATGCGCCCCTTCTCCTCGATGAA
Source organism: Deltaproteobacteria bacterium (assembly GCA_947491545.1). Taxonomy (GTDB): domain Bacteria; phylum Bdellovibrionota_C; class UBA2361; order UBA2361; family OMII01; genus OMII01. The sequence continues at coordinate 7,548 of CANLJX010000028.1, forward strand.
CATGAACTTTCCTGCCACCCTGACCTGCGACGCCTTTGACGCCTTAGTCTGAAACGGCACCAGCATCGGAAAGGTGCGCGGCACTTCGCGCGCGCGCACAGCGAGACCAACGAGCGCCTTAAAGCAAACGGGGAGGCTCGCCTCAATTCCTGGGTAGCGGCGCTGCAGAAACTTTGAGCCCGCCGCGAGGTGAAAGAAGCTGCGGAGCAGCTGCTCTGGGAGCACCACCGAGTCGCGGCGCCGGCTAATAACCGCCTCAAGCCCTTTCGGCCCACTGCGAAGCTCCACATTCTTTATCCCTTGAAGCTGCGGGTCTGCCGGGTGGATGTAGTTCGACGTCGAGAGGAGCGACCCTAGGTAGTACGGGAGCCCGTGCTGCTGAGGGGTCTTCACGGGAAATGGAACAAGAAAACCCGCCAGGACATTCTTCCCCTCAACCAGGTAGAGCCGCTCCGGCGCAGTCGTGTCGAAGAGCCACTGCTGGCACTTCTCGACACTCTTCTGTGCCACACCGCCGCTCTCGCGCAGGATCCAGCCCTGGTACCGCTCGACCACGGCTGACACTCCCCGCTCGTCAACGAAGAGCCCGCGCGGCACGACCCGAATGAACTGGCGCTCTCCCTCGAAAGCCTTGTTGGCACGCAGCGCACCCAGAAACTTCTCCAGCACCGCCCGCTCGTCGACCTCGGCCGGCGGCGCCGCCTGCGGGGCATCTTCCCTTTTCTCTGCTTCTTCCATGGTTGCGCAGGATAGCCTGTCCCTGATTTACCTCGCCATACCCTTGAAGTAGGCTGTGCCGCACCATGACGGCAACACACCGCCTACCCTTTCGCATCGACGCCGTTGACCCCTGGTCGGGCGCTCGCGCAACGACCCTCACCACGCTGCACGGGGCGGTAGAAACCCCTATATTCATGCCGGTTGCGACCCAGGCCATCTTGCGGCACGTCGATACGACAGTGGCAACGGAGCTCGGCTACCAGGTGCTGCTCGCCAACACCTACCACCTGCTGCTCAGGCCCGGCACAGAGGTCCTTCAGGCGTTTGGCGGTATCCACCCCTTCATGAAGTGGGAGCGCTCTGTTCTCACTGACTCCGGCGGCTTCCAGATCTTCTCGCTGCCGAATCATGTCTCGCTCAGCGAAGAAAGAGCCCGCTTCCGCAGCTACGTCGATGGCGCATGGATAGACCTCTCGCCCGAGCGCAGCATCGAGGTGCAGCGCACCATCGGCAGCGACATCATGATGGTGCTCGACCACTGCGTGAGCTCTACGTCAGATCTAGCCACTACCCGGAAAGCCCTGGAGCTGACTACTCGCTGGGCGAAGCGCAGCCTCGATGCTCGCGCCGACTCCCCTCAGGCCATCTTTGGAATCGTGCAGGGCGGCTGCTTCCCGGAGCTGCGCAAGGAGAGCGCAGAGCAGATCGTTGCGCTCGGCTTCGATGGCTACGCGCTGGGCGGGCTCGCAGTCGGTGAAACGAAGGCAGAGCGCGAGGACACGACCGAACTCGCAGCGAAGCTCCTCCCCGCGACACAGCCGCGCTACCTGATGGGTGTTGGAACCCCAAGCGACCTGCTTGAGGCGGTGCGCCGAGGGATGGACATGTTCGACTGCATCATCCCCACGGCCCTAGCGTCGCAAGGGGTGTGCTTCACCTCGCGCGGCAAGCTTGACCTTAGGCGTGGCGTGTACCGCCTGCAAGAGACGCCGATTGACCCGCTCTGCCCGTGCTCGACCTGCTCGCGCTTTAGCCGCGCCTACGTCAGCCACCTTGTTAAGACGAAGGAGCCCGTAGCAGCGCAGCTCGTCAGTGTGCACAACTTAACGTTCTATCGGCGACTCATGGCACGGATGCGCGAAGCGATTCTAAGCGGCACGTTCCGCGAGCTCTACAGCAAGGAAGCAGAGCTGCTCGACAGCGATGATGTTGACTATCCGCCGGTTGGGCCCCGCAAGGAGCGCGAGTAGCTTCCCTCGTCGAGAACGCTGCTACACGCTCGCTGATCTGTGCCGAGCCGCCGCGTGCGATCTATTGCCCGCCGCAGCGGGTCACATTCGCAGGCAGCCCATTGATAGCGCCGCGCAAGTCTGCCAGGTAATCGTCGTTATTCTTGCGGCTGTCTTCGCCAGACGATGGGGGCGTCTTGCACGCCTTAATCGCGCTCGACTTGATGGCCTTCGCCTCAGCCGCTAGGGCGTTGGCGAGCTTCAACATTCGAGTGCGCACACGCGACGTTCCACTCTTCGTGCACACGCCTTGCGGACAGGTGTAGGTAAGCCCCGTAAACGTCGACGAGATGAGCGAAGTCAGGCGCCCGTACGCATCGGCAGCCCGCGCAACGCGCGCTGACTGGCCAGGACCACCACACGCTCGGCACTTCTGCGCGAAGCTCTCCGCCCGGGAATTGAGCGCTGCGGCCGCCTCGAACGCGCTTGCCTGCCAAGCTGCTATTCCCGAAGGAGTCATGGAGAAGACACGAGCAGCCCCAACCGTGCCAGTGTGTCCTGTAACTACAATATTAAATGTCCCTCCGAGCTGCGGCGGATTCGGAGAGATCGAGATGCTGGTACCTTATTGGCGTTCGCCGCTATTGCGTCCAGGGTGAAGTACGAGAAGTTCTGGAGGCAGGTGTTAGCGACAAGCGAAGGATTGGAGGTGTAGACACCCACATTGTGGGTCTGGCTTGATCCAATTCCACTTACACCGAGGAGGAAGTACACATTTTTGGTCGAGCCTGCAGAGAACGCCCCTACATGGGTAACTCCATCCTCTGTAGCCGCTAAAGAGACCCTTGTTCCCGAAAAGTTCTGAAGCTTCACCCACAGGTCGGGAATCTCTGAGCCGGTGTTGTTTGTACTCGTGTACTGAACGTAAGAGGCATTCAGCTTCGGATTCTGGTTCGAGGCCGGGTCGAAGTACAGAACCGGCGAGGACTCGCGCGTGACCGCGATGTTTACTCCAGCGTCTGAGCAGTTGGCAGCTCAAGCCTGTGTCGGGAAAATAGCTGCAGCCAACGCCACGCAAGCAGAGAAAAAGTGCCTCCCGAAAGTCATTGTCTCTTCTCCTTACACATGGTCTCAGCGTGCCCGACTCGCCTTGAAGTGTGCAGCTTGGACTTTACCCAAAACGGGCCAGCTGATGACGCAAACTGGCCAATTTTAATCGATGTCAGGTCGCCACCCGCGGGTCCCAGGGACTATTCGCATAATTATACAACTCACCGACAGGACGGAAGTATTGGCGGCTCAATGCGTTCAGGCAAGGGGCGAAACTGTGCGCCTTGGCACCAACTTTTCCACGCCCGTCGGTGTCGTCTTCTCCTCTCTGTTTGCCGCACTAAAGCCCACGCGCCGAAGAATTCTGCTGGACCAAAAGAAATAAAAAGAGCCTTAAGTTCCCTCTTAGTTTGTGCGGGCTTTCCTGCGCCACCTCGGGCTGCCTATCCCAGCCTGGTCTTGCGGAGAGCTCCAATCGCCTTTTAAGAGCAGGTGGCCGGAAGCCTCCCCACCAAGGACTCAGAGCAGAATTGCGAGTTTCCGAGAAATCCTTGTTTTTGAGCCATTGCCTCTTACACTGCGAAGGCGTCGTCGCCGCGGTGAGCTGTGCTTCTCGCTACTCCCTCGCCCTTTTCACTGTATCGAACGGGACCTGTATGAACCTCCTCCCTGCATCGGCCCTAAAACCCCGGAAAAGTGTCTCCCTTGTCCTAGCTGTGCTAGTGGTGTGCGCCCTCGGCTCTACCCGAGCAGAAGCGCAGCCGAAGGTGCGCCGAGGACGCGAAATCGTCCTCTCCACGATGGCTTCAGTTCACAATCAGGTGGCCGGCACCCTGAGCTTCGCGACCCTCAAGCTCCCCCTAAGGGCTCGAGCCGTGCGCATCTCGCCCGACGGCACTCTTGCAACGGTAAGCATCGCCAAACCTGGCTCTGGCGGGCTCGGAGAGCCCATTCCTCTTGAGCGCAGCAAGATTGAGCGCTTCTGCACGAAAATTATTTCGCTCAATCCTCGCATCCGTATGGACTGCGAACCCAATCTTCTCTCCCGAGCTAGAGGCGCGTCCGGCTCTCCAGAGTGACTCGGAGCGTCAAAGCTCGCGCCAAGTCGTTATACTTCAGCCTGTACCTGCCATGTTTGAGCAGCTACTTTCCTAGGGATTGGTCGCAATAAACCGGAAACCGATCATCGAGTCGAGCGTGCTTGAGCCGTTTGATGCTGTTACCCCGGTGATTGAAGCAGTGCGGCCGTAAGCGATCGACTGCCGGTTTCCCAAAAACGAGTTGCTCGGAAGAACGGTGAGATCTCCCTGTGTGCCCGCATACGAGAAGGTGTTGCTGCCAGAGCTCTGGAGGTAAACGGCAGAGCCCGCATATACTACCACCTCGCCCCCTGCTGGCGATGCAGCCGGCACCGAGGCCGTTGAGTCTGAAGACGTCGAGGCTCCCTCAGAGAAGTCTCTTAGCCCTCCTGTTGCTAGCGCCAGAATAGTGCCTGCTAGCCGCTGCGTCTCTGTTGGATAGCTCCACGTGTACCCCGCGGGCTCAAAGCTCGTGGCCCGTTTGGTGTATACGGAATTTTGCTGATTGCCCCCGCCGACGTTGTACACGCTGCTCTGCGCAAACAGCGTCCAGCCAGATGGCGGAGTCGGAGACTCTACACGATGGATGATTACCGCCACCATCAGGTCGCCCTCCTCAAGCTGGCTCGGCTTGGTAATCGTGTACGACGTGGCGACTGGCATTCCGTCTGCTGCGATTGAAGTGTACGAGCGAACCCACGCCGTGATTACCGGCGTCGCTGTTGCAGTTGGAGTTGCCGTTGGCGTGTGTGTGGGCGAGGCAGTAGGCGTGCGAGAAGGAGTAGCTGACGGCGAGGCAGTCGGAGTGCTGGTGGGGGTTGCCGTAGGAGTGTCTGTCGGGGTGTCCGCCGGAGTCTGAGTCGGCGTGCTAGTTGGCGTATCAGTCGGAGTGCCAGACGGTGTCACAGTCGGTGAATCCGTTGGTGTGCGAGTTGGGGTCACAGTTGGCGTGTCGGTGGGAGTGTCTGTTGGTGTAGCTGTCGGAGTCTTCGTTGGTGTGTCGGTCGGCGTGCTGGTCGGTGTTACGGTCGGAGTCACCGTGGGGGTCTCGGTAGGCGTGTCGAGCGGAGTAGCGGTAGGAGTTTGAGTCGGGGACGCTGTGGGGGTCTCCGTTGGTGTGCTGCTTGGCGTGTGAGACGGAGTCGCCGAAGGAGTGTCCGTTCGCGTTGCTGTCCCGGTCTCAGTTGCAGTCGGCGTGACGGTCGGCGTCACCGAGGCCGTTGCAGTCTCCGTCGCAGTTGGCGTGTCAGTCGCAGTTGGCGTAACGGACGGAGTCGGGCTTACAGATGGTGTCGGAAAAAGGCTTTGGCCTTGGCCAATCACGGTGCCGTCAAAGTGCGATCTTCCGAGCTTAATTCGGTTTAGCCGCGAACGTATCTGCGGGACCGTGCTTCCGAGGCTCTTAATGCGAGTCCGCTTGAGAGCGAATGCCTCAAACCGGTACCGGCTATTAGCGCTCTCTGCTGGACAGGGGCCACTGTAGCCGAGCACGCCGTAGCTGTTGGCGAACTGCGTTAAGCCGCGCGGAGCGCTCGCGGGGTTTTCTTTGGGGAAGTTTGTCGGCAAGCCGTATCGCCAGTACGGGCTCACTCTCCGAATCAGGAACGACCACAGAAGCTCTTTCGTCTCAACTTCGTAGACGACAACCGCAAGGCGAGCTGTGCCTCGCGGAAGGTTGCGCCACTTAATCACTGGCGACTCTCCAGAGCCCGGCTCTCGGACTCCGCTCACCCAACATGTGTGCTCAAGTGGCATCGGCTCACCATCGGCGAAGGAAGGCGAAAAAGCCTCAAGCGCTGGTGCGCGAGTGTTTTTCCGGGATGGGCCGAGTGCACATACTTCGTCTTCGGAGACTCGCCTGCTCCGCAGCGCGCGCCACTCATCAAGAGCTGCTCTGGTTCTAAGCTCCCGTCGCTGCTCTCGCAGCCGCTCGTGCGCTGCCAGAATTTTTTGAAGTTCGGCGCGGTGTGACACGAACCCCTTGGGCTCAACCTCTCCGGCTACCCACCTGCCGCTCTCGCGGCCACACACGATGCCGTCTGTCTCGAACACGCCGTCAGGCGCACGGGTGGCGTCTCGGGGCACGCCCGATACAACCGCCTCGCGGAACACCGCCGCCACCGCCAAAGCGAAGGTCAGGCTAGCTATGAAACGCCGGAGCTTCTCCATACACACGACTCGCCACGAAAGTCGGCAGAAACGCAGCATTTCTTAAACCTAGCCCCCTACGGCGCCGGCCCCGGGAACGGCCCCGGCTCCGGTCCCGGTTCCAGCTCCGCTCACACCCGAAAATTGTCTAGATATGCCAATGGGTTACCCTTCGTTATCAAACCGTACCAGCGCGTTATCCCTGCGTTAGAACTGTCTGCCATATTTCCTGTACACAAACCGCGCGATAGGAGCCCAGCGACTGAGGCTCCCAAGCACGGCAACGAACACGAAGGATCAACGATGTTTCCCGAAACTTTAAATCCCTTCTCGCGCAGGAGTGCTGGGGGCTACTACTACCCTCAGTACCGTTCACCCTTTTTGCCAGGACTCTTCGGAGGCTCGCTCGGCTTCGGGCTCACCATCGCGGGTCTGATGGTCATCGCGCACATGGTTGCTCCGCAGCTCCTTGAGCAGATGGTGCCCGGATGGCAGCAGCGCTTCGGGTTGGTGGTTGGAATAGCAGTAGTGCTGGGCTTTCTTCGCTCGATTCTCAGGCTATTTGTGCCCATTGCGTCGCTCGCGTTTTGGGCGATAGCGATTTACGCACTAGGGCATGCCTCTCTTCCAGGGGCGACGCTCCTGCCAAGCTCTCTGCCCACTATCTCTGCAAGCGCTCCCTCTGTGCCGAGCGTGCAGCAGAGCGTTACGCCAATCAGGCTGCACGGCACTCCAGCGCTTCCGGATTCAGCATACTTTCCGAACCGTTCATCATCTTCGTCGCCGCTGCAGGCCTTGACGGCAGGGCGAAGTAGCTCAGGGTTAGGGGCGCTCAAGAGGCTCTTTATGTGATTTCTTAAACCTAGCGATTCTCGTGCGACCAGCTACTCAGCTCGAATCCCGCCGCGAGCACAGAGGTAGCTGATACGATCACAGCAGCACGATGATTGCTCTCCCCTGCCTACGCCACCACATGCAGCTCGGGCTCCTTACGCTTCATGGTGAACTCCTGCCCACGAGCGAACAGCTCCGCAGCTCTCATCGCATCATCGTTCCAGAGGTTTCCCACTACTCGGCCATTGAGCACTACATCAACTTTCCCCGGTCGCTTGTAGGAGAACTCAAGGGATTCCCGTGCTCCTCCTGGATTGACCCGCACGAGCGCTATTCGATGCGACCCCTGATCAGGAGTGATTGTTACGTCCGCTCTGACTCCGTTCCTTACCATCACGGTGATTCCTGACATCAGAGCCTCTAGCGTTATGACTTTTCCAAGCTTCGCCACAGGAACCGCAGCCAGTGAAAGAACTGTCGGCGTGTTGGAATCAGGAATAAATGTCCTTCCCTGAAAGGTAGCGCGCACCGCATCAACTACCGGCCGAAGCTCCCCTTCGTGGTGAGCTTTGAGCGCTGAGACACGATTCGATATTGCGCGGTCAATCACCGTTGTCGACGGAGGCTGCGTCGTGGCCGGGATGCCGAGCACTCTCTGGTAGAGAGCCTTGCCCTTCGCCCAAAGCCGGCCGAGGGTGCCCATCTCCTGGTGCCGCTTCAGCTCCCGCGCATTCTTCACAGCTTTCTCAAGTTGCTCGCTCTGAGAGATGGGGTCTAGCTTGCCCCGGCTAATATCGTCCTGCCGTTTCGGCGTGAACTGTGTCGCGATACTCGCCAGGTCGCGCGGATTTAGAGGCTGTCCCTCCCTCGAGCGGTCGAAACCGGCCGGAACGCGTAGCTGTTGTATCGGCTCGCCTGTTTTTTGGGTGCCCTTCACAACAACTGTCGTTGGGCGGGGCATCACGCGGGTGTGTGGTGCTCCCTGAAGACGGGCGGAAGTGTTGCGGCTAGGCGGGGGTTGAACGGAATGCATAGTGGTGATCCTTACTAAGTGGATAGTGGCGCCGTTGAGGACGGTAGCGAAGGTGCTCTGTGGTGTATCTGATCACGGTTAGTTCCCCAGTCGCGGCAAATTTCGCTCAGGCACGTGGCCTATGCTCCGATGGAGTTGTTGTGCGAACTAGGCTTCTGTTGCCCTGTCGACAAAAGCAGTCTTCTCTCTCGCGAGGGGCGCGCTCTTTCCTTCGGCTCGATTGCGTGCGGTCGAGCGGTCTCGCTAAATCATCGGCGCGTGGCTCAAGGCGGCGCCTTTTTAGAATATCGGCAAGTCGCTTCAAGTAGCGCGTGAGCCGAACAGCCCCATCTTCACTAGCTGTCGCGCCCGCTCATGCACTCCTGGCGTCGCTCATGCCGAAACGCAATCGCTAAATAGTACAAGGTGCGCCACTAAAAGTTGAGCCGCACAAGGACTCACGAAAAAAGGCCGTGTCATGAAGATACTTTTAACTACTCTCGGAATACTTCTCGTCCTTACAACTGAAGCCCTCGCCGCTACCTGCAATCCAGGCTACTACAAATCCGGCGGAAAATGCGTGGCCTGCTCCCGAGGAACCTTCAGCAACACAACAAATGCATCCTCATGCACCGCCTGCCCTGACGGGCAGATTCAGCCGCTCTCGGCACAAGCCTCGTGCTCAGCATGCCCGTCCGGACAGGTATCTAACGCCGGCCACACAGCATGTGTTGTGCCGACTAGTACCCCGACGCACACACCTACTTCTTCTCCAACGAGCACCCCTACTAGCACCCCGACCAGCACCGCGACCCCAACCAACACTTCGACCCCGACCTCAACGAGCACCCCTACTCACACCCCAACAGCGACTGACACCCCAACTGATACCCCAACCGAGACGCCAACAGACACGCCGACTGCCACAAGCACACCAACCCATACGCCTACTCCCACCGACACTCCAACGGAGACGCCAACTGACACCCCTACCCCTACGGCAACTTCGACCCCAACGGACACTCCAACCGGTACTCCAACTCCAACTGAGACTCCAACTGCCACTCACACCGCTACCAGCACCTCAACACCTACGAGCACTTCTACGGACACGCCAACGCCGACAGAGACTCCCACAAGCACTCCAACCGCATCGTCGACTCCGACTGATACCCCCACTGGGACGCCAACTGACACTCCCACTCAGACGCCGACCGCTACTGACACTCCAACGGTAACACCGACCTCAACGGACACTCCGACTAGCACACCGACAAGCACCGCAACGGATACGCCTACGGCCACACCGACTGGAACATCCACACCCACGGCGACGCCAACCGACACAGGCACCCCTACGCCAACCGCCACCGACACCCCACTCGTAACGAATACTCCAACACCAACCGAGACACCCGCATCTGCTCCTGTGACGGGCGACCTCGATGACGACCTCTTCCCAGATGCTGCATTCGTCGCAAACAACTCGGCAGATGTAGTTCTTAACATTAGCTCCACGCCAACCAAGCTCTCCGTGGGAGCTGGGATAGTGGCTGCTGATGTCGGCCGGGCTCCAGGGACCCAGAGGTACTCGCTCATCGTTGCGAAGCTCCTCAGCGGCAAGTTTGTGTGGAGCGCGATGGATATCGTGACGCTGCAAGACTCTATCTTCGCTGAGATCTTCCCGCTCGGGTCGCCCGTTGTAGGCTGCTACGTGGCGGACACCTACACACCTGCCGTCTTCGTGAAGAGCAAGACCCGGCCAGCCTTGCGAATCTTTACCCCGTCGGCTGACACCACGGTGCTCCTGCCCGCTGGCACTGTCTCAGCGGTGTGCAGCTTGCCGGAGAACGGAACGAGCAGTGTGTTCGGCCTTATCAACAACCCGCGCAACGCAGCCTTCTCTGTAGTCGGGAGAAACGGATCACAGACTGTCGTCTCCTCGCCGAGCCTCGACCCGCGCCTCAAAGAGATGAAGCTTGGCACAGTACCGAGAGCTCTCGGCCAGACTCCGGCGCCGACTATTCTTGCTCGGATCGGAAACCGGCCTGTTCTGCGCGTCCTCAACCGCTCTAATCGGTGGAGATCTGTTGCCCTGCCAAGGGTGCCGCTCGGAAGCGCCTACACCGCGCTCTCCGGAATCCGAAACGGCATACAGTCGTACGTCGTGCTGCAGGTGACCAGCAGAGCCAAGGAAACCTCGTACATCAAGGTGCCGATTCCTCCGGAGCTGCTGTAGCACCGAGCTCAGGAGCGGCTAAGCTCTTCCACAGACGGAGCCCGCCTCAAGCCGCAACGCAAGAGGCGGCTTCTCCTACCCAAAGGCCGTCATAAGGCTCGCTGTAGGAGCGCCCCGTATACCAGGCGCCTTGCCCCCACCAGCAGCGGAAACTTTCGAAGGAGCCCTATGTCAGTCTACTCTCAGCCACTTGCTTGGCGCCGCATTTCAGCCGTTTGCAGCATCTTCGCTGCTCTTCTGGGCATGCTCTGCCTTTCGGGCAGGACATCCCATGCATTGGAGAACGATGCTCCGCCGTTTGACTGGCAGCCCGTATCGACCACCCGGTACATCAAAGTCACAAGCCTCAGCGACTCTGGCCGAGGCACGCTGCGCGAGTGTGCCCAAGCGCAAGGCTCACGCGTCTGCCTCTTCGAGGTCGCTGGCACGATTAAGCTCAAGTCCGACATCGTGGTCCGGTACGGAAACCTCTTCATCGCCGGACAGACTGCTCCGACCCCCGGGATTACCCTTACACAGGCCGGGCTCTCGATCAGGGCGGACCACGTTGAGGCACAGCACCTCGCTATCCGGCCCGGCGACTCGGCCGCGGGCTCGCCACCAGGCGAGCGCAACGGCGTAAGCGTCGGCGGGTATGAGCCAGCAGCCGCATACAGCGTCTCGCTCAAAAACCTCTCGCTCACCTGGGCCATCGACGAGAACTTCTCGACCTGGTACCAGACAACGCACGACGTCTGGCTCCACAACTCAATCGTTGCGGAAGGGCTGTACGACTCAATTCACCCGAAGGGCCCACACAGTGACGCGGTGCTGGTCGGCACAGACACCAAGAACGTTACGCTCAATGCGAACCTGATAGCGTTCAACTTCGACCGGAACCCGTACGTCGAGCCTGGCTCAAGCGCAAAGGCGACCAACAATGTGATCTACGGTTGGGGCACTCGCGGGCCATGGAACATCTGCAACCTGACAAACAACTTCGGCAACCTCTCGCCAGTAGTCGGCGCTTTCATCGGCAACCTCTGGATCCCCGCAAGCTTTAGCTACCAGCTAGACGGCTCTATTTACTCAGGGATAATCGCGCCGACAAGCCTGGTCTACGTCGACGACAACTATGGCCCCGGCCGGCCAAACGACAGCCTGCCAAACTCCGCCATCACATCGCTCGTTGATCCTTCGGTGCTGACTACTACCTGCCCCTTCGCCACCGGATGCACGGCTGCGCTCTCAGCAGCCGCCACAGAGGCCTACGTGCTGCAAAACGCCGGCTCTCGGCCGAAGCAGCGCTCCTCGATCGACAAGCGTATCGTGAGCGATGTAGCGAACCGTGCCGGGAGCATCAAGGATTGCCTCTCCGGCTGTAGCCGACCCGCTGGGAGAGTTCCCTCGACACGGACTACACGGCGTCTGCTTCGCGTCCCAAGCGATCCCCTAGGAGACAGCAACGGCAATGGGGTCTCCAACTTCGATGAGTGGCTCGTTGGCTACACTGCACAGGTAGAGTACCTGTAGCCGTAGAAGCTAGCGGTTCTCGGAGAGCCAGTGGGTGTACTCGCTCACTGGTATCCGCAGCCTATCGAGGATCTCGTACATGCGCGCGAAGTTCATGTTGCGCTCCGGATCACGCAGCTTCCCCCACGTGCCAGCTCGCAGCTCGGAGCCGTCCAACATGCGCTTGAGCGAGCCGTGGCCGCCTCGGCCATCGTTCGTCTCAAGCACGTCCCACTTGGCAAGCGTGCTAACGAAGGTGCGGTAGTTCATCGCGCCCCGACGGCCTACCTCCTCGCGAAAGGCCCGTCGATCAAGCTCGCGCAGCTGCTCTGCCGTCAACTCTTCGCCTGATGGCGCCGGGGCTGGTGCCTCCTCTGCGCGCAGCACGCGAGCGAACCACAGGGTAGGCTCCCCGAGGTCAAGCTTCGCGCGGGCGGCGTAGCCGGTGACGCTCACCCTGTCTCCTGAAGAGAAGAACGCCTGACGAGCTTCGTTCCCTGGCAAGCATGTGCCTAGAACAATTACTCGTCCCGCTTCAAAACAAATCACAGTTGCCTCATCCTCACTCAGAATCTTGAGCAGCTCTGGCTCTGTGCCCCACAGGCTCGCAAGCATATGCTCCTGGACACTGAGCGCCAAGCGGACGGCTCCAAAAACCTCTTCAGCAACCTGAGGATCTGGCACCGGCGCGAGCCGATGAGACCAAGAAGGGTAGATCTTCCCGCTATCGTCCAGCCGCATTCCAGCGGCATGAAGAGCGCCGACAGCAAGCCGCCCCGGCAGCCCAAAGCCGGAAAGCCGGAATCCCAGCTCTGCTCCGTTCGGAGTCCGCTCGCAAGCAGCCGCTACGCTACGGGTTCCAGATTGAGTGTCGAAGGCCCCATAGATAACTGCGTCACCCTCGTCTTGAGGGATCTCCACGAAAATCACCTGGCCAGGAATAAAGAATGCGGTGCGCGCCGGACTGCCGGTGGGTCTTCGGCCAAACTCAGCAACGTGCGGAAGTCCGTAGTCTGTGAAGAGGTCCCAGCCGCAGTACTCCGTGATAGCCACCGCAAGCTGCTCTCGATTCTGCTCGAATCGCATGACCTTGCTTCTGACTAGATCGAATTGGGAGCGTGAGTTGAGCGCCCCAAGCTGAATTCGGTTTCTGCCGACTTCAACTAACAGCCCGATAAATTCAGTAACGGCGCCTTCCAGCCTCGGATCCTCGTCAACGCGCCGAAACGTCTCGATCATCATCGCATCGCGAACTTCACTTATCGCAGTGCCAGCGAAGGTGGCTACGTCCTCATTAGCCAATCTCTCTATGCTCGGCACGACGTACTGATTGAGCCCTGTGAGGATCTCGCCGTACACAAAGCGCAGCGCAATAGTGGCGTGAGTAAGCTGCTGTCCGGTCATGCCGCTGAAGAAGGAGTGCTTCTCGAGAGTCTCAAATACTTCGGCCACTGTGCCACGTACCCACTCCTCGACGTCACCGCGCATCTGGTACAGCCGCTGGAGCCGGCCTTCTCGTATCTGCCCCTCTAGCGTGGACCGCATCTCACTTTTGCCCGGGAGCGGCGAATACGGATCGAGCGGGCCGGTCAGAACAGCCGGCAAGGCATCCATCGCGTCTTGGATGAAGGGCAACAGCGGATCGAGGCAGGAGTCGGGCTTTTCAAATGCCTGCTGCAACACCGCTCGGTAGGCCTTCATGACCATCGTGTTGCTGTGGAAAGAGCGGTCAAAGAGCGCTAACTGCTCACGCTCCTTTGGGACTTTGCCACGGAGGATTATTTCGGAAGCGAGATCGATCGATGCCGCAACGCCGCGGTAATCAGCTTCGGTGTATTTCGAGGCTGGCTTGTTGCCCTGTGCAGGATTTCCAGAGCTTTGGTGAATAGACATGCTCAAATGCCTCGTGCTGACTGATCGCGCGGCGCAGCAGAAAAGCTGCCTCGGGTCCTCTGTTTCAACAATATAGACACTTACGTTCCTACGCTACGCTGGCTTGCGTCGCCTTCTGCTGGTTTGGGGCGGATCTGGGGCGGATCGCAGGGCGGATGGGCAGGGGCTTCGTAAACGTGAGCGCACACGACCCCGTACCCGGAAGAGACTTCCGCTAATCGCTGCGGAGCCGGAGCCGCTGCCGGAGCCGGAGCCATGGCCGGTTCCGGTCTCGAAGCAGCTAGTAAAAATCCTTACCACTTACGGGGAAGTTCACGTGCACGTGAGGCAGACTTCCGCCTTGGCGGTAGCAGGGGAGAAAGTAGCAGGAAAAAAAGAACGGGCGACTGCACGATCCGCAACGCGGTGTGCAGGCGCCCGTCCACTAGCTGCGCTTGCGCGCCTACCAGGCGAGCGAAGCCGCTGTCTGGTACTCAGTGACGCGCGTCTCGAAGAAGTTCTTCTCCTTGCCGAGATCAATCGTCTCGCTCATCCACGGGAACGGGTTCTTAGACCCATACTGGGTCTTGAGCCCGATACGCTCGAGGCGGCGATCCGCGATGTACTGAACGTAGTCGCGGAACATCGGGGCGCTGAGACCCAAGATGCCGCGCGGCAAGCAGTCAACCGCGTAGTTGTACTCAAGCTCCACAGCCTGACGGATCTTGTTGGTGAGATGCTCCTGGAACTCAGGGGTCCAGAGCTCCGGGTTCTCGGCCTTAATTCCGTTGATCAGGTCGATACCGAAGTTCAAGTGGATGCTCTCGTCGCGCAGGATGTACTGGAACTGCTCTCCGATTCCGGTCATCTTGTTCTGTCGGTGGAACGACAGAATCATGACGAAGCCGGAGTAGAAGAAGAGGCCTTCCATGATGACGTAGAAGCCAATCAAGTTCTCAAGGAACTTCTGCTTGCCCTCGAAGGTGTCCGTCGTGAACTTCGGATCCAGGATGGCGCTCGTGAGCTCCATCTCGAACTGGTCCTTCGAGTGGATTGAGTTCACCTCGTTGTACATGTTGAAGATCTCGCCCTGGTCGAGCGATAGCGACTCAACGATGTAGTGGAAGGTGTGGGTGTGCACAGCCTCCTCGAATGCCTGGCGCAGCAGGAACTGGCGGCACTCTGGGTTGGTCACGTGCTTGAAGATCGCCAGCGTAATGTTGTTGCCAACGAGGCTCTCAGCGGTGCTGAAGAAGCCGAGGTTGCGCATGATTACGCGGCGCTCGTCTGCGCTCAGGCGATCCGACTTCCAAAGCTCGATGTCCTTGCCCATCGGAACTTCGCTCGGCAGCCAGTTGTTGGCGCAGCCGTTGATGTAGTGCTCCCATGCCCACTTGTACTTGAGCGGCATGAGCTGGTTTACGTCAACGGTATTGCAGTTGATGAGGCGCTTGTCTGCGCTCTTTACGCGCTTCTCCTTGCCGCCATCATCGTTGGCGCTTCCTGACGAACCGACACTGTCCATTCCCTCAAACGTAAGCATATTCCCTCACTCTCCTAACCTTACTCGTTACGCACTCACTAGTCTCTTACTGGCAGCTCTCGCAGTCTCCGTCCAAGCCGCACACCTTCGGAACCGACGACTTCGTGTCCGCCGGAGTTGCCGTTGGCTGCGTGGCCTGCGCTGCGCGGTCGACGACGATCTCGCTCGACGCCGACTTGTTCTTCATCCAGCGTGGCTGCAGGCCGCGGCGGTTGATGTCGGTCGTCGACTTCTCGATCTGCGTCGCGCCAAGCGAGCGGAGGTAGTAGGTCGTCTTGAGCCCCTTCCTCCAAGCGTTCATGTACATGTCATGAAGCTTCTTTCCGCTTGGCTCGGCGATGTAGAGGTTCAGCGACTGGCCCATGTCGATCCACTTCTGCCGGCGGCTTCCGCACTCGACGAGCCACTCAGGCTCGATCTCGAACGCCGTCAGGTAGATCTTCTTGAGCTCGTCCGGGATCCTCTCGATCTCCTGAATTGAGCCATCGAAGTACTTGAGGTCGTCGACCATTTCCTCATCCCACATGTCGAGCTTCTTGAGCTCGTCCACGAGGAACGTGTTGTGAACGATGAACTCGCCCGAGAGGTTCGACTTCGCGTAGAGGTGCTTGTAGTTCGGCTCAATCGACTGGCTAACACCCGTGATGTTCGAGATGGTAGCTGTCGGCGCGATAGCCATGGTGTTGCTATTGCGAACGCCGTGCCTCTTCACAGCCTCACGCACCACGTTCCAGTCAAGGGTCGTGGTCGTGTCGACCTCAAGGTTGCCGCCGCGCTCGTCCCGAAGAACCTGAAGCGTGTCGATCGGGAGGAGCCCACGATCCCACTTCGATCCCTGGTACGATGAGTAAGCGCCTCGCTCAGCCGCAAGCTCGGTCGAAGCCAAGATTGCGTAGTACGAGATCGCTTCCATGCTCTCGTCGGCAAACTTCACCGCCTCTGGGCTCGCGTAGCTGATTCGCTGCGCGTAAAGAGCATCCTGGAATCCCATGATGCCCAACCCAACAGGCCTGTGACGCAGGTTAGCATTCTTTGCTTCTGGCGTCGGGTAGAAGTTGATGTCGATGACGTTATCCAACATGCGGACTGCTGTGCGAACCGTCTTCGAGACCAGCTCGCGGTTAAGCCCTTGCGGCGTGACGTGCTGAACGAGATTTACTGAACCGAGGTTACAAACCGCAGTCTCTTCAGCCGACGTGTTGAGCAGGATCTCTGTGCAGAGGTTCGAGCTGTGCACGACACCAACGTGGTCCTGCGGCGAGCGCAGGTTTGACGGATCCTTGAACGTGATCCATGGGTGGCCGGTCTCAAACAGCATGCTGAGCATCTTGCGCCACAGCGACATCGCCTCAACCTTCTTGTGGAGCTTGAGCTCGCCGCGCTCGGCCTTCTGCTCGTACTCCGTGTAGCGCTGCTCGAACTTCTTGCCGTACAGGTCGTGCAGGTCTGGCGCATCGCTCGGGCTGAAGAGCGTCCACATTCCGTTCTCAGCAACGCGCTTCATGAACAGGTCTGGGATCCAGTTTGCCGTGTTCATGTCGTGCGTGCGGCGGCGCTCGTCGCCAGTGTTCTTGCGAAGCTCAAGGAAGTCCTCGATGTCGAGGTGCCACGTCTCGAGGTACGCGCACATTGCGCCCTTGCGCTTTCCGCCCTGATTTACAGCTACTGCTGTGTCGTTTGCGACCTTGAGGAACGGGATAACGCCCTGGCTGCGGCCGTTGGTGCCCTTGATGCGGGCGCCTGTTGCGCGCACGTTCGTCCAGTCGTTGCCGAGTCCGCCTGCCCACTTCGAGAGCTGAGCATCGTCCGAAACGCACTTGAAGATGTGCTGCAGGTCGTCCATCACCGTGGTGAGGTAGCACGAGCTGAGCTGCGGGTGCAGCGTGCCGGCGTTAAACAGCGTCGGCGTGCTGGAGGTGAAGAGGAACTTCGAGAGCACATCGTAGAACTCGATCGCCTTGTCATTCTTCTGGTCGCCTTCGTTGATGCTCAAGCCCATCGACACGCGCATCCAGAAGATCTGCGGAGTCTCAAGGCGCCTGTCCTCGTGGTGGATCAGGTAGCGATCGTAGAGGGTCTGCAGGCCAAGGTACGCAAAGTCGCGGTCACGGTCGAGCTGCATCGCGTGAGCAAGCTTGTCGAGGTCGAAGTCACGCAGGCGCGGGTCCATGCGCTCAGTCTCGATGCCCCGATCCAGGCAGCGGCGGAAGTACTCGCGGTGCGCATCCTTGAGGTTCGGGCTGTGGGCTTCCACGCCGAAAGTCTCGCGGTAAATCACGTCGAGGAGCAGCCGCGCTGCAACGAAAGCATACGCTGGATCTTTCTCGATCTTTGAGCGGGCAGCCATCATGTTGGCCTGGTCGATCTCCTCTAGCTTGATCCCTTCGTAGAAGTTCTTGATCGACTCCTGCAGAATCGCCTCGCTCGAAACGAGCGTCTCGAGACCCTTGCAGGCGTGCTCGATGCGCTGGCGCAGCTCGCCTTCGGTGATGGTGAGGCGCTCGCCAGTTGGCGTTATTGACGTGAAGGTCTGGCCTGGGCCAGCCGGACGCTCCGTTGGAGTCGTGAAGAGCTCGTCCTTGACGACCTCCGGCTCCTCCGTTCCCTGGGTGCGGAGAGCGGCGCGCTGTGCGCGGTAGATGATGTAGTCCTTAGCAACCTGGTAGAGCCCCTCGGACATCATGAGACGCTCAACTTCGTCCTGGATCAGCTCAACGTGGAGCGACACGCCCTCGCTGCTGAGCTGGGTGGCGCGCGCCACAACCTTGTTCGTGAGGTCGTTGACTGCAGCGATGACGTTCTCAGGGGTCTGGCCGTCGATCTTGTACGAGTCACGGAAGGCGCGCTCGAGAGCGGATGCGATCTTCATCGGGTTGAAGCGCACGGCTGTCTTCCCGTCGCGGCGAGTCACACGCAGGTTGCGAGGGGAGCCTTCGCGAGCTGCCTTGTGGGTATCGCGGTAGATAATGTAGTTGCGGGCAGCCTCGTACAGGCCGTTCTGCATGAGAGTTACCTCAACGAGGTCCTGGATACCCTCAACCGTTACGCTAGCGCCCTTGGCAGCGACAGCGCCCACAGCCTTGATTACCTTGTCCGTAACAAGCTGGATTTGCTGACCAAGGTCGAGTGGGAGCGGCTGGTCTTGGGTCATGTTGTTGGTAGCTCTGAGAGCGAGCTCAATGGCGCGTGCGATGCGGGCCCGGCGGAAAGGGACGAGTGTGCCGTTGCGCTTAACAACGGCGAAGTTCTCGAGGTTGATCGTTATCGTCGTCGACTGAGGCCCCTCCTGGAGCGTTATAACCCCATTTCCCCCAATAGTTCCGTACCCTTCCGTGCCACCTGCTGCTACTGTCATACGCCTCGTTTACTCCCCTAAGAACCGCCTTAGCGGCCAAATTCAGACAACACTTCACCCGCTCGCTCGATAGCGATCGCAAAAAACAACTCCGCCGTACTACCTATTGTGAAGATTAGTATTTGGGTCAGCACGCTACTATATGTAGTAGCCACCCAAGGAACCAACTACAACCTATATGTACGAGCAAGAGCCGAAATCTGTCTACACGAAATGTCGAGGCAGGAAGAAAAAAAATTTAATCGTCGCCTAACACCTAATAACAACGATGCGATCGGTTTTGAGACGGCTTTCTATAGCAGCAAGCTCCACCAGCTTCAATCAAAATCGCCGCGAGGCCACATGATAACCAAATGAAATAACTAGTTGAATT
>CANLJX010000029.1 GCA_947491545.1 Deltaproteobacteria bacterium
GCCCCTGATTGCAGGCGCATACAATGAGCAAATTGCGAAAGCGGGCGACTACGTCTTCGGCGCGGTCGTCAACAACCTCCTTACTCCGCGCGAGATCGCTCGGTACTTTAAGGCTCGCGGGGCTGGCCGAGTGGGGCTCGTGTTGGCAGCAGACGACTGGTCGACGAGCTTCGAGCAGCCGTTCCGAGCAGAGGCAGGCTTGCTCGGCCTAAACGTCGCATACTCAGCCACAATATCCCCATCTGAGACAGAGACCCGCGCAATCGTGACAAACTTAGAGCAGCGGCATGTTGACGCAGTGCTGGCGCCGCTCTACGGCAACGCTCTTCTCTCATTCATCCGCCGGCACCGAGAGATGAAGGCTGAAAGCCTGATTAACGTCGGTGACGGGATGTTCGAGAGCGACATCACGGCACTTGGTGGAGCAGCGGAGGGAGTCACTGCGATGCAGGTTTGGCTAGAGTCGCCCCAGCTAAGCGAGAAGGTTCGAAAGCGCTTCGGCGAGACGTACGACCCACTCCAGCTTGGCCTGGTAGCGTCTGGATACGACCTGATGGCTCACCTCATCCAAGCCGCTGCGGAGCTGCGAAAAGAGGGGCTTCCGGTCAATGGAGAGAACCTCAATCGGCTGCTCAAGAGCTTTGCGAGCAACGGGTACCTCGGCGAGCATATGCTCGGCGCGGCTCCGCCCCGCAGCGGAGAGCAGATCACAGTCGTTGAGGGCGGCAGGTACCGCTTGGCGAGCAAGCCAGCCCCGTGAGGTGATTGGCCGAGACGGGAGTTCACTCCGGCACGCCCGCAGTGTCTTTTCTCACCTCGTCATCGGGAGGCGAAAAGAGATCGCTCTGCAGCCAGTACAAGATTGGAATGTTGTCACCTTCTTCAGAGGAGATCACTGCCAACTTGTAGCGCTTCCACTGCTCAGGCCTGAGCAGCTCTCGGAAGCGCCGGTTAAGCTGCTCGGTGCCGCTGCGCTGTTGCTCGGCCAGGAGTTCCAATCTCTCCTGCTCCGCTTCGCTCGGTCCCTGCAGGCTCGGGAAGGTCGTGCCTGGAGGGAGTTCGAGATCGGCCATTATCGCGGCTTTTTTGTCCTGCAGGGCGCGAATCTGCTCAGTGAGGCTCGGCGAGAGGCCGAGGTATGAGCTGAGAATCGTAAGGGCGATTTCACGGTTCTCTTTGAGCTGCGCTTCATCGGCTAACTTGCAGGTAGCTGCGATCTCTCGGTGCCGTTCGGGACCGATAACCTTTCGCACCTGCTCTAGCTCAGCGCCGAGATCGGGCGACCCTGACCATGCTGCGACAAGCTCCGGAGTCCAGATATACTTGCTGGTGAAGGAGGTTTTGAGAGCGGTGCGCTCGGCTTCGGTCAGTCCGGATTGGCACAGCCCGAGCCACTGTAGTTCGGCCTGGTCAATTGGGTCGGGGACTGTGCCCTCACGCGCGAGCTCCTCAAGGACGCGAGCTTTCGCTTCCTCTGCGGTGCGTGCGTACACGGCCTCCTGCCCCCTGGTTTCGCGTGCGGCGAGCAATTCGCGGCGCAGGGCTGAGTTCTCAGCGAAGAGAAGCACCGACCAGCCCGAAGCGACAAGAGCGAGAGCAAGGAGCGGTAAAAAAGCGTGCAAACGGGACCGCAGCGGAGAGTTTCCTGCCTTCATGCCTTGGGTTATGGCTCGTCGCGCCCCGGGCGTGGCAGCCTACTTGTAACGAAAGGGTAACAAATTAGGGGGCGAAAAAGGGTAAGTCACACAAAGAGAGCGGCTGAGACAGAGCGGGGGATATTACGGGTCCCTTTCAATTCCTCGCTGCTCTCGCTGCGCTCTTTGTAAGCAAAAAAGAGCACTCTTTTTCCGGTTGAAATGGGGAATATGAACAAAGAGAGCGGCGAGGACGGAGAGGGGGTAGGGAGCTCAGGTTCGTTACTATCCCTCGCTGCTCGCGCTGCGCGCTTTGTAAGCAAAAAAAGAGCACTCTTTTTGGGTCCGTGGGGGGATGTAAACAAAGAGAGCGGCGAGGACAGAGAGGGGTAGGGAGCACAGGTTCCTTATTATCTCCCGCTGCTCTCGCTGCGCTCTTTGTAAGCAAAAAAAGAGCACTCTTTTTGGGTCCATGGGGGGATTTAAACAAAGAGAGCGGCGAGGATAGAGAGGGGGGAACAACGGCTCCTTCCTGCCTCTCGCGGTTCTCGCTGCTCTCTTTGTTAACAAAAAGAGACTCTCGTTTTCCGCGCCAAGGAGATGTATGGGAGCGGCGTTAGCCCCCCACAACCGCCAGCACAGCCTCTCCATACAGCGCCAGCTTCTTCTCGCCGATTCCGCTGATGGTCTCAAGACCGCTGCGCGAGGAGGGGCGCATCGCCGCTATCTGCTGCAGGGTTGCATCACTGAACACCATGTACGCCGGAAGCCCCTTCTCACGCGCCACACCAGAGCGCCAATGGCGCAGCTTCTCGAAGAGATCCGTGTCGTACTCGATCGCTCCGAGCTGTTTCTTCTGCTCGCGCTTCTTCTCAGCCGTGAGGCCTGAGGTAACGAGCGGCGCCCGCAGCGTCACAGGCCTGCGCTCCTTGAGCACCAACATCCCTTCGCCGGTGACCTCAAGCACATTAAAGCGCTCGGGGTTGGCCCACACGAGCCCGCAAGACATGATCTCACGCCCGTAGTAGAGCCACTCCTGCTTCGAGCGCCCCTTGCCAACACCGTACGTCGAGAGCGAGTCGTGCCCCCAGCGACGGATCTTCTCGTGCTGCGCGCCCATGAGCACATCCACGACGTGCGCAAGCCCAACAGAGAAGCCGCTGTGCTTGCTGATGCGCAGGATGCACGAGATGAACTTCTGAGCGATCTCGGTTGCGTCGACCTCTTGGCGTGGCGTGAGGCAGTTGTCGCAAGCGCCGCACGCCAGAGTAGGGCGCCCGTCGTCTCCCTTGTACTGTTCGCCGAAGTAGCGCAGCAGCGAAACACGGCGGCACTCAGAGCCCTCGGCGAACTGCAGGAGCTGGGTGAGCTGTCGGCCAGCCACCTCGCGCTCGGTTTGGTCGCTCGCCTGCTCGATGAACTGCCGGAGCTTGGCAGCGTCCCCTGAGCTGTAGAGCAGCACGCACTCGCTTGGAAGCCCGTCTCGCCCGGCACGTCCGGTCTCTTGGTAGTAGCTCTCGATGTTCTTGGGCAGATCGTGGTGGATGACGAACCGCACATCGGGCTTGTCGACCCCCATCCCGAAGGCGATTGTTGCGACCATCACCTGAATTTTGTCCTGAACGAACTGATCTTGGCGCTCGTCACGCTCGCTGCCAGAGAGTCCGGCGTGGTACGCGGTCGCCTTGATGCCCTTCTTTACCAGCTCCTCCGCGACGGACTCTGTGCGCGCGCGGCTTAGGCAGTAAATGATCCCGCTCTCGCCCTTGTGGTCCGCCAGAATCTCAACGATCTGCTTCATCGGCGAGAGCCGCGGGATGATGCGGTACGAGAGGCTCGGCCGGTTGAAGCTCGCGATAAAGGTGCGGGCGCTCGACATCCCGAGCATCTCAAGGATGTCGGCCCGAACGCGCTCTGTGGCGGATGCAGTGAGCGCGAGCACCGGCACATTTGGGAACCTGTCGCGCAGGCCTTTGAGAGCGCGGTACTCCGGCCGAAAATCGTGCCCCCACGACGAGATGCAGTGCGCCTCATCGACAGCGACGAACTCAAGGTTGAGCTGTGCCAAGGTCTCAAACATCCCCTCGACCATCAGCCGCTCCGGCGACAGGTAGAGGATCTTGATCTCTCCACGGTAGAGCTGGCGCCAGGTGTCTTTCGACTCCTCTTCGTTTAGCGCAGAGTTTAGGTAGGCCGCCTTGATTCCGTTCTCAAGCAGGCCATCAACCTGGTCTTTCATCAGCGCGATGAGCGGCGAGACGACCAGCGTCAGCCCCGGGCGCGTCAGCGCCGGAAGCTGATAGCAGAGCGACTTCCCGCCGCCAGTCGGCAGGATGGCGAGCGCATCCTTGCCCGCCAGAGTCTCTTCGATGATCTCGCGCTGCAGAGGACGAAACTTTGGAAAGCCGAAGACCTCCTTGAGCTTGGCGGTGAGTGGATCAGAGGAGAAGAGTCCCATGGGAAGGCAGTTTCGCTGAGGTGAGGTGAAAGGTCCATAAAAATTGGTGAAAAAGGAGGCGCTCCCGTTTTTCGGAGCACGCCGTTGTCCTCCTAGTCATTCTCCCTTTTTTTTCCTGCACCAGCACCGGATTCCTCACCTCCATCCCAGCGGGGACAGAGAGGGGGGAGCCGCGGTTTGTTCCTACCTCTCGCTGTTCTCGCCGCGCTCTTTGTGAACAAAAAGGGACTCTCTTTTTTCAAACTGCAGGGGGAATATAGACAAAAAGGAGGAGCAACCGGTCCATGCTACCTCTCGCTGTTCTCGCCGCTCTCTTTGTGAGCAAAAAGAGACTCTCTTTTTTCAAACTGCAGGGGGAATATAGACAAAGAGACCAGCGAGGACAGAGAGGGGGAGCCGCGGTTTTTTCCTGCCTCTCGTTGTTCTCGCCGCTCTCTTTGTGGACAAAAATGAGGCTCCTTTTTTCAAACTGCAGGGGAATATCTAAAAAGAGCCCTACCCCTCGCTGTTCTATTCGTGAACAAAAAATAGACCCTCCTTTTGCTCTCCGAGGAGATGTGCCGATAAAGGTATCCGTCCCCTTTATCGCAAAACTGCGCTACTGTGATCTCGTCGCTTATGCCCCAAAAATTGCTCCCACTCGCCGCCTTCGTTTTTGATATGGACGGGCTCCTGCTGGACAGCGAGCGCCGCTCGCAAGAGATCCTGCACATCGCTGCCGCCCGTATCGGCAAGAGCCTCAGCCCGGAAACGATGCTCGGAATGGTTGGCCGAAACGTCAAGGACGGCCCTAAGTACCTCGAGCAGCACCTCGGCAGCGAGCAGCTCGTGTGGGATCTCCTTGAACACTTCGTCGAGCTGTACGAGCGCGAGATCACCGAGGGGCGCATCCCGATCAAAAAAGGGGTGGCTGAGCTTCTAGCAACGCTCGATGAGCTACAAATTCCGCGCGCAATCGCGACCTCGACCGTCACGCCAGTAGCGTGCCGGAAGCTAGAGCGCAAAGGGCTCCTGGCCCGCTTCGATGCTGTGATCGGCGGCGATCAGGTCGAGCATGGAAAGCCCGCCCCTGACATCTACCTCAAGGCCTGCTCGACCCTTGGCCATGAGCCGAGCCTCTCGTGGGCGTGCGAGGATTCTCCGGCGGGCTTCACGGCGGCTTCAACGGCGGGGCTACGCACGATACTAGTGCCCGACCTTATCCAGCCCACGGACACGATGCGCGAAAAAGCGTGGCGAGTGGTCGCAGACCTGCTGGAGGTTGAGGTGTTGGTGAGAACCAAGGCAGAGCTAGTGCGGTAATCTCTTACCAGGTAGTGGTTACCTGTACCCCCAGTCCTCGAGCCGGGAACCACGGGTCGATCGCTGGTGCCTGCGAGGGGGGGCCCCGTCCCGTGTTCCCGGGAGGCTTCTTTTCGCCCGAAACCGGAACAACGCTGCCCCGGCTCGGGAGCGTAAGATCTAGCTTCGAACGTGCGTGCTTAGTGCCGGCTTGGGGTTGCGCCTCAACTTGCTGCGCTGCGCCCTGGGACCTCTCGACCGAGATGCCACCGGTAGGCTGCTGCAGAGGCGATGAAGCCTCGGCGCCGACCGCCCCGAACGTTATGAGAAAAGCCGTCACAACAAGCACTCGCCTCATGCCTCTATTCTCGGCCCAAAACGGCCGGGGCAACAGGAATGCCGTTCAGTTCGCTGAGAAAATGCCGCAAACGCCCATTGGGCTCTGCGAGGACTTACTGGGCAGGGATGCGAGAAACTCGCACCAGCTACTTCATCATCTTGATGATGTCGTCGGTGATGTCAGCCGACTTGTCGCCGAAGAGCACCGGTCCCCGGAACTTCTCGCTCTTGTCGAGCACGAGGTCGTAGTTGTTGGACTTGGCGTAGCTTTCAATCTTTGACATCACCTTCTCGGAGATGTCCTTGTTCATCTTCATGAACTTGCGCTCAAGCTCGGCCTTCGCATCGTTGCGCATGCGCTCAAAGTCGCGCGCCTGGTTGCGGAAGTTCTCGGCTTCCTTCGAGTCCGGAGAGACCTTCGCCTTCTCTAGCTTCTCCTTGAGAGCCTGAAGCTCCTTCCCCTTCGCCTCAAGCTTCGACTTGGCCTTCTCTGAGGCCTCATCGAGCTCCTCCTTCTTCGACACGGCGTCTGGAACCTCGTTGATGATACGAGCAACGTCGACAGTCGCGATGCGAATCTCAGCCTTAACAGAGGAGAAAGGGCAGAGCACAAAAGCTGAGAAAGAGAGAGCGAGCAGGGCACGGATCTTCATACGGTAGAGCCTCAAGGTTAAGCCCCCGGAGCATAGTAAGCTTTGGGCACAGGTGCAACGATCAACCCTATTGAGCCCGGCTTCGAGCGCTTCCCCCGGCGACAGAAAGTGGGGTATCTTCCCAGCGCCGGGAGTGCCCGGCCGGGCGAATACGCCACTTTTAGCTGGAGCTACCTATGGGAACGAGAAAAGAGCGAGATTCGATGGGCGAGATGGAAGTGCCGGAGGATGCGCTCTGGGGCGCTTCGACGCAGCGCGCCGTGCTCAACTTCCCCGTGTCGCAGCTCAGGCCATCGAAGGGCCTCATCTCAGCCGTTGGCACGATCAAGGTTGCTGCTGCTCAGGCCAACATGGAGCTCGGGCTGCTCGACTGCGAGCGAGGCGACGCCATCGTCAAGGCAGGCCAAGAGGTGATCGACGGCACGCTCTACCGCCACTTCGTTGTAGACGTGTTCCAGACAGGGTCAGGCACATCGACCAACATGAACGCCAACGAGGTCATCACCAACCGCGCGCTTGAGATCCTCGGCAAAGGGAAGGGCGATCGCGGCTTCGTGCACCCAAACGATCACGTCAACAACTGCCAGTCGTCTAACGACGTATTCCCGTCGGCTATCCACATCGCAGCTCACGAGGCGATCAAGAAGCAGCTCATTCCAGCGCTGAGAGAGCTTTCGTCGGTGTTTGACGCCAAGAGCAAAGCCTTCGCCAACGTCATCAAGGCCGGTCGCACGCATTTGCAGGATGCCACGCCGATCACCCTCGGCCAGGAATTTAGCGGCTATGCCTCGCAGCTCAAGCACGGTGTTGAGCGCGTTGAGCACGCAAGCAAGCGGCTGCTCCAGCTCGCTCTCGGCGGCACAGCGGTTGGGACAGGGCTCAACACGCACCCAGACTTCGCCCGCAAGGCGATCGCGAACATCTCGAAGCTAACGGGCTCGCAGTACGCCGAGGCTGAGAACCACTTCGAAGCCCAAGCAACGCAGGACACAGCCGTAGAAGTAAGCGGACAGCTCCGCACTGTTGCGGTTTCGCTTATGAAGATCTCTAACGATGTGCGCTGGCTCTCGTCGGGGCCGCGTTGCGCTGTTGGCGAGATCTACCTGCCTGAGATTCAGCCAGGCTCAAGCATCATGCCGGCCAAGGTTAATCCTGTTGTGTGTGAGTCCGTCATGATGGCGTGCGCGCACGTGATGGGGAACGACACAACCGTGGCGGTGTGCGGACAGCACGGCAACTTCGAGCTGAACGTGATGATGCCTGCGCTCGCGCACAACCTGCTTGAGGCTATTGAGCTTCTCGCCAGCGCAGCCAACAACTTCAACAAGAACTGCGTCTCCGGCATCACTGCCAACGAGGAGCGCTGCCGAGAGCTAGCTGAGAAGAGCCTGGCGACAGTGACCTCGCTCGCCCCAAAGATTGGCTACGACAAGGCAGCCGAGCTGGCGAAGCGGGCCATGAAGGAGGACAAGACCGTGCGCGCCGTCGCCCAGGAGATGAAGCTCCTGCCAGAGGCTGAGCTCGCAAGGCTGCTCGACCTAATGGCAATGACCAAGCCGGGCCTGTAAGCGGCCACCCTAAGCCATTGAAAATACTCCCGTGTTTCTTCCTGGCGGCGAAGCATAGCCCGGCCTAGAGCAAAAAAAATTGCTTTAGAGCGCAGAAACTTAAAGAATTTTCCAGGGTAGCCGACATCTCACTTGTATGGGCTCAAGTTCTGGAGCCCGGAAAGGTGGGTACGCATGTCGGGTCTCTTCAATATCTTTGACGCCTTGATCGCAGCACTGCTTGGCTTGAAGCCTGTGCCTGTTCCGGTCAAGAGCCGTCGCTCTCGGTAAGGGTCTCCGCTCGTGATGAGCTGGAGCCCCACCGGCGTTAGTTGTATGGTGTATCGCCGTGTGGTCTCATCGACGCATGCAAGTCTCCAAGGCTCCTCGGAACGACGACCGTCATCCGTTCGCCGGCTGTAACCGGCTCCTCGAACAGTACCAGCAGATTGGCTGCGGCCTCCTCGCATACGAGGCGCGTGTGGGCGGAGCGTTGATTCCGGTGCAGCGTTACGTGCGGGATTTCAGCCACAGCGTTGCTTTCGTTTCAGTAGAGGTGCTCGAGTCGTATCTCGACGACCTGCTCGATATTGGCGTAAGTGACGAGAGCCTCTTCATCAAGAAGAGCAGGCTCTCAAAGCGCGCGTTTGCGCTCCTCACCCTTGGGGTTGCCGCTGCCGCGACGATCCTCTGGATGGGGCGGGGCGCAGAGCAGCAGTTCTCGGTCCCGACACTCGTCATGGCCGCTTTCCTGGCAGGCCTAGGGAGCGCACTCTACTTTTTGCCGCGCACCAAGGTGCTTCGGCGCTTTAGCTTCGCAACCCTCGTTTCGCGAGAGATCGCGAGACGCCGCGGGCACGACAAGACATCAATGGGAGACTTCGCCACGAAGCTCCTCTCGCGTGAGTTCTGGATCGGCCGCGCTAGCGGCTCTCGGGTTGGCAATATGCCGCCCGCCCCGGCTCGTGTGGTGTTGCGCGTGATTCACTAGTATCCCACCCCCTATCGGCGCCGGGAACGGCACCGGCATCGGCTCCGGGAACGAATTGCGGAAGGAAATATTGATGATGGTTGAAGCGGGTTGCGGGGCCGGAGCCGGAACCGTTGCCGTTCCCGTTGCCGGGATTGCACTACAGCAAAACCAGTGCCGCTGCTTCAGGCGTTGGCGGCGGTTTTCTGAAAGTACCAGGGAGCTACCTTTCGGGTCCCGCGGCGCGGCATTGAGCGGATCTTGTTCGCTATCCGGTACGGGTCGAGATCAAGCTGCTCGCACACCCACGTGAAAGAGAAGTGTCCTGCGCTTGGGTTGTCAAGCTCGCTAAAGAGCCAGCGCTCTGCCTCTTCGATCTCTTTCGGCTCGTTTCCGACGAAGTCCAGGATGGCGCGCTCAAGCACCGCCAGAAGGAGGCGGCGCTCAGGGGTTCCGGTCATGTTGGGGGCTCCAGCGGACTCTTGGGTTGCGCCGTCGATGCCGAAGAATGGACTGCTAAAGTCTTCCATGGATTCCTTTCACTAAAGGTGAAATGCTGTTGGCTGAGCCGAGCCGGTACGGTTTAACCTTGCTCGCCAGGCGCTTCGCCCGATATACCTTAGGCGAATCAACGCGCATGTCGGCTGAGACGCGACATGCCGCTCGGTATTCACCCCATGCGCGAATCATTTTTCCGGAACAGCTTCCTTCTACTGGCTCTCTGCGGAGCTCTTCAGCCCTGCCGCGCTCTGGCGGAGTTCGCCTGTTCTGCTGATGTTTCGTATACCTGGGTCAAGTCACCGCCGGATTCTGGGCACCAGGAGGGCGTAGACCGCCAGGCCACCACCGGGACGACTGCCGGAAAGGGCAGCGGACACCAGGGGGCGGATTCTCAGGGTGGCAAGCCTAGCAGCCCCCAGCCAGAGCCCAAACCGGCAGTGGTGCGGTTTGCCTCGGTACAGCGGGCTGGGCTCGACGAGGCGGGTGCAAAGGCCAACCTGCAGGTGGAGCTGCAGCGCCAGAAGGTTCGAGCCTCTGAGCAGTGCAAACGCGACCATGAATCGATCGGCGACTGCATGGCTACGAAGCTCTCGTCACGTGCTTCTACCCTGAATTCATTAGGCTTTTCGGCCCGTGCCGAGTTAGAGAAAGCGCTCACGAAGGAGTGCACGGGGCAGCAAGGAGTGTGTCTCTCGGTTGATTCCACCGAGCCTCAGTGCCGGCAGTACGGGTCGGGGAAAGCCGGCGAACAGGCCGGAGCAGACAAGAAAAGCCCCGCTAAAAAGCCAGAAACAAAGAAAAAGTAGTGTTCCTCCTGCCTCTTGATTCATCTTATGGCAGTGGATAACGTACCGCTTAATCTCGTCGGCTCTATAAGCCTTAGGGCAAGAACGAACGAGGGCAGTCCCAAGACTATTGTAGGAGGAACTTTTTGAAACCCTTTCCCAAGCCTTCTTTCCGTGGCGGCCGGTTTAATCGTCCCCAGACCCCGCCCGATACTCACCGCATCAACGAACTAATCACAGCACGAGAAGTAAGAGTCATCGCTCCCGATGGAGAGCAGCTCGGCATTCTGCAGATCCGCGACGCCTTGCAGAAGGCTCAGGAGCTTGAGCTCGACCTCGTGGAGGTCTCTCCTCAGGCGAAGCCGCCAGTTTGCAAGATTCTCGACTACGGCAAGTTCAAGTACAAAGAGCAGAAGAAGGAGGCCGAGGCCCGCAAGAACCGCTCTGAGACAACGCTCAAAGAGCTGCGACTGCGCTACCGCACTGACGTGGGTGACCTAGAGGTCAAGCTCAAGCAGGCGCGCGACTTCCTCGGTGAAGGAGACAAGGTGAAGTTCTCGATGCGCTTCAAGGGACGCGAGGCGATGTACCTCGACCTCGGCCGCGAGAAGTTCGACCAGATCATAGATCGCCTCAAGGATGTGGCAACAGTAGACGAGCGCTCGCCGATCTCAGGTCGCCAGATCTTCATCACCTTTGCCCCCATCAAGTAGTGCGATGAGCCCCACTGACAGCGCCCCAGCAGTTGCGCCGTTTAGGGGACTCACGTGCCGTGGTCTCCACGACGCTATCTTCGAGGCCGATGCGCCTGAGCAGGTAGTTCGTCAGTTGCCTGCGCAGAGCCTCTTCATGATCGTAAAAGACCGCGGCATGGAGTCGAGCGCCGACCTGATCGCGATGGCATCGCTTGAGCAGTGCCGGGTGCTGACCGACTTCGACCTTTGGCACAACGACTCTCTCAACGAAGAGAACCTGTGGCGCTGGCTTGCGATTACAGACGAGACCGACTCGCTTGAGCTGCTTCAGAAACTGGTCAAGTTCATCGACCTGAAGCTGATCGCAATCCTGATCGCGCGCTACGTCGATGCGCGAGTGTTCGACGAGCCGACGGAGCAGTCTCCCGGACCTGAGTTTCACACGCCGGACAAGGGCCACACCTGGATCGGGATTAAAACTGAGAACCCCGACCATCACTTTCTGTTGGCGAGGCTGCTGGCGCTGATCTTTGAGTCGAGCGCTGAGCTTTTCTACCAGCTGCTCGCCACTCCCTCGGTAGCAACGATGACGATGCTTGAGGAGGAGGCCTTCAGCGAGCGCATGAAGCGGCTCGCAGCAGAGGGCGTTCCCGAGCCCGAGGTCGCGGCGGCAGTTCACCTGCCGCTCTCTACGGCCGAAGCGCTGCGCGAGGTGCAGGAGAGCTCAAAGCACATTGTTATTGAGGATGTGCGGGCAGTAGAGCCGCTCGTGTACGAGGCGCGCTCGCGGCGGCTCTTTGCAACGCTGCTGAGCGAGGTGTCGGACCACGAGATGCTCGAGATGGAGTTCACCTACATCATGAACGCGGCCGTAATGCGCTGGGGAGTTGATTTCTCTGACCAGACGAAGGTGCTTGAGCTTGCGGAGCAGGTGAAGGGCACGATCAACATCGCTCTTGAGAAGCTGCTCAAGGACGGAAAAACCACGACGATAGCTGCGTACTCCGCTCTTGGGCTTGGGAAGCTCTACCGGCTCGGGCTCACAGAGCTCATGGCCCTCAGGAGCAGGGCGCGCAAGGTTCCGCTCGAAGCTCTCGAGAAAGCGAAGGACGAAAATCAGGCCGCATTCTCGGCTGTAGCCTGCGCGCGGGAGGCATTCCCAGTTATGCCGCTCTTCCTGAACGACGACGGCTCCATAGTGGATGAAGGGGGAAGCCTGCCGTCGGGCACGAAGCCGATCGGCTCGCTGCAGGCTGTTGCGACGGTTTCGGCGCTACTCGATTCTGCTGCCAAGTAGCCACCTCCTCGGGAACGCGAGCGGAAACGGGAACGGCACCGGTTACGGCTCCGGCTCCGAACGCCACTCCAACAGCAATAAAATTGTTAAAGCTAGGCTCGGAGCCGGAGCCGGAGCCGGAACCGTGGCCGTTTCCGTTCCCGGTTACGTTGTTGCTGTGCGAACTAACTTATTTGGTCCGGCTTCGACTCTTGATGCGCTACCTAGCGCGCTGCCGCCCGAAGGAGGCGATCCATGATTGCCTCCCCAAGCCCAACGGGCTCACAGGTGTCGACCACGATAAGCTCAAGGCCCCTGGAATCCATCTCGCGCAGCGCCGAGAAGAGGCCCGCTGCTACTGCTGCCAGCTCTCCTGAGGAGCTAAGGAGCACTGTGTGAGTGGGGGTAAAGGAGAGCTGCTGCGGCGAGAAGAGGATCGCCCCGATTCGCTCCGGAAGTGGGGATGCGCTGGTCAGCGCACTGTTGAGCACGACTGGGGTGCGGGGTGAGTAGTGCTTCTCAAGCAGTCCCGGAGAGAGCAGAGCGACTAGCTCGCTGTCTGCTTGCTTGTTTGGTCCATCAACAGTGCATCCGAGCGCGCCCTCAAGCTGATCGCGGGTGACTGCTCCTGGCCGGAGCACCTGCGGCGTGGGATTGATAAGGGAGAGCACCGTTGATTCAAGACCGACGTGGCACGGGCCGCCGTCTAAGATGCAGGCAACTTTTCCGCCAAGCCCCTGACGCACGTGCTCTGCCGTCGTCGGGCTGACGTAGTTCGATGGATTTGCGCTCGGTGCCGCGACTGGACCGCCAAAGGTGCGCAGAAGTTCAAGCGCAACCGGATGAGCCGGTACTCGCAGGGCTACTGTGTCGCCACCGGCGCGGACCTCTGGGGCGATAGCTGGGGAGGAGGGGAGAACAACGGAGAGCGGTCCAGGGAAGAGGTGCGAGAGCTTCTGGAGTCGCTCGCGCACGAGGGCTGGATTGAACGAGCGCGAGAGATCGGCGTACGCCTCGATATCAGCAATCGCAGAGATGTGCACGATCAACGGATTGTTGGATGGTCGCCCCTTCGCCTCGTAGATCCGGCGCACGGCTGCGCTGCTTCGCGCGTCAGCCCCGAGGCCGTACACCGTCTCCGTCGGAAACGCTACGAGCTCTCCTCTGCGCAAGGCGTCGGCTGCTGCTGCAAGCTGCTCTTTTGTTACTGTGTCCGTCATAAGGGTTAGCGTCGATCTGGGCGAGTTATACTGGCAAATCGCGGAGCAAAAAAAGGGGAGGTTGGTGTTTATCGGTGCTGCGGTGGGTAAATATGTCTTTTTTACAGGGTGGAATACATATTTTGACCTCGGAGGAGTTCCTAGCGGGCAGTATCCTTTTACTTTTCTTCCTCCTTCTCATTCTCTTGCACCTGCACCGGATTCCTTCTCGTAATCGGGACATGGCTGTGGGCAACTCTCCATATGATTATAGGAACCTGGATTAGAATTAAGAATTCAGTGCAAGTGCAAGTGCAAGTGCAAGAGAATGAGAAGGAGAAGGAGAAAGATTAGGATTAAGATGAGATATAAGGTCCCCCGCCACGAGATCTTTCAAGATAGTGCATTTTTTCTTCAGCGTGTGTCCGTACCTTTCTTTTCCCGGTACCGATTCCGGGGTGAATGTAAGAGGAACGGGAAATCCGGAGGGCAGCGGGCTTTTGCTCCCTACCGCCCAGCGCGCGGAGAAAACACGAGGGTCGCCTTAGCCCACCCTCGTGAGCCCGAGATGCCGGGGGCGATCTTGGCTACATTTGGCTGTACGTCTTGGGGGCGCACCGTGCCGTCGAGCAGGAACTTAATTTCAGCCCTGGAGGGGGAAAGCTTAAGCACTTCAACCGGAACGCTGGTCTCTTTGGTCTTGTTGGCCCAGGTGGTGTTGCCGGTGACGATGAACTGCCCTTTGCTGAGCGGTTCGATCGAGGTGCTGGTGAAGGTTCCAGACTGGTCTTGAAAACGGGCGAGCGTGGTTTGCAGGAAGATCGCTTGAAGCATCTGCTCCGGGGGGAGCTGGGCTGAGGCTAGGTTGAGAGCGAGCGAGATCTTTGATTCCTCAAGCCCACGTGGGTCGAGCAGCAGCTCGCCAGAGAAATCCTTGAAGGAGCCGTTCATGGTGAGCGCGGGGCTCGGGGATGTCACGCCGAAGCTCACGGATGATGGGGGGCGCGTCAGGTGCAGCGTCACGGGGGTGGCCCAGGCGGTGCTGCAGGGGAGCTCCGCGCAGGCAGCCAGGGCAAGAAGCAGGGAAGAGATCGTTGGGAGTATTCGCATCTGAAGCCGGGTTAGTTTTAGCGAGTATAAACGCGTTAGCTACGCAGCGCCACGGACCAGGCTCTCGAGGACCTGATCCTCTTCGAGCGAGGGGCCAACAAGGGTGACGTGCCCAAGCTTCCGTCCTGGCCGGGGCTCCTTGCCGTACAGGTGGATCTTGGCGTTCTGGATCGCTGCGGCGCGCTCCAGGTCTGGCAGGCTGCCGATGATGTTGTACATGACCGCAGGGGCACGGGAGACAACGCTGCCCAGCTCCATCCCAGTAATCGCGCGGATATGGTTCTCAAACTGGCTCGTAACTGAGCCGTCGATGGTGGCGTGCCCTGAGTTGTGCACACGCGGCGCCATCTCGTTTGCAACGAGCTTTCCTCCAACCTCGAAGAGCTCTATAGCCAGGACCCCAACGTACTGAAGCTCTGTGAGCACCCGAGACGCAATCTCGTGCGCCTGCCGCGAGAGCTCAGGGGTTACTCCAGGAGCTGGGATCTCAGAGCGGTGCAGGATCCCCGCTCGGTGGATGTTGAACGCTAGCGGGTAGGTCTTCGTTTGGCCACTCTGTGAGCGCACAGCGATCACTGACAGCTCGCGCGTGAACGGCACGAAAGCTTCAGCGATGAGTGGAGCACCAGCGAGCTCCGTCCAAGCCTGCCGTGCTTCATCGAGCGATGCTACCCGTGCCTGGCCCTTGCCGTCGTACCCGAGCCGACGTGTCTTCACGATGCACGGGAACCCCACTGCTGTGACGGCCTCAAGCAGCTCAGCCTCGGAAGATGCAGCCCTGAAGGCCGGGGTGTCGATGCCGAGCGACTGCAGGAACTCCTTCTCAACAACGCGGTCCTGAGAAACTTCGAGTGCACGGGGCGGCGGATACACTGGAGCTTTAGAGGCCATCGCCTCTGCTGCAGCGCACGGCACGTTCTCAAACTCGTACGTCACAACGTCGCAGCGTGAGGCGAAAGCTGTTAGCGCCTTAAGGTCAGAGAAGCTGCCGACAGATGTCTCGCCCAAGCCCGTCGTGCAGGCGCTCGCGGCGGTGTCGTAGAACGAAAAGGTGTGCCCAAGCGGAGTGCCGGCGAGGGCTAGCATCCTGCCAAGCTGTCCCGAGCCGAGCACGCCGATCTTCATCTAGCCTCGCTTGGTGGCAGGGGCGGGAGTCGAGAGCACCTTCTCGGTCTGCTCCTTTCGGAAGGCCTTGAGCCGCTCTGCGATCTCGGGGTGCTTCCCTCCCAGGATGCTTGCGGCGAGCAGGGCAGCGTTCGTTGCGCCGGGCCTTCCGATCGCTACGGTTGCTACAGGGACCCCAGCCGGCATCTGAACGATGGAGAGCAGGGAGTCCATCCCGTGCAGGCTCTTTGACTCGACTGGGACGCCGATCACTGGAAGGTGTGTAGCCGAGGCTGTCATACCAGGCAGGTGCGCTGCGCCCCCGGCGCCGGCGATGATCACCTCGATGCCGCGCCCGGCGGCTTCGGTGGCGTAGCTCATGAGCAGCTCAGGGGTACGGTGCGCCGAGACGATCTTGGTTTCGTACGGGATCCCCATGCTCTCAAGCGACAGTGCTGCGGCTTCCATGGTCTCCCAGTCCGACTGCGAGCCCATGATGACGCCAACGAGAGGAGTAACGGTGTGTGCCATGGCGGCAAGGGTACAGTTACGGCCGGGAAGGGTCAAACTAGTGCTGCGCCCTGGACGTCTTTTTTCCTTGATTCCGTTCAGGGCAGCACGAGGGCTGTTGGTTTTCGGCGCCTTTCGCGCCGAAAACACTATAGATATGACTAGTGCCTCGTTCGAGGCTGTGACGTCGTTAGGTGAAGAAACTTTCTAAACGAGGCACTAGGAACTGGGGTTTTAGCCCATAGCGCCGCCGTTTGGTTGGCAGCCGTCAGAGGTGACATCGAATCGTCCGTTGCGCGGACTCTCAACATTGAGTAGCTAGCTGCAGGATGAGCGGAATCCATCCCTATCTCGGCTACATCCTCACCGGTTCTGGTCTATTCCTATTTGCCCTGATCATATGGGCTTTTGCTGCGGGCGAGAAGGAGTGGAGAGAAAATTTGGGACGGGTCGCCGGGGAATTTGGCTTCGAGCCTTTTCCGGACGGCAGGGCCGTCTTGCCTGGCAGATTGAGAGGTTTTCGCCTCTTCCGGAGAACATTTTTTAAACAATTGAAAAATTCGTTTCGAGGCAAGCACAGGCACTTTGATGTGTCGGTCTTCGATCTTTCGTTTGCCGTTCTCTCTCTTTTTTCACACAAGCACCCTTTTAGACCCTCCCGGGCATTCGTAATCTGTTTCCGCATTTCGAGCCCCAAGCTTCCTGTGGTTTCGGTGCATCCCAAGGGGGTGTCCCGGCAGTTCGCGTTCTGGCACTCAAATGACAGGATGTCTTTCCCGGAATATCCAGTCTTCGATAAAGGCTTCGCAGTGCGGGGCCTTGATGAGCAGGCCATTCGAAAAGTTTTTTCGCACGATCTGGTTTCAATCTTTGAAAGAGAGCGAAACCTCAGCATGGAGGCGATGGGCGACACTCTTTTGATGTATCGGTTTGAAGAGTGGGGGCGTACGCACCAAGAGATTCGAGCCCTGGTGCAATCGGCTTTTGATGCAGCTCTCGTAATCGATGCGGCATGCTGAGCTGCTCCGCAACCCTCTCAGGCCACAACCTTGAAGCGATTTGTCTTACCGGAATGACGTTGGTTTTTGCACCGACATCAGCGCAGTCGCGCCACCCCCAAGCAGCCCGCTCGCTTCAACTAGCTCGGTTAGCTGGTCTGCCACGAAGCGGTGCCCGAGCTCGTTTGGGTGGCAGCCATCGGAGGTGACGTAGAATCGGTCGTTGCGGCGCAGGAACGCTGGATACGATGCTTGCATGACCTTTAGGTACTCTGGGTACGCTTCGCCGCGCTTTATCTTCGGGATGAGGCGAATGAGCTGTCCTTGGGCGTTAAATGAGAGCGCGTTCATGCGCTTTGCGGTGACGCGGGCCTCGCGCGCGTAGTTGCCGGGGGTGCAGAGCGTCAGGAAGAGGGTGTTCTTGCTGCCGAGCGCGCGCGCTTCATCCGCCATGTAGCGCAGGTTGTCGGCGTAGTCTGGCGGGGCGACGGCTGGCTTCGTCGCTTGCATCGCACTTTTCCCTGCGCTCGGTGCGAGCGAGCGCTCAAGCAGCCTGTACAGCGCACTCTTCTTTAGCGCCGACTTCGCCCTAAGCGCCTGCTGGTTCTCCCTGAAACGTGCCACCTGCTCTGAGTGGCTCGTTACTACTGGCTTGGCGTCGTTAGCACCGAAGCCGAGGATTACGAAGTCAGGCTTGTACTGGGGAGCAAACGCGTCGAAGAGCAGCCTGCCGTACGCTGACGAGTCGCCGGGGATAGCGAAGTTCGCGACCTCGACGCGCACACCGGGGTGGCGAGCTTGTAGGTCCTGCTGCAGCAGGGCTGGCCAGCTCTCCTCAGCATTCACGCCCCAGCCAAAAGAGCTTGAGTCGCCGAACACGAGAATTCGCACCGTGCCAGGCTGCTTCTCAAGAGAGATCTCGGGACCGCGAAATCCGATCGAGTTCGAACGAATGAGCCGCTTCTTGTCGCGGTCGATTGGGATTAGGCTGAAGGTGTTGCGAACCTCTTTCGATGAATTCGGCAGAAGCCGCACCCGGTATCCGTCCCCTTCGGTGAAGAGGGTAAGCCACTCCAGGTCCTCTTTAGTTACCTTTGGGCGCCTAGTAGCGTTTGCGTCCTGGAGCATCCAGGTGGGCATCTCTAGAGCCTGCGGACCGCTTGGCTGCGGCAGGAGGAGCTCTATCCCACGGGCGCCTAGCTCAAGCCCGAGCAGGAATACGCACGGCACGACCACAGAGAGCAGGAACGCCTGTGCGAGGGAGAGCTTCTGCTTCTTTGGCGCGGTCATTGGGGCCCTGGTCGGTACGAAAGGATCTCTCGGAGGAGGAAACTATGGGCGCATCATATCAGATGCTTGATTGCGGGAGCAGCGCTCAAGAGCGGCAAGCAGCGAAGAGTAGTTCTCTTTTGAGAGAGGACCCTTCACGATAGCGCCTGACCAGGAGTTGTCGAAGTTAGCGATGCAGGCCCTGTCGACGAGCTGCGGTCCTAAGAAAGAAGGCCCCGCATCGAGGTCGTTCGGCACAAGAGTAGAGAATTCCGCTCGGCGACGCGCAAGGTTGCCCAGCTCTGAGTTAGCGCACGTTGGGCCAGAGGCGGCGTTCTGAAAGCATTGATCGCGGCGGGCATCGGTGTAGGTGAAGCACTGCTGCACTTCATCAACGCACGGGTGCTGCTGCTCAAGGGCGAAGCACTGGGGCGTAAGCGCCAGGAGGGCGGCGAAGGTGGCCAGGGACGATCTAGTAGCCATACGACAAGCTTCCTCGAAAATAGACAGCAAAGAATACCACCTTGGAGGATCCTTCGCCAAATTATGAGGAGTTGGGTATGAGGGTGCGCTGGGGAGCGTGAAGAGGATTTAGAAAGTCGCGCAAGCACCTGGAATAACAGGCATTTGCCGGATTCATGGATGGGCCTTGGGCATTCGCTCAGGCCCCTCAACTATGCCTGTTCGCCGCGGTTACGACCGCTTCGGGTGCTGAACAAGCTCCGTGAGGACCCCCATAAAAGAGGCTGGGGTTACGAACGCGATCTCCGAGTGTGCGGCCCCGGGGCGCGGAACTGAGTCAATAAGCTCACACCCCTCGCTCTGCAGCCGCACCAGCTCAGCCCTGATATCTTGAACTTCGTAGCAGATGTGGTGGATTCCCGGACCGCGCGAGGCGAGGAACTTGGCAAGCTTCGATTCGCTCGATGTTGGCGCCAGCAGCTCTACCTTGCTCTCGCCTGTGTCTATGAAAGCAAGGTCAACTCCCGAAGCTTCGATCGTTTCTCTGAGGCACAACTTGGCGCCGAGCTTCTTCTCGTAAAAAGAGATCGCCTGGTCGAGGTTCTCAACCGCGATTCCGATGTGATCGATTGTCCAGTGTTTAGCAGAGGTCATAGCTGTATGGCTTTGTGAGCACCCGACTCAGATCGATTGATAATTTCCGCCGGCCTTAATTGAACGCGTACAGAGCTACTACCGACACCTGTAGGTCTTCAGCCTGCGTGTCGATCGAGGGGGCTGACATCGCGCTTACTCCATCCGCCATAGCTCGACCGCGAAAAGCTGGCTGAGGAACCTCGGGCAGCGACGATCCCTGCTCTGATAGGTTTATGAGCTTGCCAAGCGAAACGCCTGCGCCAGAGGCGAGCTTCAGGGCCTTGCTGGCTGCATTACGGGTGGCGGTTTCCAGGCAAGCCTCGCGCGCCGTCTGCATAGCGCGGGGTGACACAAAAGTTGTCAGTCCGGATATCTCTTGTGTGCCGCTCTTGGATGCAGCGGCGATGATGTCGCCGAGCCTAGCTATGTCAGAGGTCTCAAAGCGGGTCGAGATCGAAGCGCGGTAACCGGTGCAGATGCGGCGATTGTTGTTGTACTCGCACTCCTCATTCACGTTCATCGAGAGGGTCTGCTTCGAGAAGTCTTTGAGGTTCAGGGCTGACACATCAGACTTCACGCGTTCATGTCGGCTGATTGCGTCCTCGGTCGCCTTGCGCGCGTCTGCTTGGACGGTTGACGACGTGACGGTTACGGCGCCGCGATCTTGCGCAACTTTTGTAAGGCAGTCCCCGGTAACGGTGATGCCCTGCACGAGCGGACGCTCGTCGGCTAAAGCTGCTT
Organism: Deltaproteobacteria bacterium; assembly: GCA_947491545.1. Taxonomy (GTDB): domain Bacteria; phylum Bdellovibrionota_C; class UBA2361; order UBA2361; family OMII01; genus OMII01. Next base: position 20,169 of record CANLJX010000029.1, read on the forward strand.
GGACGAAGGTTGCTGCAAGGAGCAGCGCGGCGATTTGGGCTAGGTTTTTCATAGTACCGGTATACTGCGTTGAAAGTTGTTGGAGGGAAAGAAGAAATGGATCTTTTGCCAATCGACTGGCCCGAAACCTCTGAGGGAGGGAGGGAGTGACTGGCGTCATGAGGCTACTCAGCGCGGCGGTCGGGAAGGCTGTTACCCTTCCCATCGACGACCGCGATCCAGCGACCGCCTGGGAGCCTAACAGTCGAGATATGGTGCATTCCGTTCCAGCGCCAGTGCTGACCGCCCGGACAGAGCAAGGGGTCTGGCTGAAGCGGGTGTTCACGGAACGTAGTTAAGGATATCTTGTCGAGTTTCATCGCGCGTACCTTCTTTCCGTACCCCTCGCGGCTGTCCCGAGCAAAGCGCACCAACTCGCCCTCGAGCAGTAGGGGCACGCCGCCAGGCCTCGCACGAGAGCTGTCGTTTGCGTTACATCGCGATGCTTGGGTGCTCTGTCCATGGGCCGAGCGGGGAGGGGGGTGGAAGAGCGCTGCGGTGTAGGGAGGAAGAGATGTGAAGATCCACCACCTGCCCTGTTCCCTGATGATAGAGGAGTCAGCGTAGTCGCCTTTGATTAACGTTCTCTCAAAAAGAGAAGCCACTTCTCGCCGTACCTCACAAAGAAAGGGTCTGCCACAAATCTCGCCGGGATTCCGGGGTTATCACGCCAAGTCAGGCGCGGTGCGCCTAGATTTTCGGGGTCCAGAAGGAGCGGGAAGGTGCCCTCGAGGATTCCGATGGACCAGCTCTTTTGAGGGGCAAGTGTGATGGGTTGCGGGCGAGTGCAGCTGGCTAAGAAGGCGGCGAAGATTATTGCAGAGAGCGACAGGAGACGGAGCATCGGACGGGTGGTAGCGCAGCTCAGTCGGCTGGGCTTGGGGGAAGTTCTTGAGGTGAGGGGGACGCGACAGTACAGCTTTCCTCTCGCCAAAAGGGGATGAAAAGATAGGGAGCTGCAGTTACCAGAGGAAAACCAACAGCTCCGAGAATATTAAGCGAAGAACTCTCTCGACATGGAAGAGCCGGTCCAGGTTCCGTCTTCGTCACGGCTGAGTTCGATGAAGAGAACTCCTCGCAAACTCAAGACCTGCACGCCGAGGAAGTTTGGCAAAGCCATGCCGACAAGACTGACATCGCTGTCAACGATCAGGCAGAATAACCCTTTCTCTCGAGGCAGCGAGATCTCCCATGCAAGCAGCTGGTCGCACGCGCCGCGCGCGGTGACTACGATGGAGCCCGCGTTCGCCACGTCAACACGGAGTTCTCGTCGAGATCCTTTCTCGCCAACGACCAAAGGAAGGTCAGTGACTACGATTGGGTCATTCGAGAAGAAGAGCTCTCTCACTGAAAGCGAAGAGCGTTCGGTGGTGCTATCCAAGGGCAAAACTCCTTTCAAAAAAGCGCCGTCTATGACGGCAAAAAACCAGAAGGTAAGACTACAGTCCCATATGAACCTCAGTTGGCGGTGTAAAAGAGCGTGGAAAGCTGCCAGGAAGCCATAAGTGGCCGCAGGCGGGTGGGAGGTTGTAGCGCGACTGGGAAGGCAAGGCAAAAGCCGGGTAACTTGCCGATTTCAGCAGTTTTTGCGCTCGCGAAAGCGTGTGAAGCGGGGCAATCGGTGAGCCTCCTGCACGGCTTTTGGTACGTTCTTTTTACAAATCTGGCAGCTCTCTGTGACAAACCGGTCTTCGGGAAGTGCGATACCTCTCAAGCGCTCGATGGTGAGCGTCCCCAGAGTTCATTCGGGGCTTTTACGATGTGAGGCTGTTATGACGACCGTAGCTACTGCAAACACTGAATCAGTTACCCACAGCGCAAGCGACCTATCGCTGCGGATCCTTGAGGCCCTGTGCCTCGACGACGAGTTCAAGGTGTTGCGTGAGACTCTGCGGCTGTACCGCGAAGAGCTGGCTAAAGAGCCTCTCCAGTAATCACAAAACGAACCGGCATCGTTTCCAGGCCCAGTTATCGTCTCGGGAAATCTCCTCGCTTGATCGCCTGGACATCCTCTTTTGAGAGGGCGCCCTTGATGCGCTTCTGGTTCCCGCGGCTGTCGGTGAGCTGAAACCACGGCCAGGGCCCCATGGGCTCAAGCACTTTTTTAAATTCGACATGCTCGTCTTTCAGGAGCTTCTCGGAGGCTATGCATGGCGCGCAGTAGTCCTCAATCGGAGCGGTGTGCATAGTGACCCAGAGCTGATGACTAGCGGGATCCGTGGAGCTTTGTGCGGCTGCCACACGAGCGAACGTTAGAAGGGCGACCACCGCTGCCTGCAGCAGTGCGCACGGCAGCAAAAATCGAAGACATTTCATATTCATCAGGAGCGCTCTGCCTATCTTTCCTATCCGTTGGAGAAGTCGCAAGTATAGAGGGGGGATGCAACTGAGGGTAGCGCCACTCCTCAAAGGTATTGGTGGCACAACACCCCAGTCTGCTTCAGCGCTGATAACGTACCGCCGTTACGGGCTTTCTGGGCAAACACAGGACGCTGATTGTGTGGTTGCAGGGGGGGCTGCTGGATCAAGCACCCACACCGCGTTCGCCAGGTCGACATGGTCGCAGTCATCGCCATCGCCGGCATCAGATACCTCGATGGTTATCTTCTTTTCGTGGGGCAGGGAGAGCGAGATCTCTTGGGGTGGGTCTCCGGCTCGCAGCACGGGACTTTCGTAGATCGCCTGGTGATCATGGCCGAACACCGCAACCGAAGCTGACGACTTTCCGCAGTCAATAGATTCGTCATCTATTCCCACCAAGGCACGCAGGCCGAGAGTGCCCGCGGGGACGGCTAGATCAACCTTGGTCGGCGCTTGCAGGCCGATCCCGCTGCTAAATTCTGCTCCTCCGATTTGTAGCGTGTGGTTGCCGATGCTGAGGTTGAGCTTCGGCTTGGCGATAGGCGCCTCTACCCACAGTGGGCGCAGGCTGGAGAGCGGAATGGTGCGCTTGCCGACGAGCTGAACCGGAGGCGGGGCGGGTGGCTCCGGGAGTTGTGCTACCGGCGCAAGCTGCTGAACCGCAGCAGATGGCCTCTTCGAAATCACAACAAAGTCTCGGTTCCCCTCGCGCAAGACTCGCGCTTCTGCCCCATCCTTGACCAGGAACGAGACCAGCTTGAAGAAAGTAGCGGCGGGAGAAGCAACGAAGGTGCCGCCATCGTCGAGGGTGCTTTGAATGCCAGCTAGCTCGGATTTGCGAGTTGAGACGAAGCCGCTGCCCAAGAGAGGGCTCATGTAGTCAGGCAGAAAGCGCCGCTGCTCGCCAGTCGAGGCATGCTGCTCGAAGAGTTTCAGCCGGATGAGGGAGGATTGCTTGGTCGGGAGGTCCGCCACGAACAGGAGCGATCCCGGAATGCGCTCGGACAGAGTGATGAAGTCAGCGGTGATTGGCCGCTCTTTGGATAGCTGAGGGTACAGGAAGTCTTGACGTGGCAGTATGGCGAGCCACGTTGTCGCCAGCACTGCTGCTCCAGCGACAAGACTGGCTGGCATGAGGCGGCGAAGAGCTTGGTAGACAGCGTCCAGACCCACAGCGGCGCACAGCGAGAGCGGCACAATCAGGAAGTAGGCGCGGTGAGTGTCGATGCGGTTGGTGAGCAGCAGGGCGGCGCAGGTCACGAGCGGCCAGGCTGCGAGAACTGTGCGTAACCAGGGTGTTCCTCGGCGCATCAGCGCCAGAAATCCGATCATCGCGAAGGGCGCTAGGACTCCTGGCAGCACGGGCCAAGAGGGAGGATCCGCCTGAATTCGGATCGGCCCATCATTGGCACTCTCGGGGCCTGCGAAGGGAGAGACCATATTCGACAGCTGCTTGGAGGTGACTTGCCGCATCAGTTCGATCGCAACTCCTATCTTCTCTCCCGGAGTCAGCTGGTTTGCAGGTCCGTTGGAGAGGCTGCGCAGATTGCTTATGCTTGGAGGGAACCACCCGGTCTGAGTCATCCCAAAAAACTGCTCTCCTCGTCCATCGAAGTAGAATCTGAGGCGCCCGTTTGCTCCCTGGTATACCAGCACCGCAGCGATGATGGCTAAGAAGAGTGCCGCTGTGCCGCAACGTTTTGGCCATGCGGTATGGCGCGCGGCAAGCAGAGAGACTGGCGTGATAATCGTTAGCAGGGCGACAGGTATGCGTGCCGGAGAGTAGCCGAGAGTTGCAAGGAAGAGCGCGCAGGGGGCCAGGAACGCAAGGGAGTATCTCGGACTGGCGCTGAGCCGGTAGCACAGGACGAAAGCGGCTACTAGGGCGCACAACGTTGCGGCAACCGAGCTGCCGTAGCGCGCGTACAAGAGGCTTGGCTCGCAGAAGCAGAGGATGGCAACCGTAGCCAGGCCCACAATGCCGCCGAAGGTTCGACCTGCAAAGCGAGCCAGGAGGGCTCCAGCTAGCAAGAAGCTCACGACCGACACCGCCCGAAGCGAAATGATAGACGAGGAACAGAATTGTAGCAGCAATAGCGCGGGCAGGCCGAAGAGCAGCGAATCATCGCCGGCACTGACCGGAGCCGGATGCCAAAACGTTTTTGATAAAGCCAAAGAGAGCATGGAGCGTCCGGATTCGAGATCCGACGCAAGGCCGTCGATAGTCGTTCCTTCCCAAGTGAGGAGGTCTTGTGAAAAAGAGCCTAATCGATAGACGAGGGCTGCGGCGGTTAAGCCCAACGGGATAAGGCATACCCAGATGGGAACCGCGGGCGTTGGTGTCTGCCCGGAGGCTTTTGTGCTGAGCGCACGCCAAGCCAGGACGCCTGAAGCCACGAGCAGTGGCAGGCCCCAACTAGCCGGAAGAAGGGTCGCAGCTGCGCCGAGCAACGCTGCGCATGGGAGAAGGGCCTCAGAGAGCGCTCCTCG
>CANLJX010000030.1 GCA_947491545.1 Deltaproteobacteria bacterium
CATAACGCTCATCACCATGCCGCGCTACTTCGGCTACGTGTTTAACCCAGTCAGCTTCTTCGCCTGCTTCGATGCTGATGACAAAGCGATCGGCTTTGTCACGCAGGTCAACAACACCTTCGGCGAAACGCACATCTATCCCCTGGTGTGTGAGCCAGCGAGCCTCCCGGTTGAGTGGCGCTTTCCGAAGGAATTCTTCGTGTCGCCCTTCTACGATGTGAGCGGGGAGTACTCGGTTCGACTCGAGCGGGAAGGGGAGGCGCTCTCAGTGCGGGTTGACCTGCATCGCGAAGGGGCTCTGGAGTTCAGTGCTACGTTGCGCGGCGAGGCGCTCGATGCGACACCCCAGCGCGTGCGCGCAACTATCTGGAAATACCCAGTAACCTCGCTGCTGACGATGCCTCGCATCCACCTGCAGGCGATCAAGATCTACTTCGGAGCGCAGGCCACCCCCGAGCCTCGGCCATGCCCCTTGAGCCGCTATACTATCCGTTCTCGGCAGACTATCATCCACCGCGCCCGACTCGGGCTGCTGTGGCTCCTGCGCCTCGTTCGGCGCGGAAGAGGAGGCCCAGCAGGAGCGGCGCCACCAGAGGAGAAGACCTATGCAAACGGCTGAAGTGCTCACGCACCCTGCTACTAACTCGGATACTGTTGAGGTGTCGCAGGTGGTTCTCGACACCGTTCGCCGAGGCGGCCTCTACGCCCTCGGCGAATCGTACATGCGCGGCGAGTGGGCGACTCCGGACCTGGTTGGCGTTATGTACCGCCTCGTCACGCAAGACCCACAGCTCGCTCCGTCATTTAAGAAGCTCAGCCCGCGCTTCATCAAGTACGTTGTGATGGATCGTTTGGTAAACAGCCAGGTCGGCCGCAAGGCATTTGAGGTGGCAGAACGGCACTACGACCTCGGAAACGACCTCTTTTCGCTCATGCTCGACAAGGCTTCCATGTCCTACACGTGCGGCTACTGGCGCACGGCAAAGACCCTCGAAGACGCGCAGATCGACAAGCTCGATATCCTGTGCCGCAAGCTCGGTCTCAGGCCCGGCATGCGTGTGCTCGACATCGGCTGCGGCTGGGGCAACTTTGCGGCTTACGCGGCCTCGCGCTACGGAGTGTCAGTCGTGGGGCTTACGGTATCAAAGGAGCAGGCTGCGCTCGCGCGCCAGCGTTGTGCCGGTCTCGACGTTGAGATCGTGCTTGAGGATTACCAGAAGTACTCCGGTGAGTTTGACCGGATTGTGTCGATTGAAATGATTGAGGCGGTTGGCCGCAAGAACATCCCGACCTTCTTCTCAATGGTGGAGCGCTGCCTCAAGCCGGGCGGCCTCTTCGCGCTGCAGGTGATTTCGGCGGAGATCTTCTCGCGACACTCCGCCACGCCGCTTGACCAGTACATCCTCTGGCTGCAGCGCCGAATCTTCCCGAATGGCTGGCTCCCAACGCTCCCACAGCTAATAGATCCCGCCCGGAAGGGGCTCGTGATAGAGGACGTCCACAACTTCTCAGCGGACTACGCCAAGACCCTGGCTGCGTGGTGCGAGAACTTCGATGCCGCGTGGCCAAGCCTGAAAGAGAAGTATGGAGAAGAGTTCTACCGCATGTGGACTTACTACCTGAATGGCTGCGAGGCGCTCTTCCACGCCCGCATGGTGCAACTCTACCAGGTTGTGTACTCAAAAGGCGGCGTGCCGGGCGGCTACGTCGCTGCGCGCTAAGCAGAGCAGCGCATGATCCGCTCGCCATCACGCACTGAGCAGCCCGAGAGGCTGCAGTTCGAGAGGCTCTTCGGCCCAGTTTCGGGAAAGCGAGTAGCCGTGCTCGGCATCGGCGGGGGAGGAGATGCTGTCTCGACCGTGCCGCTTGTGCTTGAGCTGGAGCGCTTGGGGGCGGTTGCCATTCCGGGAGGCCTCACCTGGAAGCGGAGGGAGCACGACCCAGAGCGCCGACCGAGAGCCGTCCACGAATTCCGCAATCTGCGTCAGCTTGCGCCGAGCGTGGGCATCGGGAGACGTGAGATGGTGACAGTGGATGGTGTGCGCCACGTTGAAGCCCACATCGCACAGGCGCTAGGAGACCGGGAGGTGCTCGTCATCGACCCGTCCCAGGGTAGTGCTGCCGTCTTGCGCGACCTCAAGACAGCGTCAAAGGAGCTAGGCATAGACCTCATCATAGGAGTGGACGTCGGTGGCGACGTGCTCTGCATGGGGCACGAGACGTCGCTCGAAAGCCCGCTCTGTGACCAGACCTTGCTGCACGCATTGGCAGGGCTCAATTCTCCGCTCGTGCTGGCAAGCCTGGGGACAGATGGCGAGATCCAGCCCGATGATTTCATTGCGCGCTTCTCGCAACTCTGTGCAAGCAGCGCTTTTCTGGGGGCGCTCGACCCCGCGGATGATGACCTCGATCCTTGGGAAGCTGTGCTGCGGGGCGCAAACACCGAGAGCTCGCGCTTCGCTGTTGTCGTTCGGCGGGGGCTTCATCCCGCCCGGCTAGCTGAGCTGCGCGCACGGCTTGCATCAGAGCCGGTTAGCGCAGCGCAAGAGATTCTGGCCCGGGCCTCGACTCTCCCGCTGCGCGGAGGAGGGCGGACTGGGCACCTCTCAGAGCTAACGGCATTCTTCCTCGTGTTCGACTCGCGCGCTGTGTGGGAGAGCGGCGGCTTCTCCAAGTTCTGGAGACCAGACGCAACGATTCGTGAGATGCACCAAGAGCTGGTGGAGCGCGGCATCAAGACGGAGTTCGGCGAATCCTAGGTCACGTGCACGTAAACGTGAACATACCCGAATCCCAGATTTTTTGTTTCGGACACATGTGCGTTCAGGTGCTCGAGCAGGTTCACGCCGCCGAGGGTCGGGTTTTGCATCGCTTCCCTGCACCTCGCCGGCCAGATGCCCTCTGCCCCAGCTAAACCACCTGGCGGCAGCACGAAGGAGTGTGGTTGAATTGTTGCAAACAGCGGAGGGGGCATGGAAGCAGCGCGGCAATACTTCGGACTCAACGACCTCGACAGGAAGATGGAGCAGTTCCTCAACTACGATGGGGGCTTCTTCGTGGAGATCGGGGCCAATGACGGCGTGACGCAATCGAACACGTTGTACTACGAGCGCTACCGTGGCTGGCGTGGTGTCTTGGTTGAGCCCTCGCAGATGAATTTCTTTAAGTGTCGCGCCAATCGCTCCGTTAAGGCCAAGGTCTACTGTGCGGCGTGTGTCCCATTCGGCTACACCGAGCGCTTTGTGCCGATCACGTATTCAAACCTGATGTCTGTCTCTGAGCTTCCGGGCTCAGACCTTCCCGATGTCGCGCAGCACCTGGAGAAGTCGCGGCAGTTCCTCCAGCCGCATGAAGACCTCTTTACCTTTGGCGCTGAGGCCAAGACGTTGAACGACATCCTCATCAGCGCCGAGGCGCCAAGCGCGATTGACTTCTTCTCTCTCGACGTGGAGGGGGTAGAGCTTCCGGTGCTCCAGGGTGTCGACCACAATCGCTTCAGGTTTAAGCACCTGCTGATAGAGTGCCGTGCCCCTCAGCGCATGAATGAGTACCTAGAGTCGCACGGCTACCGCTTCGACCAAGCGCTCTCGCAGCACGATTATCTCTTCAGGGATGCGCGCTGATCGACTAGTGCGCGGCACCGGCACCGCAGAGGCCCCAAGAACATCGCTTGCCGGACGAGAAGTTCGCTGAGAGCTAGCTCTTCACGTTTTGGCGCAGAGCCGAAAACACCTGCTGCTGCAGATCCCGAGCTGAGTTGTTTTCCGGGAAGAGGGCGATCTCTTGGGCGAGATCCTCAAGCGCCTCGGCAACCTTTTCGAGCTTAAGCAAGCAGCACGCCCGGAGGTAGTGGAGCCACGGGTAAGTGCCTCCGTGCGCTTGTGCTTCAAGCACCAGCTTGTAGCTTTCATCGATGCGGTTCTCTTGCAGCTCCCGAAATGCTTGGACGAGGAGATTCGCCGGGTCTGGCGAGGCCGGAGGTGCCGACCGGGTTACTTCTATCTTCAGGGGTGAGTAGCGGCTCTGTCGCTTGGGCGGATTACGGAGCCCGTTCTCCAGCAGCTCAAGCATCTCGCGGGAACGCCGGTCCATGCCGTGCTCAGACATGCAGCGCACCTGTCCGCGGCGCGCAATCGCTTCGCGATCCTCATCATGCTCCAAGTAGTACACAGTCTTCTCAACTAGCTCTTCGAATGAGCTGTAGGTCTCAACTTCCTTGCCGGGCTCGAAGTGGCGCTCAAGGCCGACTGACTGCTCAGCCAGCAGGAAGCCACCGGTGCCGGTTACCTCGAACTGCCTCATGTTTCCAGCGCCGCTCTCGAAGAGGTCGATGCCGACGTTGAGGTTTACTTTGCCACGCTTAATTGCACGGTGCATCTTCAAGCCCCACAGTGCGGGCTCAGCGAAGCGTGGAGCGCAGGGGGACTCCTCGCCAGTGCACACGAAGAAGTGGGGAGTGAAGGCGCTGGTTTGTTCGGCGTGCGCCGTCAAGCGGTTAAGCAGGTCGCGGCGGCGGGTATGGTGGCGGGTGATCTGCCCGCAGAAGACCATGTCGAACATCTTCGGCTCGTTCGCCACTCGCTGCGCTATCCACTCTGGGAACCCTGGCAGGAAGAACTGGGTCGACTTCGCGCCGTGCTCCTCCGCTTGCTTGCGGGAGATCTCCTCGTGCGAAAGGATGATGTCGAACGAAGTTAGGTCCACCCAGCGCGGTATCTCAGCAGCTCGCCAGCCAGCGACCAGGCTTGGTGCGTAGGAGAGGCTCCGAACAAATCTCGAGTCGTACGTGATTGGATCTGAGATGTAGAGCACATCCGGCCGAAAGCTCTCCACCTGCTTGCGCGCGATCTCGTACAGCCAGTGCGTGCGTCCGGCGGGGTTAAAGCCCGCTTCCTTGCACCAGCGCCGCTGCAATTGCGGACAGTTTCCAATCACGAGCTGAGTCTCAACTCCGAGCCGAGCCAGGGCCGGCGCGAAGAGGTGCGAGCCCGAGAAGCCGTCGTCGAGCAGCGCGGAGATCTGCGCCGACTCAGTCTCAAGCTCAAGCATCGGCCGAGCCTCGTAGAAGGCGTCGAGGTAGCGATCGTAAAACGAGTGAATCTGCAGGAATTTCATTGGAATCTCGCCGAAGATTTTGTCCAGTAAAACGCGCTCCAACAGATTAAGATGCGAGCCCAAGGGAACATGGAGCTTCGAAAAACCCTGGCTAAAACAGGAGGTTAACGTGCTTCCGGGGGTGTCAAAGGGAGCCCGTCCTGTGGTATCTGACCCAGCATGAGAGAGAGGAGCACAGTGAGCCGCCTGGCGCTGCACGTAGCGCTCGCCCTGCTGCTCGCGTTTGTGGCGCTGCGCGCCTTGCGCGCTCCCGCCTCTGAGTTTGGAGATGGCAGAGAGTACGTACTGCAGTCCCAGGCGATCGTCTTCGATCACTCGCTTGCGGTCGACCCCGCGCGACGAGTGCCATACTTCAACGAGACAAATCCCTTTGGCTTGCAGCTCGATGCCAGCCGAACAGCTCCCCCCGATCCAGACGCGGAAGGGGAGGACCGTCAGTTCGGCGGCACCCTCGGCTCGCTCTACCTCTCCTCTGATGGCTCCTACCGTTACATCCACCCGTGGGTGTACTCGCTCGCAGTAGCTCCGGTGTACGCGGTGCTGCACCTCCTATCGCCAGGGCCGAACGAGTACCTTGCGTTTCGCATCACGAACATCATTGTGCTCTTCGTGCCGCTGGTGCTGCTGTGGCGACGGAGCCCATCATGGGAAACGCTGCTTTTTCTCGTGGTCCTGCTCGCATCGCCAATCTCTCCGCACCTGCAGTTCTCGCACCCTGAAGCGTTCTGCCTGGGGCTCGTGCTTGCAAGCTTTGCCTCAGCGAGGCCGGGGCGTTTCAGGGTGCCTTCGCCGTTTCTCTTGGGAGTCGCGGCGGCCCAGAACGTGCCGATTGCTCTCTTCTTCCCACTCCATTTTTGGCTGCTGTGGCGAGAAGCGGGGGTTGGGCGAGGCGAAATCTCAGCGCGGCTATGTCTGCGAGCCCTTCTGCCCTATGCGGCAGCGGCAACACTGCCAGCGGCGCTGTTGCTGTACAGCAGCGAGCACTTCGGTGCCTTGAGCCTGATCGCGCACCTCGGCCAGGCGGATTTCTCGTACCTCTCGGCTCGCAAGCTCTTAGCTGTCTTCATCAGCCCGATGATCGGGTGCCTGTGGTACCTACCTGCGAGCTGGCTCGCTGTGTTGGTTGCGCTTGGTAGGGGGCAGTTGCGTCAGCCAACGATCTTCGTGGTATCGGTTATTTTCGTTGCAGCACTGAGCTCTACTACCGCCAACATTAACTCCGCACAGCTATCGGCTTGTCGCTACGCAGTCTGGTACTTGGGGCCGCTGTACGTTCTGCCGTTTCTATTCCGCCGGGGGGCGGAATTGCGCCTTCAACGCCGAGAGACATTCATCTTCAGCGCCGGTTTGCTACTGGTCGCCCTGATCTGGCTACAGCTCGGCACGTGGCGATTCCTGAACGGCGAGAGCTTCCGCTTCTTATCGTCGCAGCGTGCTGTCCCTGAGGTCGCAGCCCTGTACCGCCTTACGCACCTTCACGATGACGTGGAGCCGATGGTTGAGAACATTAGGCAGCGGGAGATTCCAGTAGCGCACCGCTTTCGCGGCATCTACATCTGGAACCTCGGAGAAGGCCAGTCCGTATGGATAGTAACCCAGCGAGCGATGAACACCTCGCACACGATCGAGGTTCGAGTTGTCGGCGATCTTGCGTCTGCCCCCGAAGTGACGTCAGCTTTTGAGATCTCTCAGAGGTCCGGAGACCTCTTCCGCCTCACGCTGCGCTCTGGAACTTCCTTCCATCGCCACCCGTACCTCGGCGGATACCTCCTGCTCTGGGTGCCGGTGCGCGTCGAGGGGGTGCGGTCGGAGGCGCCCGTTGTTCTCGCACCGACAGTGCGGCCTAGCACCACTCCATAAATGCAGATGGCGTACAGCGCCTGGCTCCACGCGACTACCGAGGCGGAGCAGGAGAGGCCGAGAACTGCTGTTATGAGCGGTAGGGATACAACCGGCACAGCAAGAGTCATGGCTGTCGAGAGCCATCGGAAGGGGCGTGAATCACGCTCTGCAGCTAGGAGCGGGAATGTCGCTTCGAGTGCACACGGTACCAGTAGTGCCAGGTAGTGACTCCACATCGGTTTCGAGCATACGACACCGACGGCTGCTCCGGCGTATAGAACTAGAGTGTCGAGCTTTCTGGCACTGAGGTGCGCTGTGGGTGTTCGAAGGGATTGTCTTGGTATTCGCAGTACGGCTAGAGCGCCGAGGCAGATCGCGACCAGTGGCAAAAGCGCTACGGCTACGTTTGAGTGCCCAAGGGCGTCTCCCACTAGGGAAGAAAGTGAGCTGTTGCTGTGGCTGGCAGGGCGTGGAGAGAGGAGAAACGCATGCATTGCACCTGCCCAGGCAGTCCAGGGGGTAGGGTAAGACCAGGTAGAAGAAACGAGCAGCTCCACACCGATCAGCGCGGCGAGCCCACCAGCAAGCACGCCGCAAGCCTCACCGCGCCTGTGCTGACGAAAGAGGTGAAGGACGTAGAGAGCAGGTACTGTAGCGAGGTTCGGTTTGAAGAGCGTTGCTGCGCTCAGCAGCGATCCTACAATTAGGCTGCTTCGCCAACTGCGTGGCGCCCGCGCCGCCGCGACAGCGGCGCAGAAAAGCGCAAGCTGGACCCCGTTTACGTTTCCGGCCTGCAGGTCTACCGAGATTTGCGAGAGGGGAAAAAACGCGGCTACACCGACCGCGGTGGCGGGTAGGGGAGCAACCTGGTGAATCCGGGTGAGGTGCCAGAGTGCAGCGACGTAACACGAAACGCTCACTCCAAAGAATATAGCAGCGTCACGCTCAAAGCTGTCTCCAGTCCAGAGCGAGAAGGCGGAGAAGAGAAAGGGCGTCGAGACCGGCTGCAGAGCTGGAAAGAGCGCAGCCGCATGGCTCATGCGCACGTTACCTGACGAGGCTGCGACGTTACTAAAGTGATCGCCTAGACGTACAGCTTCAACCGGGCTGTACACGTCTGTGTTCAGGCCGCTGTGCAGTGCTGTGCTCCCAGTCCAGAACACGTAGAAGTCCAGGCTACACAGCCCCTCACCACCGGGGAGGCATGCGAGGAACCAAGACGAGAGCGCCGAAGCAAGAGCCAGAGTCAGCAGTGCCAGGCATGCCAGGCGCAACGCCACGCCACGAAGAGCGAGTGCCGATGCCGAGAGCTGTTGCGCGCGTTCCATGCATACGTGATGAGGCGAGGGTAAAACAGCCGAATAACGGGGGGGGCACGAAAGTGTCACAGCTTGCAGATACAGACTCTTATGACGGTCCGCAGGCCTAAAAACGACCGTAATCGCCCCCTCTTCTGGCTGATTTTTGGCAACTGCTTGACCCGGCAGCGATGAGTTGAGATACCCGCGCTCGGGTAGATGTTTCGGACCGGTTTTCTATTACACAGGAGGTTTTCCTATGTTTGCTGCACTGTTGTTGGTTGCGTTCGGGCAGGCTCCGGTGGCTTTGCCTCCAGAGGTGAGCTGCTGCCGCATCTTGGTCGACATCGAGTTCTTGCTCGACCTCGACGCTTCGTCGCGTGCGACGAAGTCTTTGACGCTCGACACGAAAGCGCCCGGGTACAACGATTCGCTCGCCAAGCGCTTGGCGCAGGCGAAGCAGGAGGCTGACAAGCTTCAGGACTCGGCCAGCAAGCTGCTCGAAGGGCAAAAAAAAGCCCTAAAAGTAGACTTTGCCAAGATACCTGAACGGGCGTTCCGGGAGCACTTTCTCGACAAGGTGCACACCGTGATGCTCAACAGCGAGCCGAACTACGCAGCTCTCAAGCCGCTCTACGACGAGCTTGAGAAGAGCGTTGAGCCTCGCGTACAAGCCGCGAAGTAGCATTAGGCTAGCTCGCTACCACGTCACTAGGGGTGTTTTTTGCGAAGGTTCGTTCCGAGCATCACCCCCACAAAGATGCGCGACTGCCTCACAGGTCCTCACGCGCACAAAACCGCTCCTAGACATTGATGTTGCGCTCCTGGCTGTGGGCGTCATGAGCCGTTCCGAGCTTGCGGCGGGGCCTGAGCCCCGCATTTTCAGGCATCCGGAGCAGGCTGAAGTTCTGAAATTCGCAATTTTCTGACCAAAAAAGGGCAGAACTCCGTCCCCGAATCAGAATTTCGGGACGGATTCGTCCGAGGATTCAGGATCGGCAGTTTGTGGTTTGAGGTTCGCGGAAGCGGTGATAGGTAGGAATCATCGCTGACGACGACTCGTCATGAGTGACAGACGTTAGCGATTGACATGCGCCATATGGGAAGAAGGAGTTCTACTTCAGTTTGTACTGGAGGTTCTCAAGTGACTTTTCAGCAGTGCTCAGCACTGACTGGATGTCATTTTCCCATTTGTGGTTTGCTCGAATCGCCGTGTAGGCATTCAAGCTTCAACATGTACGAGGTGTATCATGATCCAGAAGTATGTTCGTATCGGTGCCGTGGTTGTGGCTGGTTGGTGCGCGCTGTTCTTCATCCCCAACCCCTTCGACAAGGAGGAGAAGGTGAAGACGCGGAACGTCATCACCGCTGCCGGAAAGGTCGGGTTGGGTCGGATTATCAGGCCGATCACCCAATTCGGCGAGGATGTCGCCGCCCAGACGAAGGAGGAAAACAAAAACAATCCTCCACCCCGTTCTGAGCCAGTGCAGTTTACGTTGCGGGTCGAGAATGGGAACAGCACCACTGTTTCGGTAGCTCCGAAGCAGTAGCTGACCCTGTCAAGCCGGTCCCGCCTCGGAAACACTGATTTCCGAGGCGCTTCGTCAACCCTCTTCGATGCTTGTGCTTGTACAGCATCGAAGCTAGGCCAGGGAAAAGGTTGTCTTTGTTTGCAAGAACTCCTTCTCCCTCCCACTTCGATATCTTTTCTCGCTTTCGACAACTTCGTCGAAAATAATCACGGCTCTGACGAGAGCGGACTCGCGGATTAATCTTAGGAGCTTCCTCCGTTGTGGTGTTAACCGCAATTGACTCAGGAACGAGACAACTGCCGGGATACTCCCAGGCGCAGGCAGCTACGAGCAGTGTCTCGACACGCGCTCTACTCAGTCAGCACCGGCTCCCCGAGCGCATTGGACCACTCCTTCTGCACTGCACAGCCGTCGACGCGTCCCCATAGCTGCGAGAGGGGATAGCCGAGGTTAATCGGGATATCCCCGACCTCTCCGAAGCGCTTGTTGTACCAGCCCAGCTTTCCGGCGTTGACGTCTAGATCGGTGACCGCCTCGGTCCACTCGTGGCTTGCGGCGATCGAGATGTTGTCGACGGAGCTTGAGGTACAGCGCACGCCGTTTCCCTTGTCGGTGTAGGCGCTGGCGGCGTAGTACACCTTCTTCCCTGTTCTCTCGTCTCGGAAGCTGCCTTGGTAGCCGCCCATGCCGTTGCGCGAGTCAGCGTACCCGTCGATGACTGCCACCTTTGGCAGGAGGAATACTGTGTAGACGGTTTCTCCGTCCGGGGCTGCTACGCCCGACTGTTTGATAGCCGAAGCTACCATCGTTCGAATGTCTCTTGCAGTCACGACCGGGCGGGGCTTGCTGAGGGGGGAAGCGAGCGGAGCCCTTGAACTCTCCGGGAGAGACCCCGCACTCTCCCCAGACCGTTGGGTGGTCGCCCGAGGGAACGGCTGCGGAGCAACGGTCAAGCTTCGCTTGGTGCGACGCTCCTTGCCGCGTTGACCAGAAGTCACCCGCGTATAGCAACACGAACTTTGGGTTCTCTAGGATCTTCCCGCCGTAGTAGCGCAGGAGAGGGAAAGATGCTGTTGCAGCGTGTTGAGGGGCAATTGTTTGTGTAGTCATTGGTACTCTGTGAAGTTTGGCCATGGATGGGCCAATTGCTTCTTCGCTCTTCGGCGGCAGGGACAGGAAAGCTGCGGGAGTAGGGGCCGCTCGGCTGTTGTGGGATCAGAGACAGCAGGCGAAGCGGACGGTGCAATGCTAGTGCTGCTTTCAAAGAGCTTTTTCACCTTGATTCTGTTTAGGGCAGCGCTAGGGGGTGTTCGTTTTCGGCGCCTTTCGCGCCGAAAACACGATAGATATGGGTAGTGGCCCGTTCGCGGCAGCAACGTCGTTAGGTGAACGAACTTTTTAGACGAGGCACTAGAGCTGACTTCGTCTCCCATCGGAGCTGCCAACAAGCTCAAGCCCTGGATCGGCTGAGCCTTGAAGCTCGGTGAGCGCTGTGAAGGCCTTCTTTCTGTCACGGTAGCCGCGGATGTTGTAGAGCTGCCCATCGGTAACTCCGAATTTCTCGCTGACTCCGAGGCTCTTGACCAGGAGCTCTGGAGTGGTGTCGTCACGCATCAGCGCTGCGTACGCCTCGACCTTGCGGCGCAGGGTCGAAGCCTCTTCAAAGAGCCCTTCGACCCGGAAGTGGGAGACCCCCAGCTCACGCAGCGACGGCACGAGCTTCGCGGCCGACTGCGGGGCGCCGTTGAACATCGTGTTGCGGCACTCGGCGTCGGCTTTGAGCGGATGTAACGCGCCGTTTCTGTCGCGCAGCTCGACCCGGTGCTTCTCGCACGGCCGCCCACAGTCGCGGTAGCTTGAGCCGCTGCTCAAGAAAGCAGCGAAGACGCAGTGCTCCATGTGGAAGGCTGGGATGTAGTGGTGAGCCGTGACTTCGAGCTGCGAGGCGTCTGTTGAACGGGCAAGCTCCAGGAGCTGCTCGGCGTTCAGGTCGTAGCTCGGAGTGATGCGCGCCAGCCCCTTCTCGGCGAGCCACGCTGCGGTGAGGGAGTTGCTGGCGTTGAGGCTGAAGTCGCCCACGAGGTTGAGCCCCTTGCCGCTTAAGTACTGCAACGCTCCGAGGTTGCGCACGAGCACTTCGTCAGGCCGGATGCGCTCGATGACCTTCAGGTGCGCAAGCTCGCCAGGCTTAAGAATGCGGGTCGTTGCGATTCCGACACGATACCCCATGCCGCGCACCCGTTCTGCGGCCGGTCCGTACTCTTTGCCAAACTCAAAGTCGAGGTAGATGGTGTCTATCGAGAGCGCAGAGAGCCCATCGAGCTGCCCGGCATCGCGCACGAGCACAGAGAGCTTCGTTGCACCCCTTGTTTGCCCGCTCTTGAGAGTCCTCCTTGAGTGCCATTGCAGTACCTCCGCCTTCGCACGCACTGCGATTGGGGCTCGGCGTCGCCGGAGCTCTGCTAGCTCTGCGCAGAGCTTCCGGCGCAGCTCCTTAAGCTCGCGATTGTGGATAAAGCACTCGCCAGTAACACCGAACTCAAAGCCAGTGAGCGAGAAGACCGTGCCACCGAGCGCACCAAGCTCGTCTCGAACGCTCTGGGCTGAGAGGGGAGCGCGCTGTGCCGGCTCAAGGGCGGCTTCGGTTTCGGCTTTCACAACATTCCCATCAGGGTCGCGCGCCTCGGCTCGCAGGGGAGAGCTAACGCTCCCTGTCACGAAGACCGTAATTGGGACACGCTTGAAGCGATGCTTGTCTGAGAACGATCCCTTCAGCTCGCCCTCCAGGTGCGGGGATGAGTTGAGGAAGGCCTGCATGCCGGGCGCCGCGTCCTTGAGCGACACTGAGCGCCCAAACGACACGCGCCACCCCGCGCGCTCGCGCTTCGCCGAGAACACAGTCGCTCCCAGGGTTGTGCCGCGCGAGAAGTCCTTGAGCACAACACCGTCGCCAGCAGTTATCTGCTCATCAGCCTGAATTACGAGAGAGTCGCGCTGCACCTCAACGACAGGACCCAGGGCGACCCCGTGGTGGCTGCTGATTACCGGGTTCACGAGCTTCTGGTGGTTGACCCCGTCGAACCAGCCGTTAAAGAAGCCGCGCGAGTAGATGCGGGCAAGCTGCTGCGAGCGCTCTCTGGCCGTGCTGTCTGCCAGAGCTCCAATCGCGCGCTCTTTGTAGGCGCGCGTCGTGCTCGCAACGTACTCCGGCGACTTGAGGCGCCCTTCAATCTTAAACGACTCAATGCCGATCCTTGTGAGCTTCGGAATGTCTTGCAGCCCGCACAGGTCCTGCGGCGAGACGAGAAACTGCCGCGCTCCCATCGGGCGCGCTTCGCCGTCAACGACCAGGTCGTACCCGAGCCGGCACGACTGCGCGCACTGGCCGCGGTTCGCCGAGCGGCCACCGAGGCTCTCAGAGGTCAGGCATTGCCCGGAGTAGGAGACGCACAGCGCCCCGTGCACGAACACCTCAAGCTCCTTGGCGGTGCTGGCGCGAATCTTCTCCATCTCTGGGATTGAAACCTCGCGTCCCAAGACGTAACGGGTCATCCCAAGGTCTTCAGTCGCCTCGATCGCCTCGACACTCGTGACCGTCATCTGAGTCGATGCGTGAACCTCCTGCTCGGGAGCCATGAAGCGGATCAGCCGAACGAGCCCGATATCCTGAACTATGAAGGCATCCGGGCGCAGAGGGAGAACTTCGTGCAGCGCGTCTACGACGTCCTCGATCTCACGCTCGAAGATTAAGATGTTAAAGGCGAGGAAGACCTTGACCCCGTACAGGTGCGCGTACTCGATCATGGCCCGAAGGTCATCGACCTCAAGCGTAGCAGCGCGCCCCCGAGCGTTGAATCCCGGCATGCCGATGTAGACCGCGTCCGCCCCATTGTGAACGGCGGCGCGCAGCATGTCCCAAGTGCCCACAGGGGCGAGGATCTCCGGATGATTCATGCTCGATATTCTCTATTGTTCGCGGGCGCAAAGCAAAGAGCGGTCGCGAAAAAGGGGTTGCCATGCCCTAAAGAGAACCTACGGAGTCTCAAGGCAGATTACAGCGGAGCCTGAAATTCCTGATCTTTTTCTTTATCCTCCTCCTGCACCTGCACTGACTCCTGGTCATGATCAAGACATTTCCATCGATTGCCTGCGATACCCGTGTCGGGATACCCGGATGGAGATGAGGTGTCGGGCAAACTCCAATCGAGGTCTCTAGCCACGCGGCATGGGGCTAAAAATGAACCGAAGGATCGGATGTATCTAGGCTCGGCTCTCGCCCCTGCACCTCCCGTGGGACGACTGTTTCAGGCATAAGTTATGACGGAACATTATGAGCAGGAGTGGGTGCAGGTGCAGGAGGAAGAGAAGGGTAAGGAAGAAGATTTGGACTGGTGTGCCCCACTAACCGGGAGCGGCTACGGCAACGGCAACGGCAACGGCTCCGGTTCCGGCTGCGGCTCCGCAGCGTTTAGCGGAACTCTCTACCGTGTGCGTGAACGTAACGGAAAAATGAGCGGAGAGCGCAGATGACTGCTACGTGCTGCGCTTAGCCCCCGGCACACTACGCAGCGTCGGTGACCCGACAGAGGGGGCAGGAGAGCTAGCCCCAGCCCCATTCTCGCGCACCGTATCGTCGTTCGTCGCGCCGTTGGCTGCTGCTGCAAGCTTGCCCGGAATCTTCACCTCTGGCGGCTCAACACAGC
Organism: Deltaproteobacteria bacterium; assembly: GCA_947491545.1. GTDB lineage: Bacteria > Bdellovibrionota_C > UBA2361 > UBA2361 > OMII01 > OMII01. The sequence continues at coordinate 14,491 of CANLJX010000030.1, forward strand.
GCTGCGCGTCAGCGTGTGCCCGATGGTAGTGCGCCGCCATAACGTCCCAGGTAAAGCGCTCGGTGATGCGCTCTGCGCGGTTGCGCAGCGAGATGCGCTCGCGGCGATTGAGCTCGCAGAACTTAAAGAGGAAGTTTGTGAGGTTCTCGATGCAGGCGTCTGCCGAGCTCTTTGAGCGGTTGAGCACCAGCACGCCATTTTGCAGCGCATCTGGAACGTGCCGCTCGACGTAGGCGCCGAAGCCGCTCAAGTCGGTAGTTACGGTCGGCAGGCCGAGCGCCAAGCACTCAAGCGGGGTGTAGCCCCACGGCTCGTAGTAGCTTGGGAAGATCCCCATGTGGCAGCCGCGCACGAACTGGTCGTAGTCGAGGCTAAAGAGGCTCGTGAGCGAGATGAAGTCGGGGTGGAACACCACCTTCACCGGGTCATTCGGCGAGTTAAAGAGGTTGCGGTGGCGCAGGTGGTTCAGCACTGGGTCGTTCCCGTCGTCGCACATGTCGTGCGTTACGACCGGCGGCCACTGTGAGGTCTTGCGGGCAAGGATAGAGCGCTTCAGCTTGAGCTCAAGGTCGCTCGTGAAGATATCCTCGTAGCTCGGCATGCGCCCGCGCGCCGCAGCGTCGAGGATGCGCTGGCTAAGGGTGTGCTCCATGTCGCGGCAGGTCGCTTTCAGGTCTTCAAAGCGCAAGTGGTTCTGCAGCGCTGTGACGTTAAGGTTCTTCGTCGGCGCGCGCGTCACGATGAAGGCAACGATCGTCGGCGGCTTCGGGAGCTGCTTCAAGCGCTCGTTTAGGCGGTGCAGCGACTCAATGAAGAAGTCCATTCCCTTGTTGAGGTACTCGTACCGGCCGCTCGTGAAGAAGTACAGGGTGCGGTCGAGGTCGAACGAGTAGCTCGGGAAGAAGTGCCCCATCACGAACTCGTGGATGCGCTCCTTGTACTTAAGGTGCAGGTTCTGGAACTCGTGCAGCGCAGTGAAGTGGTGCGCATTGAGCCCGTTCGGAAGCACAAAGTTGGGCTTCCTGCCGAGCAGGTGCTCAGCCTCGCGGGCAGTAACTTCGCTCACGGTGGTGAAGACGTGCGACGAGTGGGCAGCCGCGCGCTCAATCGCGTACTTGCTCCAGATCGTGTACTTGCGCGCGGCTTCGTCGGCGTTAATCCACGGCAGGTTCGAGTAGAAGTTCGGGTCGTTCGACGCGATGTAGCGCCCAAGCATCGTGGCGTGGGTGGTAAACACGGTGGCGATTGGAAGGTTCAACGAGCGTAGCCGCGGCAGTGCCACGCCAGCCATCCACTCGTGGAAGTGTGCGGTGATGCTCGCCGACGGGAGCTGTTCGCGCACTAGCTTGAGCAGCTCGGTTACTGCGAAGCCAAAAGCCACCACCGCGTTGACTTCGCCATCGTCTCCCTCAAGCGAGATGCCGTTGTCACGCCACAGGAAGTACTTGTCGTCACCGAGCTGCGAGTACCGGCCGCGGTAATCAACGAGGATGACCGACGGCCGGCCGTCAGTCAGCCAGTGCCCGAAGCGGCACGGGGTGCCTGCGGCAGCCATCGCCTCGAACACTGGGCGCAGGTGGTCGGGGGCAGGGGATTCTTCAAACTCAAGGGCGCTTGTGTGCTGGTGATCGGGACCAACGAGGTAGTAGCTGCTGCCCCAACGCTCGACCATGTTGGGGGCCTTAGTCTTAATGACCGTGTAGATTCCGCCGATCTGGCTGCACGTCTCCCAGGCAACTTCGAAGAGCATCGATCCTTGAGCGGGTGGGGCAGACGTCATGGTGCGGGATACTACCTCACTTTAGTGATTACGAGAACGTGTCTGCTGCAGGAAACACGTCGTGAGCCAGTGAAAGTTCCGTTAGGGGGCTACCGCGAGCAGTGTGGAGCTAAATCGGCGTTTGAACTGAGCGTTTCGTCACGACTCAAGCGACACAAGCCGCGCCTCTCCCGGGTTGAGTATCCGCCCGATCCGCTCCAGGAGCAGGGTGCAGCGCCGCCTGGTCTGCGCCCGCTTCGCTGCGATCGCCAGGGCGCGCTTCGAGCCGACGATGATCAGGAGCTTCTTCGCCCGGGTCACCCCGGTGTAGACGAGCTGCCGCTCAAGGAGGGTGAAGTGCGAGTCATCGAGCGCCAGGACAACGCATGGAACCTCCATCCCCTGCGACCTGTGCACCGTCACAGAGTAGGCGAGGGAGAGCTGTCCGACCTCGCCGCGTGGGTACTCTATGAGCCTGCCATCCCATAGCTCTACCGAGAGCTTCTGCTCCTCTCGGTCAACTGCGACCACCGTCCCCATGTCGCCGTTGTACACCCCGGCCAGGTCTATCTTGTAGTTGTTGACCCGCTGGCAGACCCGGTCGCCGACACGGAACTCAGTCTCGCCAACCATCAGTATCTCGTCTTCGGAGTGCGAGGCGCGCGCGTTGAGCCGCTCCTGAATCCGCTTGTTGAGCTCAATCGTGCCGAGCGGACCCCGGTTCGAGGGGGTAAGCACTGCAATGTCAGAGCCAGAGAAGCCAAACTTGCGCGGGATCTGCTCGGAGACCAGGCTCTCGATCAGCTTGCTCGATTCCTCCGCGCTCTCGCGCTGGATGAAGTACGCATCAGATTTCGTCACTCCGTCTGGGGTAGGGATAGTCGGGACCTCGCCAGAGTTTATCATGTGGGCAACCGTGTTGATCGCCGACTCGTCAGCGCGCCGGAAGAGGCGCGAGAGCCCCACCACTCGCACGTCGCGGCAGCCGACAAGGTCGCCGAAGACCCGCCCCGGGCCGACCGAGGGCAGCTGATCTTTGTCGCCCACCAGAATCACCGTGCACTTGGGCGAGATCGCCGCGAAGAGGTCGCGCGCCAAGAGCACATCGACCATCGAGGCCTCGTCGATGATAAGCGCCTCGTGCGGGAGCTGGTTGCGGGCGTTAAAGATAAAATTGCTGGTCGAAGGGTCGTATTTGAGCAGCCGGTGGATGGTGCTGGCGGGGGCTCCGCACACCTGCGACATGCGCTGAGCGGCACGACCAGTCGGGGCAGCGAGAGCGAACGAGACACCGCTGCGCTCAAAGAGCAGGGTGAGCGCCTTGATCACGGTTGTTTTGCCGCAGCCGGGGCCGCCAGTAATTATTAAAAGCGGCAGCACGGCTGCAGACTCGACCGCCACGCGCTGCTCCGGCGAAAGCTCAACGCCGAGCGTCTCCTCGGCCTGAGCGATCGCTTCGCGCACCACCTCAGGCCGAAGCGCCTGAGCTTCGCGCGGTCTTGAGCGCTGTGCGATGAAGCGCGCGACCGAATCTTCTGCGCGATCGAAGCGCTCTAGGAAGATTCCGCCCTCGAAGAGAACCAAGAGCCCCTGGCGAATGAGCTGGTCGAGGTGCTCGCCCAGGTCGACGCGCTCCTCAAGACCCAAGAGGTGCGTGGCGCGCTCAAGCAGCGACTGCCGCGAGAGGTAGCAGTGCCCCTCGTCGGCAGCGGCATCGAGCGCGAAGTAGATGCCAGCCTGGAGCCGCTTCGGAGAGTCGGGCCGGATGCCTAGGTTGAGCGCAATCGTGTCGGCGGTGTGGAATCCCACGCCGCGAATCTCGCGCGCCAGAACGTACGGGTCGGCCTGAATTACGTCGAGCGTCTTTCCCTTGAAGCGCTCGTAGATCTTCGCCGAGAGGTTAGGGGAGATCTGGTGCTCAACCAGGAAGCGCAGGATCTCGTCGAACTCTCCTTGCTGAATGAGCGCAGCGTTTAGGATCTCTGCGCGCTTCTTTCCGACCCCTGAGAGCTGCGCGACTTTTTCTGGGTCGCTGCGGATAACTTCGAGCGCCTGCGCCCCGAACTCCTTCACGATGCGCTCTGCCGTTTTCTTTCCGACGCCCGCAATCAGGCCCGAAGAGAGGTAGCGCTCGATGCCGTCAGCGGTCGAGGGCTGAGTCTCTTTGAGGGAGTGGAGCGTGAACTGCTTGCCGAACTTGGGGTGCGTGATGAAGGCGCCCGTCATCGTGACGTACGAGCCAACTCCTGCTGAGGGAACGGTGCCGACCGCGGTGACGCGGTCTTGGGAGCCCTCGAGGATAACCTGCAGTACCGAGTAGCCGTTGGAGGCGTTGCGGAACGTGACACGGTCGATCGTGCCGCGCAGCACCTCCGCTTCTCCGCTAGCCTCCTCCTTCATTAGTCCATCTTCTTCAGGCCGTGCCACCAGCTCGTGCTCGGCACGTGCGGGAGCTGCTCAATGAGCTCCTTGGCCGACTTCGTCTGCACGCGCGCCTTGGCCGCCTCAAACCACTCTGCCGCATCCGGGAATCCGCGCTCGATTAGCTCTCTCGCCTGCACCGCGAGATCGAGCAGGTCCGCGTCTTTTGCTATGATGCCGGCCTGCGTCTTCTGGCTCTCGATGCCGTGCCAGAGCGCAAGAACATCCTTGCCAGCCTCGCCCAGCCGGCTGACCTGCTCCTCGACCGCGCGCTCTTCGTCTGCTGAGATGTAGCGGTTGGCAAGCTTGTGAATGTCCCCGATCCGGCATTCGCCGATATCGTGGAAGATAAGCATCGCAGCGACCTCGTGCGGGTTGGAGTATCCCTCAAGCTTCGCCAGAACCCAGCCGATCTGCGCAGCACGAAGCGAATGCTCCGCAACGCTCTCCGGATCTTGAATTCCGAGCAGCCGCCAGCCTTCGCGCTTGACACGGGAAAGCTGCCCCATCTCGAAGAAAAACTTAAGAATCTCTTTGGATTGCATACAGTTTGGGGAAACTACCAGAAGGCTTAGGCGAACACCAAGCTCTTCTTTTTGCCGGACGGAGGAGCAGGGGGCCGATCGCTTGATCTGTGTCCGCGTTTTGGCTTAGTATCCGCCGGTCCTTAAGGATATGCGCTAGTAGCTCAGCTGGTAGAGCAGGAGACTCTTAATCTCTTGGTCCGGGGTTCGAATCCCTGCTGGCGCAGTTTCTTCTCTATTCCCACTTGGCTGCGCCAAGATGGGAATGACGACCAGGGGGAGCCCCCCTGGACCCGCGATCTATCCTCTATTCGCACTTGGCTGCGCCAAGATGCAAATGACGACCAGGGGGTGCCCCCCTGGACCCCCGAATTACTTGAGATGTTGAAGCGGAGTTGCGAACTGCGCTGTATCGGCTTCGCCGATAGGCGCTTGTTCCGCGGGCGGCGCTCAGGTTTCGCGGCGGCTTGCGGGAACGGGAACGGCTCCGACCACAAGATTGAGAACCCTACCTCTGGGTTGCGATGAAACTTGAGGCGGAGTTGCGAACTGCGCTGTATCGGCTTCGCCGATAGGCGCTTGTTCCGCGGGCGACGCTCAGGTTTCGCGGCGGCTTGCGGGAACGGGAACGGCTCCGACCACAAGATTGAGAACCCTACCTCTGGGTTGCGATGAAACTTGAGGCGGAGTTGCGAACTGCGCTGTATCGGCTTCGCCGATAGGCGCTTGTTTCGCAGGCATTGCTCGACTTGCGAGACGGCTTGCGGGAACGGCAACGGCCCCGGCTCCGGCCTCCGAAGAAAAAACCGCTGCCGGCAGTAGCCGGTATTCCTCAATCTACGACCCTCAGCCCTCAGCCAATCTCTGCTCTATCTTCGCCACAAGATCCAGCACCTCTTTCACCCGTCGCGCGGCGCCTTGGTTGTTGAACATCCGCGCTTTTGAGGCAGAGATGGTGGCGATGACTTTTAGAATCTCGCACAGGATCTGGGTCTCTTCGCCTGCGACCTGTCCGGAGGAGTCTTCGTCGAGGCGGCTCAGGCAGATCGGGATCACGTTGTGCACGTCGCGTGGGAAGCCGAGGATCTCGAGCTGGCAGCAGGCTGCTCCCATGCCGAGGCTGAGCATCGTGCCGTTCTCGAAGAAGTCGCCGATCACGCTGTTCATCCGCGAGAGATGCCCGAGGATGTTGAACACGAAGCGGCGGTCGCGCTCCTTGAGAGAGGGGAGCATCGCAGCCACTGATGGCTCGCTCTGTCCCATCAGGTGCCCCTCGCCGATGCCGAACACGTCTTGCAGAATCTCGTCTACCTTGCGCTTGCACTGCAGCTTGTAGCCGAGCGCGGTTTCTTTCTGCTTCTTTGGGAACTTCGCCAGCCCGCCGATGTGCTCCGGCTGAATCTCATTGGCGACGATCGCGAAGCGCTCAAGGGCGCGCTGGTTGTGTGGCGTAAGCTCTGCGACGCGGTCGAAGACGCGTGCGGTGCGGTCGATGTCGTAGCGCCTGAGGCCGAAGTGGTGCCAGCCGATCGTTTCGAGGGCTAGGGAGACAAGGCCGTGCAGATTCGGCTCGAAGGCAGTCGGCCAATCTTCTGTGTGGAGCGAGCGAATTGCGTCAAAGTCGGGGTAGCCAAGGTAGGTTAGGATTCGCCACGCATAGCCGACCGCGTCGTTGGCGATATTGCGGTCATGCGGGTTGGCTTCGACGCGATCAAAACGCTCGCGCAGCTCACGCATAGCCGCTTCGACCTGCTGGTCGGCGAGCTGGGCTGCTCCGTAGCGGTTGCGGTAATTTCTGTTCGGGGCAACGTGCTCTGGGCGACGCTGCCTCAACGAGTTAGGGTCAGACGACATCCGTAGGAGAATAGCGCAAAATGGGGGGCTTTCTCCAGCTAAGCCATCACCCCGGTTTTTTACGTTAACGGGCTCCTGCACCTAACCGTGATTGCGCACGTCCCCGCTCGCAAGCTCAACAAATGCCAAGACATTTTGAGGCAGGGCAGGGCTAGACCAAAGCTCCCGAGCTATCCCAGGCACCTGCATGTAGACGGGCTCGTACCCGTCCCCCAACGCATCTTTGGATAAGAATGTTCCCGCCGCGGCTCCCTCGCGCCATGTCCTCAGACCGACTGAGACGGCCTCAGCTAGTGCTTCTCAACACCGTTCGCGCTGCCCTTGCGGCTCTCGCTGCGCCCAAAGGTGAGCTTGGACAGAAACGGGTGGTCGGAGACCGACTTTTCGACCTTTGCTGAAAGCGGCGACCCGCGCAGCAGCTCGGCAGCCTTCGCAACGATTGCGCGCGCAAACTTCTCCGTTGAGACCTCGCGGGAGAGCACTACCGACGAGAAGACCGCTTCTGCGCCTCTCTGCTCCTTCGGCGCGAAGGCGATTGCCATTAGGGAATCGGCCTCGCGCACGGCGATACACTCTTGGTCGGCTGGAATAATCGCGTCGGGGGCGGGCGCGCTCTGCCCGGCGCGCACCAGCTCCTGAACGATGAAGGTCCGCGCGGCGTGCAGCGCCATATCGGACTCACAGCGCTCGGCAACGATCGGAGCCTCGTCGATCGTCGGCGGCTCAAGCCCCTCAAGCGGGGCGAGCGCTGTGATCCACTCCTGAATCGTCTCGAGCGGGATCCCTTTCAGGGCGCCGCGGTACTTCTCTGCCATCAGCGTTTCGCACTGCTCGTAGTGCTTCATGCCCTTCTCGGTGAGCCGCAAGAGGAGCTGCTTGCGGTCAGAGCGCGAGTAGATCTTCTCAATCCAGCCCTTCGTCACGAGCTTTGAGATGTCGCGCGAGAGGGAGCTTGGCGGAATCTGGAGCGCCTTCAGGAAGAACTTGAGCGGGATCGGCTGTGCTTTGCGGCCAAGCTCAGAGAAGACGTGGTAGAGCATGATCTCGTGTCCACACCCTAGGTAGTCTGAGCCGATCATCCCGCTGACGCGCAGCAGGCGACGGATCTGGGTGAAGAGCGGCTCTTCGCCCGGGTGGCCAGCATCGGCGGGAGCGCCGAGCCCGGAAGCGATCGCCGCAACCGCGGCTGTGGCTGACGAGATCTGCTCACGAGTTAATGGGCAGGTGCCAAGCCGCACGAGCCGGTTGTTGATCGTGTCGAGCTGCGCCAGGAGCTTCACGCCTTTAGGCGTGTACCGAAACTGCTTCTTGCGCGTGTCGGACTCTGTGACGCTCGACTCCACGTAGCCGCGCTCGACCAGGTTCTGCATCAGCCGAGAGAGGTTCGCCTTAGGGATGTGCAGCGTGCGCTGCAGCTCGCCGAAGTGCAGCACCGGCTTGTAGCCGATCCAGAGCAGGACGATTGCTGAGATAGAGTCGAGAGGGAAATCGAGCTGCGAACGCAGGGAGCGCATCCGCCGCTGAAGCACTAGAAATCCTCGATGAAGATCGCGGTACACATCGAGGTTTTCTGGATGCCCGGTCATTGCATGTCTCGGTTGCTGTGCGGAGTCGCTCTCACTCTTTTAAGGTACGGGATCTCTCCGGTTCAGCCATAGCGATAAGGAGCCAGACAAGGATTACCCTAACCCGGAGATACTATAACACTTGCCCCTGAAACAGGTTTTGGCTTCGGCTTAACTACCGAAGAGAATTCAGAGTGGAGCTCGACCATCTTTTCCATGATGCGAGGCTCCTAAAAGCTGCCTCGTGCACGCGGGCGAGGTGAAAAGCGACTTAGCGAGGTGGGGAATTGAGCCCGTCTTCGCCCCTCGGCTCAGAGGGGATTTGATACCCTCTGGCGTCCTGGCGCTGACCCCCTTGGCGGAGTGTCAGAAGAAAAAAGATCGAAAGTATGATTTTCCCGATTTCTACAATCGGTTTGGTTGTTTATAGTCGCGCGCATGAGTGTGGCGTACGCGCAGTTTCCGGGGATAATTGATGCTGGGAAGAGAGCTGGAGTGGCTCCAGACCAGTCAAATCCCGAGAAACTGCTTATATCGAAGCGTCCGCACGGCGAGGGGTCTACCCTCGAAGCCATGCTCAAAGGGGCCGAAGACCTAAGCGCGCTCTCCCCGGAACTCCTTGAGCGCGCGCTCCACGAGCGGTGCTGGTATCATATAACGCCGTTTCGCAGCGCCATCGTGCGTGCCCTCGATATCCCGCCCGCAGCGCGCATCCTCGAAGTAGGGTGCGGAGGCGGTGCGCTTACCCGCTACCTCGGTGAGCGCGGCTTCCACGTTGTGGCCCTTGAGACCTCCGAGGAGCTAGCCGAGTGCGCTCGCACCCGCTGTAAGGGGATGTCAAACGTTGAAGTCGTGTCGGGCTTCCTTGAGAACGTCGTCGACGACAAGCGTTTCGATTTCGTTATCTGCATCGACCCGGTGCTCGTCCAGAGCGAGTACTTCGACCCGGGGGTTCAGCTCCTCTCGATGTGCAAGAAGATGCTCAAGCCCACCGGCACCCTTGTGCTGGCAGTTGGCAACACGCTGCACAGCCCCGGAGGATCGCACCTTGAGCCGTCAGCCGACCAGATCCGCGGCAAGGGCGCTTCGCTTGACCAGCTGAAGCACGCCCTCACCAGCTCGGGCTTCTCAAGCTTCGAGAGCTACCTTTCCTTCCCGCACCACGCCGCACCGCGCATGCTGGTTGATGCTCGGGTAGCACGTGAGCAGCGCGTTCAGTGGCTCCCGCTTGTTAAGGATCTCTATCGTTGTTCAGAACTTGCAACGTCGGAGCTTGATTCGTGGTGGAGAGCCGTGCACTCCGAGCAGCTTGAGCACGTTCTCGCGCCAGGCTGGCTCGTGCTCGCTCACGCCCACGCAGTTCACGCCGTTCTCTGGAAGGGTGCTCCCGTCAAGCAGTTCTGCCTCACGAGCGATGAGCAGCCAGCCGGAGAGCGAGTGAGCGACAAGGGCTGCGGCGTCCACTCGATGCGCGTCGTGAAGCATGAGATCCTGCCGGCCTTGCTTGAAGCTTCGCAGCCGTACGTCAACTCGGTCAAAGACTACAAGTACTCGCTCGTCGCCGCCGATGGGAAGATTGCGGAGCTGGCAGATCGCGAGCGCCAGACTCGTGTTGAGCTCGCGAACGCAGAAGACACTTTCAAGCACCAGCTTCAGGAAGGAAAGGAGGCGCTGCGCGTTCGCGAAGCTGAGCTCGACCTAGTCCTGAAGCAGTACCACTCCGTGGGCGCCATGTGCCAAGAGATGAGAGATGAGGGGCGAAAGCTCCACGGGATGGTGGAGGAGATCCGCCGCCGCTACCTCGCATCCGAAGAGTGGGGGTCCGCGCTCGCCGATCGTGTTGCGGAGGCCGAGACCGAGCTGCAGGAGGTGAAGGGCTCCTGGGGGTATCGCATGGCAGAGAAGTTCCGCACACTCCTGCGTCGGCGGTAGACCGAAGAAGGGCTCCTCTTTCGGTCTCTTTTGCCCTGACCCTTCGGCGTATATCCTTCTCCTTGTCTTCCTCCTTCTCCTTGTCTTCCTCCTTCTCCTTGTCTTCCTCCTTCTCCTGCACCTGCACCAGCTCCTACTCATAATCAACAAACTCCGCCGGATCGGCCGCGATACCCGCGTCGGTCTAAGCGGATGAGGATTAGGAACTCAGTGCAAGTGCAGGAGAACGAGGAGGATAACGACAAGGAGCGGAAAGGCGACCGACACTTTCTTTCGCGCAGCAATCCAGCCCCCTCCTCCTGATCCTTCTCCTCCTCCTGCACCTGCACCAACTCCTGCTCATAATCAACAAACTCCGCCGGATCGGCCGCGATACCCGCGTCGGACTACGCGGATGAGGATTAGGAACTCAGTGCAAGTGCAGGAGGAGGAGGAGAGTGACAGGGAGCGAAGAGGGGACGGACACCTTCTTTCGCGCAACAATCCAGCCCCTTACCTGCA